>JANQQS010000013.1 GCA_028284955.1 Myxococcota bacterium | reverse complement strand
ACCCTCTCGTCGGGGTACGACCCCGCCGATTCACCCAAGCTCCCCCGCCAGGATGCACGCGACCTGGTTACGTTGGGTTGAACTGCCGGGGCCCCGCCGCGAAGCGGTGGGGCGGACGCGACAGCGGCCGGAGTCGGGAGGGGGCCCCGCGCGGGTCGTACCCGCGTGGGGGAGGGTTTGCCTCAAACCCTCCTAGGCAATGAGCGGAGCGATGACGAGTGCGACGACGCTCATGAGCTTGACCAAAATATTGAGCGACGGTCCGGCGGTGTCTTTGAAGGGATCGCCGACTGTGTCGCCGACGACCGCGGCGTTATGGGCTTCGGAGCCTTTTTTGTGTACCGCGCCGTCTTTCATCTTGTAGCCGCCGCCCTCGAAGGACTTCTTCGCGTTATCCCAGGCGCCGCCCGCGTTGGACATGAAGATCGCCATCAGCACGCCGGAGACCGTCACCCCGGCGAGCAGCCCGCCGAGTGCTTCTGGGCCCATGCCGGGGCCGAACACGTTGCCGCCGAAGCCCACCACGACCGGGGTGACAATGGCGAGGGCGCCGGGGGCGATCATGCGTCTGATCGATGCGCGCGTGGAAATCTCCACGCAGCGCGCGGTGTCGGGCTTCGCGCGGCCCTCGAGCAGCCCGTCGATTTCGCGAAACTGCCGGCGAACCTCTTCAATCATTTCCATGGCTGCGTCGCCTACTGCGGACATCGCCATCGAAGAGAAGAGAAACGGCAACATGCCGCCTACGAAGAGCCCTGCCATCACGATCGGTTTCGAGATATCGATGCCTTGAATCCCCGCGGTTTGCGCGAACGCCGCGAACAGCGCGAGCGCGGTCATGGCCGCCGAGCCAATCGCGAAACCCTTCCCGATCGCGGCGGTGGTGTTGCCGACCGCGTCGAGCTTGTCGGTCCGCTCCCGAACCGCGGGATCTTGATGGCTCATCTCCGCGATTCCGCCTGCGTTGTCGGCGATGGGTCCGTAGGCGTCGACCGCAAGCTGGATGCCGGTGGTCGAGAGCATGCCCAGCGCGGCGACCGCTACGCCGTACAGGCCTGCCACCGACGCTGCGCCTACTACGCCGGCCGCGATCACGATGATCGGCAGCGCGGTCGACTCCATGCCCACGCCCAGCCCCGCGATGATGTTCGTGGCGTATCCGGTCTTCGATTGCTCGGCGATGCTGTCGACCGGCGGTTTTTCCATTGAGCAGTAGTACGAAGTAATCAGACCTACCGCGACGCCTGTGCCGAGGCCGATCACGGTGGCTACGCCAACCTCCCACCAGAGCACGGGGTTGGTTGAGCCGAGCACGAGGGCACCCTGGGCGGGCCACATCGCCTGGGCGATGCCGAACGTGGCTGCCGCCATCACCGCCGCGGCGCCGAACGCGCCAGTATCTAAAGCATGCTGCGGGTTGCCGCCTTCTTTGGTGCGGACCACGAGCGTGCCGGCCATCGAGCAGATGATGCCGGCCGCGGCGATCACCAGTGGCATCAGAATGGGCGCAATATTGCGATCCGCGCCGGTCGACTGGACCACATCGTAGCCGAGCCCAAGCACCATCGCGCCGATGATGGCCCCGACATAAGATTCAAATAGATCGGCGCCCATGCCTGCGACGTCGCCCACGTTGTCGCCCACATTGTCGGCGATCACGGCGGGGTTTCGGGGGTCATCCTCGGGCAAGCCGGATTCCACTTTGCCGACCAAGTCGGCGCCGACATCTGCCGCTTTCGTGTAAATTCCGCCGCCGACGCGAGCAAAGAGCGCGATCGACGACGCGCCCATGGAAAACCCGGTCAGCACGTTGATGGTTTTCGCGAGGTCTCCCGGGAAAAGCGACCCCGAATACGCGAGATAAAGGCCGCCCAGCCCGATCACGGCGAGGCCCACCACCGTCATGCCCATCACCGCGCCGCCGGAAAACGCGACCTGCAGCGCAGGCGGAAGCCCGGTTCGTGCCGCGGAGGTGGTGCGCACGTTGGCGTCGGTCGCGACCTTCATGCCGGCCCAGCCCGCGATCGCGGAGGCCGCCGCGCCCATCACGAACGAAAAGGCGATCAGAGGGCTGCGTGCCGCGTCGCCCATATTCGCGACCGCGAGCAGACCTGCCACGATGACCACGAACACCGTGAGCACGCGGTATTCAGCCTTGAGAAAGGCCATCGCACCCTCTTGGATGCGGGCCGCGATATCCTGCATGGTGCTGTCGCCCGCATCTTGACGACGAACCCAGTTCGCTTTTGTAAACGCGAAAAGAAGCGCGAGAACCCCGGCCACGGGGGCCGCATACACGATGTTTTGCATTATAATTCGAACCTCATAGCGCGCGTTGTCTACCCGATTGACGCGCTTCGTCAACCGGTCGCGACTTTACAACCTGTCAACAAAAAGACGAGGTGCCGATTCTTTTCGGAACGATTCTTGCTCTCCTCGCTCTTCTATGCGTGAACGCGACCGTCGTTTCGAAGTCGCCGTGGCTGTTGTTTTTTGCGGCTGTACAGCATCATCGTCCGATTCCCTGTCGGCTGGTGAGCGCTCGACTGAAAAACTGTTGTGGCGGAACGCGCCCCGCGCGCCCCTCTCTCCGGAGAACGGTCGCGCAACCGAGCTCGCCGCTCGCAATGATATTCGCGCCCATGTTGGTCGAGACCCGGCGAAACTTGGAGCTCGTGGCGAGTACTGCGGAATTGTGGTGCGCAACCTGGATTCGAATCGATATTTTGCGTTTCAAACGGGCGCCAATCGGCAACTCGCGTGTCATTTGAGTGGCTATTGGCCCCACGAGCTCGCGAGATCTCGTGAGCGAATTACGATGAGCTGGCATTCTCATCCGACTCTACCCTCTCGAGAGTTCGATCCGCCGACCGGTGACGACGTGAGCAACTATCTCAGGTACCGCTATGGCTCGCCGCCTCCCCACGAGTGGCTGCGCAAAGCCGCGCTGGACGAGTACGCCGCGAGTTGGGTGTTCATGTCTCGAAAGCCGGAGATCAGCTATCGTATTCGTTCCGTCCGAGTGCCCACGTCGAGCGTGTATTACTCCGTTCACCGGATGGACGATCTATTCTTGGCGCTGGTGAACTGCCGAGCCACCCCGTTGATGTTTGAACATCGACACACGCGGCACTCGGCGGCTCTGCTTGCCTTTCGTAGCCTTGCGCACCCTCAACCGGGTCGGTACGTCGACTGCGTTCAATACCTTGCGAACAGTGCGTTGACAGATTTGCCTCGTCGAAAGGTCGACGAGCTCGCGACCGGCGTGGCGGTAGATTTTACCTCCGATGGCGAGCGGACAATGACCTTGGATCCAAGCTGGTAACCCTGGAGGCGCACGCGAGGACTACGTTGCGGTCGTGAACTCATGTGGCGCGGGCTTGCTGGATGGCTTCTCGCGCTGCGTCGAAGTCCTCAGGGGATTGGACACTGACCCGCTGAACTTCCTTGGAGATGCGCCCGATGAGGCCGGTGAGCACTTTTCCGGGGCCGATTTCGACAAACAGGCTGACCCCGTCTCGCGCCATCGCGGCGACGCTTTCCTCCCAGCGCACCGGTCGGCTGACCTGGCGCACGAGTGCATCCTCAGCCGCTGCAGCCTCGGTGACTGGCTCCGCATCCACGTTGACATAGACGGGGCGGGCGGGGTTATCGAACTTTGCTTCGGCGAGCTTCGGTTTCAGCCGATCTTCGGCCGGTTTCATCAGACGGGAATGGAAGGGGGCACTTACCGGGAGCGGCATGACGCGACCTTTTTGCGCGGCGAGCGTTTCGGAAGCGCGTTTGACGGCTTCGGCTTCGCCCGCGATCACAACCTGGCCGGGAGAGTTGTAATTTACCGGTTCGACAATGCCGTCGACGCTCGCGCACGCGTCTTCGACGACTTTGCGATCCAGCTTGAGCACTGCCGCCATGGCGCCTTGTCCGACCGGCACGGCCTCTTGCATGAACTGACCGCGCGCTCGCACGGTACGCACTGCGTCGGCAAATGACAGCGTGCCTGCCGCGACGTGGGCGCTGTACTCGCCCAGGCTATGCCCCGCGGCTACGTCGAACGGCGCATCGAGCGCGCGAAACAGCGCGATCGACGTCGTGAGAATCGCTGGCTGCGTATTCGCGGTGAGCTTGAGCGCGTCTTCGGGCCCTTCAAAACAAAGCGAGCTGAGCGATTCGCCGAGTGCCGCGTCGGCTTCTTCAAACGTTGCCCGACCCGCCTCGAACGCATCGAAGACCGCCTGGCCCATACCCACTTTCTGACTTCCCTGCCCAGGGAATACAAACGCGATTTTTCCCATTGTTTCTCACCCCCGGTAACGATTTGTGCCCCTTGATGTAGCCGGAGACCGCGCGTATGCAATACCATCGAGGGTGTGAGCACCCCGGAACACGTGGGCGACCGGGTCGTGGTGGATCTCGATGGCTCCGTGCGTCCAGAGGACGACGAGGCGCGTCAGCGGCTAAGCGCGCTCGCGGGTCGATACCGTATCGCGGCCGACGCCGCGGGGCTGATTCTGTTGAAGCGCGACGATGGCCCAAGCCAGTCGGGCCGGGTGCTCATGGCCGGCGAAATCATCAGCCGCATGACGGTCATGGAAATCATTGGTGTGATTGCGCAGGTGCAATGGCGGGGCGAACTCACGCTGATGAGCAATCCTCCCGCCGGGGTCTCGAGCGCGGCCCTGTCAAGCGCGGCCCTGTCGAGCGCGGCCCTGTCGAGCGGAATTCAGCGAAAGCTTTCGTTTGATCAAGGAGCGCTCAAACACGCGCGCAGCACCGCCATCGGGGAGCGCCTCGGCGAAGTGATGCTCCGCGCGGGCGTAGTGACGCGCTCCCAACTCGACGAGCTGCTCAGCCAGCTCGAGGCGGATCAGCGGTTTGGTCAGCTCTGCGTGGCGCGCGGCCTGATCGATCGCCAGGAGCTCTTTCAACATTTGCAGAGTCAATCGGAGCAGATTTTCTTCAATGCGCTGCTTATGGGCGAAGGGTGCTACGCGTTTGCCCTTCCCGGAGAAGCGGCCGATGCGGACCCTCCGCCGAACACCGTGCATATCGCGATTCAGAGTCTGCTCATGGAAGGCGTGCAGCGGATCGACGAAATGGCGCTGTTTCGCGATAAAATCCCCGGCAGCCATATGGTCCCGGACCTTGTTTCCGGCGCGCCGGAGCTCAAAAAACCCGACGAGAACGTGCTCGCAGTGCGACCGCTGTGTGATGGGCAGCGGTCGATTGATGAAATCTCTCGACTCACCGGCCTCGGCGAGTTTCTCACCACGAAGGCGGTGTTTCATTTGCTGCAGCAGAAACAAATCGTGCTGCATACCACCGCGCGAGTCGGCCGCGAAGCGTTGACCGAGCTCGTCGACCGATTCAACGAGGTGATGCAAGATATTTTTGTGGCGGTAGCTACCTACGGCGGCGTACAGGAAACCCGAGAAACGCTCGCCAGCTGGATTCAAGGCAGCGGTTACGCGCCCTACTTCGGCGAAGGGGTGGACGACTACGGGTGTCTGGAGCCCGAGCGAGTCGCCGATGCGTTGGTAGATTCCGACGTAGATAACCCCGTTGAAGGGCTCTACCAAGGGCTTCACGAGCTGGCTGCATTTGCTCTTTTTTCCGCGACCACGACGCTGCCTCGCGACCAGGAGCTGTCGCTTGCCCGTCACGTGAACGCGCGATTGAAAACGATCCGGATGGAGTAGGTTTGTGCTGAAATTGCGCTGTCTGTGTGCGAATTGTTCCATTCATGTGATGATGGCGCTCTCATTGTCGTAAACGAAATCGCGGCGCGATTGACATCGCGAGTCGCCTGACTTACGGCTACCCCAATGGTTGACCCAGCGGTGGTGGAAGAGCGGATTCGCGCAGGCGTGACTGGCGTGGAACATCTGAAAATTGTGGATCTCACCGGCACGCGAGACCACTACGAAGCCACGATCGTGTCCGCCGAGTTTGACGGGAAAACGTTGATCGAGCAGCACCAGCTGGTCTACGCGGCGCTTGGGGAGCTGATGAGTGGACCGGTGCACGCTTTGGCTCTAAAGACGTATACCCCGAAGCAGTGGCAGACTGCATCGGGGTGACGATCTGTATCGGGGTGACAGTGGTCGGTTGAACGGGTCGGTTGAACGGGTCGGTTGAACGCAGTGCCGAGGTGAAGAATGGATGATGCGGTTCGCGAGCGGATTCAGGGCGTGGTCGAAGGCCACAAGGTGGTCCTGTTTATGAAGGGTTCGAAACACTTCCCGCAGTGCGGGTTTTCCGCCACGGTGGTGGAGGTGTTGCGGCGTCTCGACGTTGATTTTCACCACGTGAACGTCCTCGAAGACCCCGAGGTGCGTCAGGGCATCAAAGAATACGCCAACTGGCCCACGATTCCGCAACTCTATGTAGCGGGCACGTTCGTGGGTGGGTGCGACATCGTGCGTCAGCTCTACGAGTCGGGGGAACTTCAGGGTATAGTTCAGGGCGGCCAAGGTTCGGCCCCGGGTTCCGCCTAGTGTGGATGCTTGGGGGGGTGTGGATGCTTCGGGGGATGTGGATGCTTCGGGGGTGCGCCTTGGTGGAGGTGGCCTAGCCGGGCCCGCCCGGGTGGCCGTCGACGACTATGGAAAGCCAAATCGGAAAGCGTCTTGCCGGAAAGTATGAGCTCGGCGACCTCGCCGGCGAAGGAGGCATGGCGCGGGTATATCAGGGCATCACCCACGGCGCGGCAGGTTTTAGACGGCCAGTCGCGGTGAAGCGACTGCTCGAACCGCTTTCCGACAATCCAGAATTTGTGGCGATGTTCGTTGAGGAAGCACGGGTGGTCTCAGAGCTTCAGCATCCCAACATCGTGCAAATCCACGACTTCGATCAGGACGATCGAGGCGCCTATTTTTTGGTCATGGAATGGATCGACGGGCTGAATTTGCTCGATTGGTGCCATGCCTACTCGCTGCGGAAGGAGAAAACGCCGTGGCATTTGATGATGGCGGTGGGCATCGAGGTACTCAAGGCGCTTGGCGCGGCGCACGACCGCAAAGACGCCCGAGGCGCGGAAGCGCCGATCTACCATCGCGACGTCACTCCGCAGAATATTCTGATGAGCGTCACCGGCAACGTGAAGCTTTCAGACTTCGGCCTCGCGCGCGCCATGGATCGCGCGCGCATGACCCAACCGCAGATGGTGAAAGGAAAGCTTTCTTACTTGGCGCCGGAACTCACCCGTGGCGAAGATCCGACGGTACAAAGCGATCTCTTTGGCGTGGGCATCGTGATGTGGGAGGGGCTCGTAGGAGAGAAACTCTTTCGAGGTGATACCCCGCTCGAAATCTTGCAGAGCATTCAGGCCGCGAACGTGCCTTCACTGTCCGAAAAACGAGAAGACGTTCCGGCGGAACTGCACACCATCGTGCACAAAGCGCTTAGCGCCGACCCTGCCGACCGATACCGGTCGACCAGCGGGATGGTGCGCGATCTCGCGAACGTGCTGCGCGTTACGCCGGAAAGCACGTCCGCGGCGGTGATCGGAAGCAGCGTTCGCGAAGCCGTAGCGGCCCTCAAAGGGAACGAGCCGGCGTCTAGTTCGGAAGAGACTGAAGTGCTCGATTTTGGGGAGCTTCGCCCCGTGGCCACCGAGCCTCCTGCTCCTCCCTCTGAATCGAAAAAAGCCTAGGTCGAGCAGCAGTGGCCTCTTGCGTTGATCGTGAGCCTTTTACTCGCGGTGGGAACGGGATGAGGTTCGGGATCGGGAGAGGCATCGGGATCGGGCGGCAGGTTTGGGGTCAGGATCAGGAGCGGATGCAGATGCTGAATCGGATACGGACACAGGTGCAGACGCCGACACGGACGCCGAATCAGATGCCGAACCAGATTCTGCGATTCTGCGTCCGTATCTGCATCAGAATCGGGATCTCCCTCGGCGTCTGATTCTGATTCAGCGTCCGTGTCCGATTCGGTGTGTGTGCCACTACTTCTGTTCTTCGGAAAAGCGAATTCGGTTGGTTTCGGGGGTGGCGTACTCCAGCACAATCAACCCGGCGTCGGCGTCGATATCGTACACGGCTTGCTCGTTTGTGCTGCAGGTTTGCGCCCATGTTTTGGCGACTGCGGCATCGTCTTCTCGGTACGGTCGGAGTTCGACCAAGCGGCCGAGGAGCGTGTCGCGGGCGACCCAGCCGGAATCGAATGGGGAGAGTTTCGTATAGCGGCTTTCTGCTCGATCGGAAGCTTGGGAAGCTTCCCGAGAGTCGGGTGCGGACGCCGTCGATTCAGGTAGTGCCACGGCATCGTCGACATCCTCATCGGGGTCGGCGATCTGTTCGAGCAATCGGCGCACGGCTTCGGCCGAAGCGGGGCGGTGGCCGGGATCTTTTTGCAGCAGCGAACGCACAAGCCCTTCGAAGCTGCCACGGTGCGGCACATATTGACTGATCGGCGTCGGTTCCTCGTTTAGATGTTGCGAGAATAAATCTGGGCCGGTGAACGGAAGGTGTCCCGTCAGCATGCGGTAAAGCACAATGCCAAACGCGTAGAGGTCGGTCGCTGCCGACGGCGCCGTCGAACCTAGGATTTGTTCGGGCGCCATGTACGCGAGCGTTCCCAGCATCGTGCCGGTCAATGTAGAGGCGAGATCTTGAAGATGTGCGGCGCCAAAATCGCCCAGCTTCGCTTCTCCCGCGGCACCAAAAAGAATATTTGCAGGCTTTAGATCACGATGGGTGATGCCGACTCGGTGTACCGCGTGCAGACCATCGAGAATGGCCGAGGTGGCGTAGCGAATGGTCGGCATCGTGAGCGGGCGACCGGCTCGTTCAGCAGCGGCCAACCGATCCTCGAGTGTTCCGCCGGGCAAGTATTCCATGACCAAAAAGGGGGCTTCGGAGTTGAACTCAAAAACCCGCACGAGATTGGGATGAACGATTTCCATAGATGCCCGCGCTTCGCGTGCGAATCGTAGATAGGCTTCCCGCCCCGACGGGCCGGTCCCCACATGAAGCACTTTCACGGCGACGGGCCGGCCCTGAAACTCGTCGTGCGCGAGGAACACCCGCCCTGTCGCGCCGGCGCCAAGAATTTTTTCGACTCGGTATCGCCCGGCAAGCAGTCGTGTGTCCGGAGAGTCGGCGCTCGCGACGACCCGCGCTCGGAGCGCGCCCTCGTGAGAGTTTTTCGCGAACTGGTTCAAGAATTCTTCGGTCTCCGCAGGAACGTCGGGGCGAAGTTTTTGCAAACGGGACCGAGCAACCCGCGCGGGCCCGTCCAGGCCGAGCTTGAGGAACGATACGACGAGCCATTCCTGAGCCTCGGCTGGTATTTCGAGAGTTCGCTCTGCGGTCTGGAGAGCGACGATAGCTTCGGCATAACGGCCCGAGCTCGCGAGAATCATCCCCAGGCGCAGGGCCGCGAGGCCGCTTTCAGGATGATGACGAAGTGCTTGCTCGTAGAGCCGAGCCGCCTGACGAAAGTTCTTGGTTTGTTCGTAGCAACGCGCGGCGCTGAAGAGTTCACCAGCTCGTTCAAAGAGCGCAGCAGCGTGCTTCCAATCCTGCGCGGCTTCCGCGAGGCGCGCGGCATCGGCATCTCGCCCGTGCCGGATGGCCCACTGGGCGGCGGCAACAGCTTGATCGGGGCGTTCCATCAGCGCAGCGAACACCCGCTGTCCGGCAGCGCGATCGCGTCCTGCGATCGCATACTCGTACGCCTTGGCGAGGTGTCCGCCCTTTTCGGCCTGGGCCATCGCGCTTGGCCAAGCCCATACGAGCGCGAAGAGCTCCGCGGCGCGCAGCGTTTGTCCAGCTTCGGCGCAGAGTTCGGCAGCCTGCCGGTGTTGCCCCTGCTTGAGCAATTCGGAGATGGTGCGCTCCACATCATTCATGGGTCGGTTATTCATGGGTCGGTTCGGTGTCTGTGTGTTCTCCTTCGGTTGCTACGAAGCGGTCCCAGGCGATTTTTGCCGCGGCTTGTTCCGCATCGATCTTGGAGCGTCCAGAAGCTTTGGCGACGACTTCGTCTCCGACCTCAACCCCGACGAAAAACATGCGCGCGTGGTCCGGCCCTTCGGATCGAAGCAAGCGATAGCGGGGCGTGGTGGCAGAGCGGGCCTGGAGAAGCTCTTGAAGTCTGGATTTGAAATCACGGCGTCCGCCGGCGCGCAGGTTGAGTCGAGGGCCCCAAAGCGCGCGACCGACCTTGAGCGCGGCGTCGGGGCCTCCGTCGAGATACACCGCGCCCAGACAGGCTTCTAACGCGCTCGCGATCAGTCGCGGCTTGTGTTTGCCGCCGGACTTTCGTTCACCGCGCCCGAGCCGAAGGACTTCCGGAAGATGGATCTCCGCGGCGACTAAGCTTAGGCCGCGCTCTGATACAAGGTCGGCGCGGCGTCTTGTCAGTTCACCTTCGCTTGCGCTCGGAAAGTGTTCCCAGAGCAGCGATGCGATGACCCATCCGAGCACCGCGTCGCCGAGAAATTCGAGTCGTTCGTTGTCGGAGGTGCATTCCTCGGGGTGTTCGTTGGCGTAGGAGCGATGCGTGAGAGCGGTTTGGAGTAGGTCGATTCGTTCGAAGCGGTGTCCAAGCGCAGCCATCATCGACGCAAGTTCGGGCGAGGCGCCCGATTCACGGTCTTCTTGTTCGCCAGGGGGGTCTGCCGCTTCCGTCAACTCTCAAACGTTACCGCAGAGAACCTCCGGGGGCGACCCGGAAGCGCCGCGTGGCGAGTGTTTTCGAAGGGTTCGAGCGGTTTCGATGGTTTTGCTGCCTGCGGAGTAGCGCGCTCGGTCGCGTTGGCTACACTCGGAGCCGCTTATGCGCCTTCTCGCCGTCTTTCCCAATGAAGAACCGGCCAGCCTGCTCGCCGACACCCTTTATGTTCATGACATTGAGACCTCGATCAAACCGACGAGGGAGGGTGAAGTTGCCCTGTGGGTGCATGATGAGCGCGACGTGACGAGCGCGCGGGTGGTCTACGAGGAGTTTGAACGCGACCCGGCCGCGAAACGTTTTGTCGAAGGTCGGAAGCGCGCGCGGGCACAACGCAGACAGGTTGCTGATGCGGAAAAGAAAAGCCGGCATCGCCAAGTCAAGGCACGCGAAGCGCTCGGAACGCCATGGATTGGTTCGGCGACACTTATTTTGATCGGCTGCTGCATCGGAATCGCGGTGATTTCCAAGTTGGGGGAAGCAGGACACGTCGTCCGATATTTTACTTACGCGGATCTGGCGAAAGGTTCGGCGGGGCTGGTTGCGGTTCAGCGGGGCGAAGTGTGGCGGGTGCTCACGCCGATCTTCGTCCATTTTGGTTTTTTGCATCTGTTTTTTAATATGTGGTGGCTCAAAGATCTGGGCACTGCGATCGAACGCGCTCACTCTGCGAAGTTCCTTCTTTTTATGGTGGTGGTGACCGGCGTGCTTTCGAACAGCGCGCAGTTTTTCATGGCTGGCCCGAAGTTCGGCGGCATGTCAGGCGTCATTTTGGGTTTGTTTGGATACATTTGGGTGCGCGGACGCCGCGACCCGACGTTTCCTTTGGGGATGCCAAAGTCAACCGTGATGTGGATGATGGTGTTTTTCGTCCTGTGCTGGACCGGCGTGTTCGCCAATGTGGCCAACATCGCGCACACTGCGGGGCTCGCGGTCGGTGCGGGATGGGGGTATCTCGCAGCGCTACGTCGCAGCGGAGGCTAGGTTGCGATGGGGTAGGTCGCGATGGGGGTAGGTCGCGATGGGGGTAGGTCGCGATGGGGCTACTTCGCTGTGGAGGCTCGCGACCTTGCCGAAAGAGGTTGGTCGCGCCACGGAGGCCATCTTCGAGGCAACCGCTCGACCCTGAAAAAGCTTGCAAACGCGATACCCGTGAGCGGGTAGATGAACGCGATGGCCATCAGCGCGAGTACTCCCAGGTGAAAACCCCAGATCGCGGCGACCCAGGTTACGCCCAGTTTCCGATGCACTAGGGCAAGGGGCGCGCCGAGCTCGAGCGCGAAGCTGATGTAGGCGAGGGCGGCGAAGATTTCTGGAACAGGAAGTAGCGCCACGCCGAGCGGGGAGTGAATGCTTCCGAGCTCGATTTTTCGGACGTTGCCGAAGGCTACGTAGTTGCGCAGCGTTTCCCCACCGAGAAAATCCAGACCGCTGTTGCGGAGCTTGGCGATTCCGGCGAGCAAATAGACGCAGACGGTGATGGCGCAGAGCAATCGGATCGGCCAGCCATACGAAGCAGACGCGGCCGGCTTGTCTCCCGCGCTGCGAGCGGCATCGAGCGAAACGGCGTCCGCCGACGCCGACAGAGCTAGCACGATGACATGCAACATGAGGAGATTGTCGGTGTGGAGAATCTGCCCCCAGCAGTTGGAGTAGGTGAGCACCCAAAGCAGCAACGCCGCAAAGCACGGGGCGCACAGGCGATGCCTCCATCCGAGCACGAATGGGAGCGCCGCGATCAGCGTCGCGATGATGGTTGCATAATGAAGCCACGGCGGGATGGGGTGGTCGAGGATCGATACGACGCCCAGGGCGCCGAACAGGGTGGGGCTAAGATCGCCGTAGCTCCACAAATGCGGCGTGCGCGCGAGCAAGTAGACTAGTGCGTACGCGCCCACCAATACGCGAAGGGTTCCGAGGCGCTCGGCGGGCATGGCGCGCATCCAATAGTTGTCGATGAACGAGCGAGGCTTAGCGAACACGAGGCTGCTCCGAACGAACGTCGCGTGCGCCCTGGCGCGGAACTGGGCAACGAGCAAACACGCGGCGCCATTTCGGCGCGGGACCTTGTTCGAAATACGCAACCGCATCGTAGCCGCTGTGCGCGATTTCTACTTTGACGATATTCGGGAACTCGGCGCTGCTTGCGACTCTTTCGGCTACCTCGGCGCATAGCGCTTCGGCCTCTCCCGCGGACACCCGGCGTATGATGGCTTTCATTGATTGCAAAACTTCGCGGTTTTGTGCCGACACCATCGGCGGGAGTGGGGTTTGCTGGCCTTCGCTATCCACTCCCAGGGCGTGCATAAGGTCCATCATGGGCGTCGGCCGGCCGTGCGAGAACATGGGATAGTCGGAAAACGGAAAGCTGTCGCGGGGGGGATTGCGAAACGCCGGGGTGGTCGCCCCATAAATCAACGTTACGCTGACCAGATAGCCAAATGCTCGGCTCATTCGGGGACCGTGGCATACCTCTGGGCGCAAGGCTCGCGAAGCGGCAGGGCGGCATGTGCATGAACGGATGGCCCCAGCGGTGGCCAGTGTGAGCCCCGTCGCGGGGAAAAAAGCCAACAATTATCGAGGCGACTACGTGGCATATCGCGTGCAAGGGTATTTCCATATGGTGCTTTTTCGACGGCTTGCGTTCGTTTTGGGTTTGGTGGGTTGCGCGTCTCTCGCGAGCTGCGCGAACGGAAGTACGAAACCCAAACCCGAGACCGACACCACCAACACCGACACCACCAACACCAGCGGCGACGCGTTGACCCCCGCGGGAACTCCTACGCCAGAGGAAGGGGCGATCGGAGGTTGCGATGCTCCGGCACAAACCGGGTGTGAAACGGGGCAAGCGTGTTATCCAAACCCTGCCGGGAGCGGAGACAACGTGTGTGAAGCGCCGGGCACGCAGACGTTGTCTCAGGCGTGTTCAGAAACTGAGCGATGTGTCGGTGGGCTCAGTTGCACGAAATCGAGCGCTCAGGTCTCGCCCGAGATTCGGCGGTGTATGAAGCTGTGTAAGGATGATTCGGATTGCGCTGAAGGGGGACCGGGCAGTCAATGCGCATTGTTCGTTCCGCGCGAGACTGGCCGGATTGGTTTGTGCACCGAGCAATGTAACCTCGTTACTTCGGAAGAGTGTCCTACGGGGCTCCGCTGTCTTGTCAGTCGGGTAAATGCCAACTGGGCGACTTTTTGTGCTCCCCCGGGGACCATTGCCGAAGGAGGAAGCTGCAAGATCTGCGGTGCAGACGACACTTCCTGCAATCCCAATCTCGACTGTGCGCCCGGGCTTTATTGCAGCGAGGAAACTCAAGGTGCAACGACGGGGGTGTGTCGCAAATTCTGCCGCGTGGGAACTGCAGACTGCGCCGGCGGCACCCAGTGCCGCGACTTCGATGGCGTGGTCGCAGGGACCGAATCGGTCACGAATGTGATCGTCGGCGGGGTATCCTACGGCGGTTGCCGCTGAGTCCTTGGAGGGTCTGACCACAGACCCTCCCCCCACGGAATACGATTCCGCGGGGCCGCTGTTTTTTTCGGAGGGTCTGGCCGCAGACCCTCCCCCCACGGAATACGATTCCGCGGGGGCCCCCACCCGCCGCCGGACGCTGCGCGTCCGCCCCATCGCTCCGCGACGGGGCCCCGGTTACGCGTCGCACATTCGTTGCGGTGATTGTGCGAACAGACGACTGTAGTACACCTATTAGACAACCAACTCACGTGTCTCTTGGCGGGGGAGCTTGGGTGAATCGGCGGGGTCGTACCCCGACGAGAGGGTTTGGGTGCGCTGTGTTTCTCCGGAGGGGCTGGCCACAGCCCCTCCCCCCAGTCGGGTACGACCCGACCGGGTCCCCCCACCCGCCGCCGGCCGCTTCGCGGCCGCCCCATCGCTTCGCGACGGGGCCCCGGTCTCGTCATGCTTCAGCGGTAGGACAAGACTGGTGGACAACAACGACACCTCGGCCACCTACAATTCAACCCCACGTAACCTGGTCTCGTGCCTCCTGGCGGGGGAGCTTGGGTGAATCGTCGGGGTCGTATCCCGAACGAGAGGGTCTGGGTGCCAGACCCTTCAAAAGAACTGTGGTTGTGGTCAGACCCTCCAGTGATTTAAGGACACGAGCAGTCGTCGATTTCAGTGATTTGGCGGTCAAATTCGCACATTTCGTTCATGCATTCGCTGATGTCGACGGTTCGTTCGTGTTCGCATAGGCCGCCGCTTACTGAGACTGGTTCGCAGGTTCCGTAGGGGCCTTCGTTGCGGTCACATTCGAAGCCTTCGCGGCTATTGCGGGAGCAGTTTTGTGTTTCAGTACGGGTGCCTGCGCTGGCGCAGCTCCCGCCCGTGCATTCAAGGTCGGTGCAGGTTCGTTCTTGGGTGCCGTTTTCTGCACAGAAGCCGGAGTAGCTGCAGGGCCCAAAGTTGTCGCAGCTCGTTCCGCAGTCGTTTCCATCCGTATTTCGTGAGCACGCTACGGTATCACTGCTCGACACGTTTTCGCATCGTCCATTCATGCAGGTGGGCTGGGTGCACGCGCGGGTGAGCGTGCCTGATTCGTCGCAGAGCGACGAAAATCCTTCGCAAGGTCCGTCGGTGCAGTTTTCGGAACCGCACGGAACGGAATCCGTGTCGCGCGTGCACGCCCCGGTTTCGGTATCCGTGACGTTTTCGCAGGAACCGTTTCGGCAAGTTGGAACGGTGACGGGGCGAGTCCGCTGTCCGGTCTCATCGCAGACTCCGCTGAAGTTCTCGCAACTCGACCAGTTGCCGCGGACGATATTGCCGCAAATCAGATTGTCGGTGTTGCGCGTGCAGTTTTCGGTTTCGGTGCGTTCGCTTGCTTCGCAGGTTCCAGCGACGCAAGCGAACGCGGTGACGGTGCGACTCCGGGTCGCGGTTTCGTCGCAGAACCCGCCGTAGTCGCACGTGCTCCACGAGCCGAACGCAGGCTGTGGACAGTCGCTGTTGTCCTTGCATCCTCGACATACTCCGTCTTCCGGTGCGCAAAACGACTGTCCGGGGCAGGGGTCGCCGCCGTGCTCGGAACACGAGCCATCAGTGCACGTATCGAACCCGTTGCAGAAGTTTCGATCGTTGCAGTCTCCGCGATTGGGCGCATGCTGGCATCCTTGCGGGGTGCATGCGTCGTCGGTGCATGGGTTTCCGTCGTCGCAGTTCGGGGGGTCGCAAATGGTACCGAAGTTGGCTAGTTCGGCGTTTACGTCCCCTTCTTCGGCCATCGTGCCGCTTCGTTCGAGGCTGCATCCTACTCCGAGCCCACTCGCGAGAGCTGCCGCGAACGCCAACGCTACTTCGCATCTCATGTCAAGCGTTTTCCTGCCCTCGCAGCATAGCGCGGCGCTTACGCGGTGGCCAACGGACGCGCCCACCGTCCCCGTCGATACACCGCGAAACTCAGTCCAGCCTTGACCACAAACGACACGGGAAACGCGAACCAGACCCCAAAAGGCCCCATTTTGAACACAAAACCCAGCAAATAGCTAAGCGGGATTTGTACCAGCAATGTGCCGACGAGGTTGATGCGAAGGCTCGTGGCCGTGGCTCCGGCCCCTCTGAGCATGCCCACCAGCGCGATGTGCACTCCGACGAACGGCATGCCAAACCCCAGCACTTCCATCCATTTGTTGCAGAGATCGGCGAGGGGCCCCGGTGTGATATCGAAGATCGCCATGATGGGGCGCGCGCCCATGATGATTCCAAAGCCGATGGCGCCCATAACGGAGGTCGCCATGACGATCGACGCTCGGGTGACCTCGCGCGCTTCGATGAGATTTCGGGCGCCAAGCGCCTGACCGACCATCGCGCCGGTGGCTTGTGAGATACCCAGTCCGGGAACGAGTGCGAGCGATTGAATGCGAAGGCCAACGCTGTGTGCAGCCACCGCGAGCACGCTGAGGTGGCCGAGCATCCCAATAATGGAGATGAATGCGGCGTTGAGAATCAGCAGATCAGCGGCTGCCGGGGCGCCAATACGCAGAATGCGCTTGATCACCACCGGATCGATTCGGGCCGAACCGAGCGGCCGGCGAACACCGATTCTTCCGCGCAGACCCATGCCGCGTGCCAACATCCAGACGGTGATGACAACGCCGACGGACTGGGAAAGCACCGTGGCCCATGCCGCCCCCGCGACGCCCATAGCGGGCAAGCCCCAGTTGCCGAGGATGAGCCCATAGTCGAGAGCAACGTTGAGCGCGTTGTACAAGAGGCCGATGAAAAACGGTAGGCGGGTGTTGCCCACTGCCCTCAACGCGGCTGCGTAGAGCAGGTTCAGGTAGTACACAACGGTGCACGCAAGCAGCGGTCGCAAATATTCGAGACCTAGACCGACGAGCTCTGGGCCCGCGCCCATGGCGCTGAGAAGAGGGCCTGCAAGGATGTTTCCAAATATGGCCACCGCGACTGAGAGCGCGATGGTGAGGAGGGTGGCTTGGCGCAGCACGTGCGCGACGTGGCGGTCGTTCCCTGCGCCGTGGGCTCGGGCCATGAGCGCAACCGCGCCGACGGACAGGCCCATCATGGCCACCATGAGGAGGAAGACTACCTGCGAAGCAAACCCGATCGCAGCGAGCGCGTCGGCAGAGCGAGGCAAGCGCCCGCACATCGCAGTGTCGACGGCGAGCGAGAGCACGCTCAATAGGTTGAGGCCGATCACGGGCAAGGCGAGATCGAAAAGGCGACGCGCGACGGGACGACGGTCGCGTGGAGGATGAGAAGTCAATGTTGCACTGCGGGAACAGGCTGGTGGTTAGGCGATGCGGTGGCTCTGCTCGGTCTCGCTAAGAATTGACCGCACCACAGACACGAGCGCTTCTTCATCGGCGGGCTTCGCGACATGGGCATTCGCGCCGAGCCTGGAAAGCGTTTCCCAATCGTGTGCGTGCTCTCGCTCGGTCGTGATGACGACGGGCAAGTTTTTTCCGTGATCGCTGGTTCTCAGCGCGGCGATGAGCTCTACTCCATTCATTCCTGGGTTGTGCAGGTCTACGATGGCGATCGAACATGGGAGCTGTGATATCGCAATGATTGCAGCCGCGCCGCTCGTGCAAGGAACAATGCCTACTCCAGGAAACGATTTCGAAAACACATCGGCCGCGAAGTCGAGAAAATCAATTTGCGGATCGAGGATTAAGATCCGCAGCTGGTCGGGACGGGTGCCGCCTCGACGACGAACGTCAATGAATGCTTGTCTGAGGGTTTTTGCGCTTGGCGTGCGTTCGAGGGGGTCTTCGTGGATCGCGCCTTCGATGGCTGCTGCGGCGAGCGGGGGTAGCGTGGTCGTGGAGGCTTCGAGCTTGACTCGCAGGTCCCGAGCTTGAGCTAGCTGCGCGTCGGTAAACAACCACAGTGCGAGCCCGCCGAGCGAGAAAACATCGGTGCGCTGGGCGTAGGAAGGTGGAAGGTCGAGCCCGAGGCTGGCTTCTGGAGCGAGCGGGATCATCCGCGCGCGATGTGTCAGAGGGCGAATCGAGAGCCCCCACGAACCAAAGGTGCGAAGAACCGCGTGGCCGTTGACCATGACAAAATCGGCGACGTCTATGCTCTGGTGTGTGATGCCCGCTTCGTGCAGGGCGCTTGTTGCCTCGATGATTTCGTCTACGCGCTGAAATTGCTTCGCGAGGTTTTCACCGGCTGTCGCGGTTAGGGGCGTAGCAGCATCTATGTGAGTGATTGCGAATGGCTGGTCCGCGGTCGCGCCCTCAGCAGAGACAGTCGCAATATTGGGATGTTGCAGGGAACCCATCCGCGTTGCAGCGCGCAGGAACAGTTCGCGGGTTTCCCGGGGAAGCTCGTGCCGCAAAAGATGAACTTGAACGGCCTGCGATGATGATAGATCGGTCGCGTCAAGGATGGCCAAGTCCGGCGACTGCGCCGACAGGCTCTGGATGACGTATCGGTTCGCGAATCGCTCGCCGGGGGCAGGCACCCACGGGGGGGGGTCGGAGGGTGACGATAGAGGAAGGTCGTGGCTCACCCGAATGACCGTACCAGATTGCCTGATCGCTGAAGAATTCTCGCGTCCGTTGGCCGCAGTACATGGCCATGGAAACGATAGGTTCCCCAAACAATCAGTTTGACCCTCCGGGCGGAGGAAGAATTTCTCTCGACCGTTGTGGTTGCGACCCGGAAAGAACCTGGCGCGGACGATTCAGCGCATGAATTCATACGGTTTGGGCCAAGTCTTCGAAGCGCGAGGGCGAGGCAGAGCGGTACGGCATAAATCGTGCACTGTGTTCTCGACATGAATACTGTGATGTTCCGCGAATCGAGCCGACGGTTCCGAACGCGGATTCAGGGATGCTTGATGCTGCTCGGGAGTCTCTCAGCGTGTACGGCGAATACGTCTCTCGAAGAGGTTCCTGGCGAAGAGGAGAAGTCTGGCCAAGGAGGGTTGCTCGCACCTTCGGCGTGCACCCCCGGTGACCAACAGCTCGACCAGAACAACCCGCAAGGTCTTCCTGGATTGTGCGTCACCGTGGCTCAAGGGGGCACCGAGGTGCTCGTTCACGACTTTTCGGCGTCCAAGTGTCACACAGAAAAAACGCTTGAGTCTCTTACACCCGCGCGGGACAAACCCGCCGCAGTGTCTTTCGTGAGTCGGCGGCTGGCGGTGGTTGCCTGCAAGACCTGCAAGACGGGGAGTACCGGTTGCGAGGTACACGCCAAAGTCGTGCCTATCGAAGCGATGACGAGCGTAGACCGCCCGATGCCTGACCAAGGCGAGGTCGCTTCAGCAGACACATCGTCGTCGCCGTCCGACTGATGTTCGTGAACCGGTTGTCGACCGACTCGTCGCCCGGTGCGAGGAAGAGGACTCGAACCTCCACGGGTTGCCCCACCGGAACCTAAATCCGGCGCGTCTGCCAATTCCGCCATCCTCGCGCAGATCAACTCGCTCGCCGGCAAGATGCCGTGGACCCGGCGGCGGCGCAAGTGGCGTGGCGATTGTTCTTCCCGTGGAGCTGCCGCAAGCGAGCCGACGGGAGCGTTTGACACCAACCTCCTAGGGTTGTTCTTCCGGCGGCGTAGGTGGGCTGGCGGCAGGCTCTTGCGCCGCAGGCGGGTCGGGTGTGCGTTCGGTGGGAGAGGTGGCCTGCGAAGGATTGGGTGTCGGTGGGGAATTAGCTTCCGTCGGGGGCGGTGTCTCCGTTTCGGAGGCAGAACCTACCTCGGCCGTTTCGGCGCCGCTGCTCCGTGACTTGCGGGGAGCAGCGGATTCGCGGAGAGGAGTGGATTCGTCGGGGGGAGCGCTCTGGGCTTCGACCTGCGGTGGTCGCGGTCGCTCGGCTCGAGGTGAACTCTCCGTGGCGTCGGTTCGCCGCGCTGCGCCGCGGAGAACCGACATCGACACCCCTGAGCCTGCCGTTGGGATCCGATGGGGAGGAAGCGCCGGCTCGCCTTCGCGACGAAACTGCAGGTTATCGAGTTCGCCGATACCGTAGTCGAGCGCCGCAGGGTCGAGGCGGCCGCGTTCGGCCATGTGCTTTAGAAATCGTTCGAGGCGCTTGGCCATGCGGGGCGTCAATCGGCCGCGTTCGTAGTAGTGATGGTAGCGTTTGGGGTTGGGAAGGATGGTCGCGAAAAACGCGGCTTCAGCAGGGGAGAGGTCTCCCGCGAGGCGTCCGAAGTAGTGTTCCGCGGCATGTCGAATGCCGTAAATACCCGGCCCGTACTCGATGAGGTTGAGATAGAGCTCGAGAATGTCGCGTTTGCTCATCGCGTTTTCGAGCCACCACGTGAGCAAAACTTCTTGCACCTTGCGCGCGAGCGTTTTTTCTCGTTGCAGAAAAAGATTTTTGGCCAACTGCATGGTGATGGTGCTTGCGCCTTGAACGTATCGTCCAGCTTCAAGGTTGCGAACGAGAGCTTCTTTGATGGCCCAGGGGGCAAACCCTGAATGCTGAAAGAACGACGCGTCTTCGTGGGCGATGACCGCCTGAATAAGGTAGGGGCTCATCATGTCGAGCGGCACCCATTCATTGCTGCCCGGTCCGGCCATCATTTCAAACACGGTTCCGTCTGGTTCGGATGCACGGTGCACAAAGGGGGCGCGAACGCGCCTTAGGTCGGCGATTCCTGGAACCGTGACAAACTTGCATCGATCGTTGACGTCGATATCGAGCAAGCTTTCGCTGAGCTCGCGTGAGTCCAGGCGAAGATCGACTTTGCCTGCGATACTTCCCGCGAAAGAAAACTGAGTGAGTTCTGCGAGAAGGTCGACGGGAATGGCGCGTATCGCGGTGTCGCAGGCGGTGGTCGGAAGCTCCGCTTTGAGGTCGGCGCGATAGTGGTCCGCGGAGCGTTCGAGGTCTCCAGAAAGCTGAACGAACGCATCGCCCAGCCGCAGACGGAGCTGATCGATGCGCAATCGGCGGTGCGGCGGAAACCAGTAGCCGTTGCCTTCGAGCCCGACCGAGACTCCGCGCACGGCTTGGGAGCCTATTCTGGGGGAAGCGAGCGCCGCGTTGCGAAGCGCCGCGCTGCCGGTCCATGCTAGTTTTGCTGGCGACTCGGCGCGCAGCCGGAACTGGCCGTCGAGGCGCGCGTGGGCGGGTTCGTGCCACGGGATAGCGGGAAGAAACGGTGAAACAAGCGCGAGAGGGAGTGCCTCAAACGAAACGGAGCCTTCGCCCGCTGCTTTGCGCAATGACAGTCGCAAATCCCAGGCTACTTCGCCCGGGGGGCCCGAGGCGCTTGCGGTTTTTCCGCGACCCACCAGTCGATGCCGGCCGTCGGGGAGGGCGCGAACGCGCGCGCGGAGCTCGCGGATGATCGTGCGGTTGCTTTGCTGGGATTGGCTGCGAACGGTGAGATCTTCGATGGACAGGTTTGCGTCTGGAGCCAAGCGATCGGTCCAGTGACGATCGGGGTCGCCGTCCGGCTCTCGCTTTTTTGGAGGTCCCAACACCGCTGCGCGGGCGTCTTTGAGCCGGCGCAGCAATCGATCTTCTTGCTGCGTCGGCGCTTTCGTCTTGGAGGCGTCGAGTTCGATCAGCTGGACACGTCCCTGCTCCACGGTGATGCGATCGACGACAGCGATTTGTTCGGCCGTTCCGTGCTTTAGTGCCCATTGAACGTTCCGAAAAACGGATCGGTGGGTAGGCGCGTCGCCAATCTGCAGTGTGTCGAGCGCGCCCGAGATCGATGCGCCGTCGGCACGGCCACGAGCCTTTTGGACGTCGACCAGTAGCCCTACCCGATCGCGGACCCGAATGCGTGCATGATGTACCTGAATAGCTCGTGAGCCTGCTTTGCGAGAACTGCCTGACGGTTTGGCGGGCTGTGCGCGCCGTCGGATCTTGCTTCGGATCGTGCGGAACGAGTCCTTCGCTCCTTCGCGCGATAGATCCACCGACGCTTCGACCCCGTCGACTCGGATTGCGTCGATCGCGCTGGTGCCGCGGAAGAGCAGTGCCCACACGCTAGCGTCGGCGACGACCTGGCGTAACCGTACTTCGATACCTCCGGTAGAGCCGCGCAGTTCCACTTGCTCAAGTCGCAGGCTGCCGAGGCCCAGGCCAACGTCTCGCACCCTTGCGTGAAGTCCGAAACGATGTTTCGCCATCGCCACCACGCGCTCGCGCGCGATGTTCGGCACGAGCCAAGCGGCGGCGGCCCACGCGCCGATGAGGATCGCAATCACGACCGCGACGCGGATCCACCACGGGTTGATGCGGCCGCCGATTTTGAGTCTTGTTGCGCGGCCCCGAAATTTTGATCGAAACTGCGCCCAGCGCATACGGAGCATGCGTCCGCGGAATGCCGGGGGCAATGAGGTGCGTCGAAACTTCATTCCCGAACCGCATTATGGCGTTCTGCGAAGAAAATCACCACGTTCTGGTGCGCAGAAGCTCTCGTTTGTGCGTAATGTCGCGGTTCGGCGTATAGTCGCCCCGCGCGCCCGGGGCGCGTATTGAGGCTTCTTCGGTATGACCGCGTTTGACCTTCTGATCGTAGGCACTCTGGCGTTCAACGCGCTTACCCTGGCCGGGCTCGCCTGGGCGTTTCACTGGCCGGTCATGGAGCCCTACCGCATTCCTGGGCATATGCCGATGAAGGTCACCACCCGCGAACGCGTGCACAATATGGCGATCATCGGGACATTGTCGCTCGGGATCACGCTGGGGATCGTGTACGGACTTGGACCCTACCTGTTCTCTTCGGACGCTGGTTCATGGTCGTCGATTGCCTTGCAATCGCTCGGCATCCTCGCGGTCTATGATTTCGGTTACTATGCGCTGCACCGAACGCTTCACCACAAGAAACTGATGCGCTTTGTGCACGGGGTACACCACCGAGCGCGGCATCCCACCGCGCTAGAGAGCCTCTTTCAGCATCCGCTGGAGCTTACCTCGGGTCTGTCATTGCTTGCGTTGTCTACGTGGGTGGTCGGGCCGGTGTCGCCCTACGCGTTCGCGGCGGCGTTTTTCGTATATTCTACACTCAATATTTTGATTCATTCAGGGCTCGACATTCCGTTGTGGTTTCTCGAGCCGATCAACGCGTTGACGAGAAAACATCAGGTGCACCACAGCGCGGACTTCAGCAAGAACTACGCGTCCTTGACTCCAATCCCTGATCTGATCTTCGGCACATCCGGTTCGCTCAAAACCGGCTAGCCCCGAAAGGGAGCTCGAAGGGTTGCATGCTATCCGCCGAGCTTGGCTTGTCCCGCGATGAACAGCGACATGGACCACTCTCGTACGTCGACTTTGATATCGGTGCGATCGGTGAAGGTGACGCCGTTGGTCGCGCCCCAGCCATAGCGACCGGTGATCCCGAGTAAGAACTCAGAGTCTGGACGCGTGCGGGCCACCGCCACGCTGCCACCAAGAAAATCAACCGCGGCGCCTTCGCTAAGGGCCTCGAAATCTGTGGGCAACCCAGAGAAATCAGTGAATACGCCCATCAGTATCGAGTAGTCCCCCACGATCGGGGCACGTCCACCGAGCGATGCGTTCACGGTGAACTCTCTTCCGGGATCGATGCTGCGATTGTCGACTTCGCGGTCTTCCTCGAGTCCTGGAAGCTCCCCAGGCTGCCCCACTTGCGACTCGGGCTCGTTGAGTCGTATGCGATTGTATGCGCCCACGGGAAAATGCATATCGACGTCCCCCGCAATCATAAACCGCCCGAGCGAAACGCTCGTTCCGATAGAAAGCTTGGCCGGTGTTTTGTAGGCAGCTCGCCCGCTGACTTCTGGGAAAATATCTTGATATAGAGAAGCCTCGGGATTCGTCGGGTCGGGGATGACGAGCGATTCGGCGTTGGCGACGAACGAAGTGGCGGAACCTCCCAGCCGGATGTTGGGAAGCTCAGCGGACACACCAAGTTTCCAACGGTCAAGCTGGTACATCGCGCCGACGACTCCGACGAGACCGAAAATGTGTGCGTCGAGCGTTTCAAAGCTCGCGAATCGTGAAATTGCCCCGTCGATATCCGCGGTGAAGCTGAGAAAGTTTCGTGTTTCGAGTTGCGTGTATTGCAGAAACGCCGATGCGCCGACAAATAGGTTGCGCCAACGAAACCCGTACGATGGGCCAGCGTAGAGCGTGGTGATGGCTGATTTGTCGAACACATTGGTGGTAAGCCCGAGGTCTGGCGACGAAAGGTCGACGGCGCCCTCAAACTCCAAAAAGTCGATCACCAAAATTGTCGCGGCGAGCGTATGCGACCAGTCATTGCCTCCTTTGAGCGGAAACACGTAGCCGGTCGCCCCGGGAAAGATCTGCACGTCGGTTCGGGAAAGCTCGGTTGGTTCCTGACTATCGACAAAGACGTTTTCGGTGGTCGTGGTCGCAATTCCGTACGCCGAAATCGATGCGGAAAGGCTGTGGTCATGAAGCTGGGCCAATCCGGCAGGGTTGTGAAGAGCCGCAGAAGCGTCGTCTGCGACAGCCGTGAACGCTCCTCCGTACGCGGCTGCACGACCCCCCACGATGATGTCTTGGTAGTTTGCTTCCTGCGCGCTGGCGGGAAGCGCTCCGATCGCGAGATACGTCGCGACACATCGCGTAGCGAAGCGGTGAGCTCGTGCGAGGGGTGGACGTCGGCTGGAGGGCGAGGTCCCACGCTGCATTGACGAAGGTGCTAACGAAGGGCGTCTGAAAAGTCAAAAGAGAAGTTAGCGATAGGCGCCAATGATTTTCGGGATGTCCTTTTTGGTGACGGAGGGATCGATTCGTTTGAGCACTCGATAGTCGCGCAGGAGCAAGCCGCTGCGATAGTGACGCTCCACGTATCGATGCACCTTGCGTCGATTGTGCTCTCGCTGAGCTCGTTCGCCGCGTACATCAGCGAGGCTCATCTGGGTATCGGAGAGAGCGTAGTCGAGATGATCGATGAGCTGGTCGCGGAGCTTTGATGAGCGATTTCTAGAGGCGCGAGCGTCGCGGAGTGAGTTCTGAGCAGCTTGAAATGCCTCCAGCGCAGCTTCGACACGTGGGAGCTCGTCGTACGCTCCGCCAGGTACCGAACATAGCGCGCGTGCGGCTTGTTCGGCGTAATCAAAGTAGCGGGCTACGTGGTTCGCCGCATTGCCATACCGTTCGCGAAGATAGGTGGAAAGCGCTTCCTTGTCTCGGACGTTCCAGGACAAGCGGGCCACGAGCCAATGAACGGGTTCAAAGACAATCCAGTCGGCCGGCTCTGCGTACATCCCCAGTCCCTGGGCGCCTTCGCGATGGTGGTAGGGAATTTCGCTGCCGATTTGCTGCAGCAATAGCAACGGAAGCGAGCGAAAGCTGTAGCGCCGGTAGTACGCGTACACGCCAACGAGCCCTTGGAACCTGGCTGCGCGCCAACGCCGAATCAGTGCGGCGTAGCGTTTGTTTTTTGGATGCCGCGGGTTCACCAAAGACTCGCTTTGGCTGCGGTCATAGGGAGCGATGTCCACGATCACGCTGGGATCGAGCGCGATCCGCTCCGGGGGATCGACGGTCGGCCGATATCCGACCACCTCTACGCGAACGTCTAGGTTTTCGTTTCGAAATGCGCGCACCAGTTCGTTGGCGATATGGGATTGCGCATCGGATGGCGATCCGAAGCGGCGCAGGGTTCGCCGGCCCCAGGTTGCGTTGTCGGGCGGCCAGGCATCGAAGATATCGATTTCGGGTCTCGACTTCAGATAGGCGACCACCCGCGAAATGTATGCTTTGACGGCCGGTCCATTCGAAACTCGGAAGACATTGGCTGAGCCGTCCTTCCAGTTGGCCGGTTGATCGGCACGAGGCGGGAGAAAGGAATTGTATCCGTGTCCTCCTACTTCGAGCCACATGCCGCGCTTTTTGAGCTCCGGGGTCACGATCTCGCGAAAGTCATCCCATCGAGTCACGCCGCGCATTCGGTAGTCGAACGGAACCACCAGCGTGTTGAGACGGCTTTTGGCCATCCAATCGACGAGTTGCACCATATTCTGCGCGGTGTAGCTCCAGCCTTCTTCGACGTATTTTCGTCTCAGGGAGAAGCTTGGTTGTTCGAGTCGGCGGAGCGGCGATGGCGCGAGCATGCGCTGGCGGGGAACGTATTCGGCAAGATCTTCGTAGAACGCAAAACGTGGCGCGAAGAAACGTACGCCGAGGTGCTCGAGTAGCGCGTATACGCCGTAGAGAATGGCGCGCCCGGAGTTTCCTACAATGGTTGCGCGGGAGGTGTGCACGTCCAGCGCGAACGCTTCCTTGCCGTGTTGGGCGGAGAGCAGGGGGTGTGGGGCATTCGCCGATGGGCGATTTGGTGTTGATCGCCTCGTGGATGCGCTGGCACACATGCGCGGCCCGATATCGATCTGCACCGGATAGGTCTGGGCGGAGGGATCCTCGGGTCTAGCAGCGAACGCTTCGTTGACGATTCCTGCGGTCCCGGTGATGCGCTCCAGATACGCGCGGAGTTCGCCCGCCGCGAATTCAGCGCTCGCGCGATGCGCCGGCATGTAGGTCAGGGCGATGCACGCTGGTGATTCGGGGCTATGGAGCGCGCGGGTGCCGATCGCGGGACGCGTTTCGCCCGTCTGGGCGACTTTGCTCGCGATGTCGGCGGTTTGCGGGGTGCACGAGACCAAGACCCATGCCGGAACGCACGCCTGCTTCCACAATCGAGCCACTCTACATACTAGGGTTACTTTGGTGCTAGGGATACTTTGGTGGCGAGGACTACTTTGACGGATATGCGTGTGCGCTCCAATTGGGCATCGTTTAGAATCTGCGAGCCGACCGGTCCGTCGCTACGCCTGTAGGCGGATATTCGCGCGAACACGACGAAACGACTTAGACTGAGGAACTACATGCGCAATAGGAATGGTTTGCAGAGCGGTAGCATTGGCTTGAGCCTCTTCGCAATCACGGGGCTCGTCGGATGCGGAGATGGGCTGACCATCGGAAGTTTTGATGACGCCGATGTGGCGAGCGACGGAGGGTCAGATAGCAGCGTCATCGGCGACACGGTGCCTCTGGAAGATTGGTGCAACCTCTTTGTCGCTGCTCGGTGCGAACCCGCCGGATGTCCTTTTGAAGCCAATCATCCATCCGAGGCATGCATCGAAACGACGCGCGAACTCTGCCGCAACGAAACCATTCCGCTGGTAGAAATTGGCATCGCAGACGGCACGGTGGCCTACGATGCGACGGCCGCTGCGGCGTGCCTGAATACCATTTCCTCTCGTAGCTGCGCTCGCCGAACCGAGCGGCTGCTCGATCACGCCCCGGATTGCCGCGCCGTGTTCACGGGAACCAAAGCGCTCGATGAAGATTGTCGGGCGCTGGGAAGCAGCGAAGGCGAGTGTGGCGAAGGATATTGCTTCCGGGAGAATCTGGTGTGCGGAGGAACCTGTCGACCGTGGGTCGAAGACGGTCAGCCGTGCGATGTTCGGCAAGATCTCTTGTGTGACCCTGTGAGCTCGTTTTGTGATCCGCAGACTGAAACGTGCCGCGCGTTTGGCGCTCAGGGCGAAACTTGCCGAACCAGTGCAGAGTGTGCTGACGGGCTGACTTGCCAGCGAGGAGAGCAAGCCATGGGGATGTGCTTGGCGCCCAAAGGCGATCGCGAAACGTGTGCATTCAGCGATGAGTGCGGGAGCCAGACGATCTGCATCGGAGGAGAATGTCGCGACGTGCCTCTATCTCCGAGCGAAGTGTGTTCGTTGACGATCGAATGCCCGGCTGCCCACGTATGTGGGGTGCAGGGTGGCACCATGGATCGCTGCCTGTTGCCCGCATCGCGCGGAGAACCTTGCTCCATCGACGATGATTGCGAGTCCGGGCTGTATTGCCCGCCGGTGGGCATGGCCGGCGAAGGCGAGTGCACTCCTCGAGGCAACACGGGCGCGGCGTGCGAGGCGGCTTTGCTTGCAGGAGGCGATTGTGCGGAAGGGCTATGGTGTGATCCCGACGCCAGCGTGTGCGGAGCGCCGAGCGAAGCCAACGCGTCTTGCGATGCCGCGCAGCCGAACAGTTGTGCTGCGGGGCTCGATTGCGACGACGTAGGGCAGATTTGCTTGCCCCAGGCGGCAGGTGGCGCGAACTGCGCGGAAGACGTGGATTGCGCGACCTTCTGCGCCGCGAACGGCAGCTGCGCGTTTGCGCCGGTGGAGTGTTACGGTTCAGACTCATAGCGCGTGCATCTTTTTGACGTCCATGCCCATCTGACGCATCCCCGCTTGCGGGAGCGGGAGGCCGAAGTGCTTGCGAACGCACGCGCAGCCGGAGTGACGTCGATCATTTCGAACGGACTCAATCCTGAAGACAACGAAGCGGTGCGCGCTCTCGCCGAGCGCAGCGATTTGGTTCGACCTGCATTTGGCCTTTATCCGGTCGACGCCGTGCTCTCAGAAATGGAGGCGATGGGCGTCGAATATCCGAGAGAAGGGCCGTTGGTTTCGGGTGAGGAAGGGGTTGCCTGGGTCGCGGAACATGTCGATGCGTGCGACGCGGTGGGGGAAATTGGGCTCGATGGCTACTGGGTTCCCGAGGCGCTATGGGCCAAGCAAGAGCAGCATTTCATTGCGCTGGTTAAGATCGCGATGCAGGCCGACAAACCGATCATCATCCACAGCCGGAAAAGAGAGCGTCGCGCGTTCGAAATTCTCGAAGAGCTAGGCACGACCCGGGTGAACTGGCACTGCTTTGGTGGCCGCGTCAAACTCGCGCGGCGCATCGCCGAAGCGGGGCATTATCTCTCCATTCCCGCCAATGCGCGCCGCAACCAAGCGTTCACCCGCATGCTGGAAACCCTACCTCGAACCCAGATCTTGCTGGAAACCGATTGCCCGTATCTCGCTCCAGACCGAGACCACGAAAACGAACCCAAAAACGTCACCGTCACCGCCCGCTACACCGCGGAGCTGTGGGGCGAAACACTAGAAAGCGTCGAAGAACAACTCAACGAAAACTACCGACGCCTATTTCCGATCCGCTGAGGTGTTGCAAGCTCTGATACTGAGTCGGAAACCGAGCCAGACGCCGACGTTGAATCAGACGCAGAACCCGTTGCTGCATCAGGATTGGGTGCAGGATCAGGATCGGTTACAGCATCAGGATCAGATTCGGGATCGGCTTCGGTGACTGGCTCGGCTTCAGCATGCGACCGCGTCACATGCATCCTGGCGGGGGAGCTGTGTTGTCTGGCGGGTTTGATGCAAACCCTCCCCCACGCGGGTACGACCCGCGCGGGTCCCCCGCCCGACTCCGGCCGCTTCGCGTCCGCCCCACCGCGAAGCGGCGGGGCCCCAGTTTCGTTGGGCTTCAGCGGTGGGACAAGACTGGGATCGAAGACAACACCTCGAGTCCGCTACCCCACCACGTACCCAGGTCACGTGCCTCCTGGCGGGGGAGTTTGGGTGAATCGACGGGATCGTATCCCGGCGAGAGGGTCTGGGTGCCAGACCCTCAGGCAAACTGATCAGTGCTCTAGACTAGCTTGGATCCAGCGGCGGTAGTCGCCGGAGTAGCCGATTTTGTTCCATCGGCTGGTGACCCATGCCTTCAGGGAACGGACACGTTCTGCGGATAGGCCGGGGCGCTGTGTGGCTTCGTCGACGAGGTGGTCGGTTTGTTCGCGTACGCGCGCATCAAGTCCCAGATATTCGTCGAGAATGGTCTGCGATATATCGAGCGCGCTTTGGCGGCTGTCGCGAATATTGCCTTGGCCGGTGAGTACGTTGCCCAATCCGTACACGCCGGGGTGATCTGCGAGCTCTCCCGTTTCGCGATTCGCAAACTGATAGAGCTCCCCGGTCATAGGGATCTCGGCGATCGGGCGAGGGATGCTGCCGATCGAGCTCACAATGAGTGGTGCGCGCACGTCGAACGATGACTCGGGTTGCACGCGGACCTTTCCTTCCACGATCTCACTTCGTTCGAAGACAAGCCCTTTGAGCATGCCCTGTTCGACGATGCACGACCGAGCGACGGTGCAGGGCTCGATGTTGACGCGATACTTGCGCACCACGCGCTCGACGAGTTTGACGCGCGCTTTTTTTGCTTGGGCAATATGGTTCGGCGCGCCGCTCTTGGCATTGGCGACCGGCATGTCCTCGATGCGGCGCCGATAGTACAGGGTGCATCCTCGCACTCCGAGTTCGTCTGGGTCGACTTCGTGCGCGGCGCAGACTTCGGAGATGCCTCGCTGCTCGAGCTGAAGCAGAGTCACTGAGACGCCTTGGCGTGCCAGAGCCTCCTGATAGAGCTGCAGATTGATGATTTTGACTACGTCGATCGACGCGAGCCCGCCTCCGACGACGATGGTGCCGTCGGGGATGACGTAGCGAGGGCCATCGTAGCTGGACTCGCCGGCGTGATTAAACCAATGCACCAGTGCGTTTTGATAAACGAAGCCCCGGCCGATGTGGTCATCGATACCTGGAACCGGAAGTGGGCGATCGTGCCACGCGCCATTGGCGAGCACCGTTGCGCTCGGCTCGAGCTCTGCGCGCAGCGCGCCAAACGAAACATCGGCGCCCAATGCGGTTCGAGGTACAAACAGGATGCTCGGGTGGTCGAGGTTTTTGTCGATGCGCGCGTACTCCTGATGCCGGAGCTTCTCGTGCCATTTCGGCAAGCCGTCTTCGATTTTCCCGTAGGGGCGTACGCCCTGGTCCAGCACAATGACCCCCACGCCGCGCTCGGCGCACCGCGCTGCCGCTTCCGATCCCGCGACCGCCCCGCCGACGACGATCACCGCGTGGTCGCCGGGGGGCCAAGCTTCAATTTGAGGAAAGTTCGACGTCACGGCCGCTCTCGTTCGTACGATACGCGATTTACACGAACCGGGCGGTGCCTTTTACACCTTCGCTTTTCCGGTCGCGGCTGAAGCGATAGGGCTCATCGACTAGATCGTTGATTCGGTCCATCACCTGGTCGGTCAATCCTTGGAAGGAGCGACCGTAGCGCGCTTCCGCGTCCGCAGTCAGTGGCGAGAACGCTTCGCGGGGATGAAACTCTCGCATGTCCCGGTACTGAATCGGCGTCCCAAACCGGTAGGTGATCGTCCCCGGCCGAGCGACCGGCCAGGCGCCCGGATAGACTCGGTCGCAACCGCTGCAGCCCACCGGCACGATGGGCCATTGCTGAGCGAGCGCGATTTGTGCGACTCCGCTGCGCCCCTGTGACAGCCGCTTCGATCTCGTTCCTTGTGGAAATACCAAAACGTCCAGGCCGAGCTCTTTCGCTTCCCGATTGAGTTCTACAAAGCGCCGCGTCATCTGGCGGTATACTGCATTGACGGCGGCCGGATAGGTTTCTGCGGCGGGCTCAAAACGACGCCCCAACATGTCGCGTGCGCGGGTTGTAAGCTCGTCGGGGATGCGCGCGCGATCGTGGTTTCCGCTCTCTCGAGTCTCGCTGTTTACCCACTCACGCAGCGCCTCGTACTCCTCGGGCGACGGGCGCCGCCCCAGCGTTTCGATTGCGTCCCGCGTGATCACGTAGCCCCGCGACACAGCGGGCAAGTTGTTGGTCCACTCCATGAACGTCGCGACCAAGGGGTGCTCGTAGTACTTTCCCTTGACCCAAGTCGCAGTGAACCGGTTTTGTTGCTTCCACAACCGATACTGAAACGGCCAGTAGTTGTACCGGTCGGTATGGTTCATCGCGAAAATCACGGGCCCCTCGGGCAATCGCTCGACTCCCTCGAAGACGATTCGAACTCCTGGCGGCACGCGATAATTTGGGGTGAGCAGCACGTGTCCCACCAGCTGTTGAAATTTCGGTCGCCGCGAAAGACGAATGCGCTCTATGCGTCGGATGTCGAGCATGAACATGGGTCATGCGCCGATGCTGGACGATTTGTCAATCGGGCGCTTTCTCAGAAACGCACTTTCCGACTGTGCACTGTTTCCATGGTGCGCGATGCGGTAGCGTGCGATTCCAGCGACCGTGACCAAGAACACGAACGAACTCCTAGATCGCGACGAACAAACAGCCGGTCGATTACGGCGCGGTCTGGGTTGGTTGCTCGGCGGCTTGGTCGGTCTGGGCATTGCGCTGCTGGTGGCCGAACAAGGACCCGCGGAGGGTGAATCAGGCTCCGGAGCTGGCCCGTTTTCGCCTCTCGCCATCACCAGCTTTGTCGGCTTCGCAGTCGGCGCTTATGCCGGCATGTGGGCGGCGGATCGTCTGGGAGAACGTTCGGTTCAGGTGCTGAGTCTCCTCATTGGCGTGTTGCTTTCCATCGCGTTGTTGCTCTGGACCGCGTGGCGCTTTCACTAAGCGCGTGCACGTAGATTCTTATTCCACGCTAGGTTCGCCTGCGCGTTGTGCTAGTGCTTTCGCTATGAGCAAGTCTTGGCGGGCGATGGCCGCGGGAATCGCACTGGCCGCGGGAATCGCACTGGCGGCGACCGGTTGTTCAGGCGCGTCGCCGTCGGGCGAGACGAGTGTTGTTCAGGTGCGACGTACGTTGGCGGTGCCCGCAAACGAGGACGATCGCAGCGAGGCTATTCGCAGACTGGGAGAGGCGCTTTTTCAGGCGCTTCAGCAGGGCAAACCCGAATCCGTGCTCTTCGACGACGAAGACACGTCTGCGCTCCTTCGTCCCAACGGTCAAACGCGAGTTCGCGCGTTGCGCCTGGGCCTGAGCGCGCGTCTTCATTACCGCCCAGATGCGTTTGTTCGGCTTCGGTCGGCTCGTTTTGTCGGCGTCTGTCTTCAGGGCTCCAAGGTAGCGCCGGCGGGAGGCCCGCTTGGCCTCAAACGTTCCGCGTGGACGGTCGATCGAGCGCTTGTCTCCGCCTCGAAGCCGGGGGACCGGCGGCTCGGCGCGTGGGTCGAAGGCATTTTTCTCTACACCAACGCCGGCTTCGGTGCGGTGGATCTGCGCCGGGTAGAAGAGCCCCGGTGGGAGCACTCAGATCTGCAGCTTGCCCAGTGCGATATGAGTTGGGGATTTGCAGGCCCCAATATATAGTGGGGGCCACGGGGCGAGCGCCACCAGATGTCGATGATCCGATTGCGCTTTGAATTTCATGATGTTAATGCCGACTAAGTAGGCGTGAAGGTGCCTGCTGCGTCGGTTGGGCGACCCCAGTATCGGTGAGACGACCCAGTGTCGGTAAGACGACCCAGGCAAGGAGCGTGCGTTGAAGATCAGGAAACTTGAAATCGCTGGCTTCAAGTCTTTCGTGGACCGGACGGTCGTTCATTTTGATCACGACGTGACGGGAATCGTGGGGCCAAACGGATGCGGCAAGTCCAATGTGGTCGATGCCATCAAATGGGTGATGGGCGAACAATCGCCGAGTCGCCTTCGCGGCAAGGCCATGGATGACGTGATCTTTGCCGGGTCGGCCAACCGCGGTCCGCACGGGTTTGCAGAAGTCTCGCTGACTTTCGACAACACCGACGGTCTGGTGCCCCCTGAGTACCGCGACTACGCGGAGATTACGGTTTCGCGCCGTCTCGACCGGGACGGGCGAAGTGACTACCTCATCAACAAAACACCGGTTCGTTTGCTCGACATCACGAATCTCTTTTTGGGCACCGGCGTTGGTCGGCGCGCCTACTCGATCATCGAGCAGGGCCGCATCGGCTTCATCGTGTCGGCGAAGCCCGCGGACCGTCGATTGATTTTGGAAGAGGCGGCAGGCATCACGAAATACCGCATGCGCAAGAAAGCGTCCGAGCGGAAGATGGAGCAGACCCAGCAGAACTTGTTGCGGGTGGGCGACATCGTCGGCGAGCTCGAACGCGGTCTTCAATCGCTCAAGCGCCAAGCGCAAAAAGCCGAACGATACAAGCGATACCGCGAAGAACTACGCGATCTTGAGCTCTACGTGGCAAGCCATAAGTACTTGGAGCACCACTGCGAACACGGTGTGGTGCGGCGCGAGCTCGATGTGGCTACCGCGTCCCTGGATGGCAAGCGGCTCGCGTTTCGTCTACGCGAAACCGAACTCGAAGCGGAACGAGTGGGGCTGGATCAGGTCAGCGTATCGGTTGAACAGGCGCAAAATCGCGCCTACACGCTGGACAACAAAGTACGCGTGCTCGAAGGGCAGGTGGAACAACAGGAGCAACAGCTCAGTACACTGCGCGATCGCGAGCGAATCGCGGAGCGCGAGCTCGAGGAGCTCCGCGTTCAGCGAGAGGCATTGGCGACCGAGCGTGCGTCGCTTGCCGATGCGCTGCGGGAGCTCGAACTTGCTGAGTCGGAAGCGTCCAACGCGCTTCGTGAGGAAGAGCAAACGCTCGCCCAACGCCGCGCCGCGCTTGTCGAGGCGGAGCAAGGGGTGCAATCGAGCCAGAGTCGGGTGGCAGAGTTGCGGCAGCGCATGGCGCGTTCGGAAGCCGTGCTCTCCGGCTACGCGAGAAGGAGAGAAGAAACTCGCGGGCGTATTGAGCGCCTTGCCGAAGAGCAAAGCGAGCTCTCCACCCGAAAAGAACACGTTGCTGAACAGAGCACGCAGCTGGATGCCGAGCTTCGGGAGCTTCGGCTGCAAAAAGAGCGCATGGACCACGAGCGCGCCCTGGCGCAGACGGCCCTCGACCGAGTACGCGAGGAAATCCGAGAGAGCGACGGGATTGTCGAGCGGCTGCGTGATGACCTGTCGGCTCAGCGGTCGCGGCTCATATCATTGCGCGAGCTTCAGGCGCGGTTTGAGGGTGTGGGAGACGGCGTACAAGCGTTGATGACGGAGTTTGCGCCGACCGACGAGGCTCGAGCCGAGAAAAAGCTCGGAGGCCTGGTTGCCGATCGGATCGAATGTCCCGCAGAACTCAATCAGGCGCTCGCCGGAGTGCTTTCGGAGCGGCTTCGCTACGTTGTGGTGGATGACGTCGAGGCGGCGATGGACGCGGTTCGGTTTCTTCGTGGCCGCGGCGACGCTGGAGGCCGAGCAACCTTTGTGCTCCGAAGTTTGGCTTCGGCCAACCGGAACCAACGCGAACTCAGGCCTGAGTTACTCCAGTTGCCTGGGGTGGTAGGGCGCTTGTCGGATTTGGTCCGAACCCACGATGACGATCGGGAGCTCGTGCGATCGCTGCTCGGAAGCACGGTGGTCGTGAAAGACCTCGAAGCGGCCAAAGCGTGCCTGTCGAGCCTCGCTGATGATTCGCGGGCGGAAGGCGCTACGTTCGTCACGCTGACCGGCGATGTCATTTCGTCGAACGGGTTGGTGTCGGGCGGGTCGGTGAACCACTCCGACGCCCATTTGCTTGAAATGCGGCAGGAAATCAGCGCGCTGGAGCTCGCGGTCGCCAAACTCGATCACGAGCTCGGCGCAGCGGTCGAACGGCACAGTACGCTGCGTTCGTCGATCGGCGAGTACCAGCGAACCCTCGACAGCATGCGGGCGCAGGAGCACGACTGCGAGATTGCCTTGGTGAAGGCCGAACGCGATCTGAGTCGGGCGCGAGACGAGCACGCGCGCACCGAGTCACGCCTCGAGCAGGTTGCGCAGGAGCTCCGCGAGCATGAGGCGTCGGTCGACCAGGCGGGCACCGAAGAAGCCGATGCGCTGGCGGAACTCCAGCGCGCGAAGGAGGACGAAGTCGCGGCGAGCGCGGAACTCGATCGCGCGCAAGAAGAGTGTGGCTCGCGCCGCGCGCAAGTAGAAGCGCAGTCGGCGCGATTGGTCGATATTCGCGTGCATGCGGCACAGGCGCAGGAACGCGCGGAGAGCGACCGCTTGGCCATTGAGCGCCTGGTGCGATCCATCGACGAGCTCAACGCGCGCGAAGCGCGGCTCAAGGGCGATGTCGAAACGGGCGCGGCGGAGCAAGGCCGAATATACGCGGCATGGATGCTCGGACGAGAGGCTCTGCACGAAACCGTCGATTTGGCCAAGGCGGCCGAGCGCGACGTCAGCGAGGCGCGCTCGGCGTACGAAGCGGCCAAGGCCGAGCTCGGCGAACATGAACGAAGCCTCAAAGAACTTCGTAGCGAGGTTGATGAGCTTGCCGGTCGCATCAACTCCTTGACGCTCGCGCAGCGAGAGCTCGATTTGGCGATGGTGCACCTCGTCGAGCAAGTCGCCGAGCGATACCGCGTCGACGTATCCAAGATGCTTGGCGACTATCACGCCAGGCCGACTCCCGACGCGTCGGTTCGCGCGCGCGTCACCGAACTTACGCGGCTCATCGAGCGAATGGGGGAAATCAATCTTACCGCGATCGAGGAGTACGAAGAAAAGTCGACGCGCTACGAGACCCTGGTGGCGCAGCAGAAAGATCTCGAGGAAGCGATCGCCCAGCTCGAACGCGCGATTCGTCAAATGAATCGGGAATCGCGGCGGCTGTTCCGCGAAGCGTTTAGCGGGGTCAACGAGCGATTCAAGCGCGTCTACCCGATGCTCTTCCGAGGCGGCCGCGCAGAGCTCAAGCTGACCGATTCAGACGATTTGCTCGAGTCCGGCGTGGACATCATCGCGCAGCCGCCAGGCAAGCGCCTGGGGTCGCTCGAGCTCATGAGCGGAGGCGAAAAAGCCCTCACCGCCGTCGCGCTGGTCTTTGCGCTCTTCCAATATAAACCGAGCCCTTTCTGTCTTCTCGACGAGGTCGACGCGCCCCTCGATGAAGCGAACATCAGCCGTTTCGCGCAGGCGATTCGTCAGATGACGGACCTCAGCCAGTTCATCGTCATCACACACTCGAAACGCACCATGGAATATACCGATGTGCTCTACGGGGTCACCATGGAGCAGCCTGGTGTTTCCACACTCGTATCGGTTGAGCTCAAAGGCGACGACCGGCCGGCCACCGAAGACCCGGCCGCGGCGGTCGCGTAAAGCCTCGCAAATCCCCGATTCTTGCCGTTTTGCGGTTCCGACACTAGAAACATTTGTATGACGATTCGCGCCATTCTCCACTATCCGGACAAGCGTTTGCGCGTTCCCGGAGTGCCGGTGACCGAATTCGATACCTCGCTCGGCGAACTCATCGATGACATGGCGGAGACCATGTACGCGGCGCCGGGGGTTGGGCTCGCCGCTCCTCAGATCGGGGTATCCAAACGTGTGTTCGTCATCGACATTGCTACCAGTGACGATGAGCCAAGCGATCTGCGGGTATTCGTCAACCCGGAAATATTGAGCCGCGAGGGCGAGATTTCCTTCGAGGAAGGGTGCCTTTCGTTCCCTGGAGCCCGCGAAGAAATCAAGCGCGCGGAGCGGGTTCGCGTTCGCGCTTTGGACCGCGAGGGGAAGCCGTTTGAGCTCGATGCGGATGGCTTGCTGGCGGTGGCGATCCAGCACGAGAACGACCATCTCGACGGCAAACTCATGGTGGACCACCTGAGCTTGCTCCGAAAACGCCTGGTCCATCGCGCGATGCACAAGCGGGCGGTCGCTTCGGCCTGATTGCAGGACACGCCTCGTGCAACAGATCGCCGTACAATAGATTGCGGAGAGGCTGGAGATCGCGGAGAGGCTGGGGGATGAAGGCTATTTTTTTTGGCAGTCCGCAGTTTGCCGTACCGACGCTGGAAGCGTTGCATGATGTAGCGGAAATAGCCTTGGTCGTGACGCAGCCTGACCGCCCTGCGGGAAGAGGTCTGCGCACTCGTCCTCCCGCGGTCAAACAGCGTGCGCGAGAGCTCGGCCTTCCTATTCAGCAGCCTCGCAAAGTGCGTACGCGAGAGTTCGCCGAGTCGTTGCGTGCGCTCGAGGCCGACGTTGGCGTGGTGATCGCGTACGGCCGCATATTGCCTCCCGCGGTTCTGGAAGCACCCCGTCGAGGGTGCGTGAACCTCCATGCGTCGCTCTTGCCGGCGTGGCGCGGCGCAGCGCCGGTGGTTTGGTCGATCGTCGCGGGCGACCGAGAGACAGGGGTGAGCTTCATGCAGATGGATGAAGGCATGGATACCGGCCCCGTGCTTTCGATGGATCGTGTGCCTGTCGAATCAGACGAAACCGCGGGTGAGCTCGCGGTCAGGCTTTCTATGCTCTCGGCCGAGATGCTTTCCCGCGACCTCGAATCGTTTGTCGAAGGCAGGCTCGACGCGGTGGACCAAGACCACGAGCGAGCGACGATGGCGCCGATCTTGACCAAAGAACACGGTCGCATCGATTGGGGGCGCTCGGCGGAAGAGGTGCACAACCACATTCGCGGAATGACGCCGTGGCCGGGGGCGTTTACCTACTTCGGCGGCCAGCGGGTGAAAGCGCTCCGGGCATCGGTGGCCTCTTTCGAACCGAGCCCACGTCCGGCGGGCGAGGTTCTTGCGTTGCCCGGCGAGGGGTTGGTCGTGGCGTGCGGAAGTGGGGCTATCGCGCTTCTCGAACTTCAGCGCGAGGGACGAAAGCGCGTTCAAGCGGCAGCATTTTGCGCGGGAACGGATATTCAAGTGGGTTCACGCTGGGGAGAGGCGCCCTAGGAGGCTGGATTCCCGCTACGAAATATGCGAAGCCCCGCCCAAGCAGCCAGAGTTTACGGCCGCGCTGGAGGGAATGCATGAGCAAGCTCGATGAAGTTCTAAAAGGAAACAAGATTGACTCTCGTCGGTTGCTTTCGGCGAGTCGAAAACTTGAAGCCTTGCGTCCCGAAGACCGCCGGGTTCGCCAGGCGAAAGCAAAAGTGCGACTGGGCACGGCCAGCGATGCGGAGAAGGAACTCGCGAAGGCGACCCCGCGCTCCGGCAAACCCGTTTCCCCTCGACTGCTTCGCGACGCGCTCCAAGGTGGCGAGGGGCTGTCGGGGGCAGCCAAGCGTCGGGTCGTGCGCGTGGTCAATCACCTGCTCACCCAGAAAAAAAAGAGCGAAGTGAAGCCGGAAGACCTGTTTGGCGCCTAACGCTTCACACGATCGCGTTGCGGTTGTCGTCAACGGGAACGCGAAGCAGGTCACCGATGATCTGGTGGAGATATTGGACCAGATCATTGAAAGCGGTGATCTCTTCGTGTCTCGAAATCTGGACGAGGGCCGCGACATCGCACGCCGCATCACCGAGCAAGGCTACCGAACCGTGCTGACGGGCGGGGGTGACGGAACGTTCACGCAGATGGTGACGTGGATCGCCCAGGAAGCGGAGCGACTCGATCGCCAGCCGCCGCGCTTTGGTTTGCTGCGGCTCGGAACCGGCAACGCGCTGGCGTGGGTGGTGGGCGCCCAAAACTCTCGTTCGCGGGGCGTGTTCGCGGATTTGGCGCGACTCAAAGCGCAAGGCGGGAGTCGCCGGCTGCGCCTCCTCGATGTCGACGACAAGCTTGCTCCATTCATCGGATTCGGGGCCGATGCGTTGGCCCTGCAGCACTTCGCCGAACTCAAACAGGCGCTCTCCCGCGTTCCGCTGATACGACGATTTGCGGGAGGGCTATTGGCTTACGGCGTCGCCGTCGCGGCGCGCAGTGGGCCCGAGGTGTTCTTCCGACCCCGCCCGCGTGTGCGCATCGTGAACGAAGGCAGCGAGGCCTATCGCCTTGGGGTCAATGGCCAGGCGGTGGGGTCGCCGGTGGGCCGGGGCGAGGTTCTTTACTCCGGGCCCTGTACCATCGTTTGCATGTCGACCATCCCTTACTGGGGTTTTGGTGCGCGCGTCTTTCCGTACGCCCACGATCGGGACGATCGTTGCAGTTTGCGGGTGGTGGATTTCGGTCCGCTGGTCATGGCCTGGAATCTGCGCGCGCTGTGGAAGGGCACGTATCGTGGAGATTTACTGCACGATTTTCTCGTCGACCGAGTTTCTATACAGTTTGAACACCCAGTTGCGTTCCAAATCGGCGGAGATCCGGTAGGTTGCCGCCAAGGCGCGAGCGTCGGGCTGTCTCGACGGCAAATCGATGTGGTCGACTATTACGGCCCGCCACCTGTCGACGGCGGCACCGTTTGACCATTTCCAGGCCCTTCTATAACATGGACTCACGCTAGGTGGGGACGTCGATGAGCCGAACGCGCAAACGTACCTTGTTTCGGGGTGCCCAGTTGGTTGCGGGAATCTGCGCGCTGAGCGCGGTGTTGACCCTCGAGTCACCGGCTTTCGCGGTGCCGGTTCGCGGGTCGCTCCTGATTCCCAAAGAGATGCTTGGCCGCGTCGTACGGGACGGAACCGACCGTCACTACTGGAAGATATGGAACGGCAAGCTCGGGCCCGCGCCTTCCCCCGTGGACGCTGGAGCGATGGTTGGCGTGGCGCTCACGGGCCCACGAGGAAAAGGCGCAGCGGGCTGCTCGTACCGCCTTCAGGATGGCGATCTCACTCCGTCTACCTTGGTCGTGCCTAAATCTACCGCCATCACCATCGAGAACACCGACTCGTTTACCCATCAGCTCACCGCCGAAGGTGTCGAAGGGTTTTCGGCGATCGGCACCGCGCCTGGGAATGCGCGTCGCGTGCAGTTTGCGCGCAGCGGGCACTTCGTGATTCGAGATGCGCTGTTTCCGCACGTGGAGGGGCACGTGCATGTACTGAACGATCTGGTAGCGTGCGGCCGCGTCACATCTACCGGCGGTTTTGCCTTCGAGGACATTGAGCCCGGTTCCTACCGGCTTCGAGTATTTTTTCGCGGACACGAACTGAAAAATCAACCCGTGGTCGTTCCGGATGGGAGCGAGATGCGATTGGAACCTATCCGTATTGACGCTCCGTCGTCTAAAGAACGAACCCGAGCCCCTGGAACCAACGGAACATAATGTTTTCACGCTTTTGGTATTTTGTTCTCGCTGCCGCCATGGGATTCGCTCTGGCCGCAGCCTTTTTGGCGCACGCCGCGTACAACCGGCACAGCCGAAGCTATCTTGCGGACCAGTTGCGACGCGATCGCCTCGAACTGGAGCTTCGGCTGCGTCTCGATGCGCGCAAGCGAATCGATGCGATCGCGCCGATGGCCGCGAACAGCGACGTCCGGACATCCCTCAAAGCGGCGAGCGATCGGCCCGAGCGAGGGCTCGAGGCGCCAGCCACGCAGCTTCTCAAAGGTCGACTGGAGGCGCTCAATCGACAGCTCGAGCAGGGGCAAGCGGATATTCTGTTCGCGCTCGATGCGCGCGGAAAAATCGTTGTTCGGGTCGGTGGAGCGGGCACGGTGTCCAAGACCGCGGGCTTTTCGAAGCTGCCCGTCGTGGAGCGCGCGCTTACCGGCTTTTCGGGTGATGACGTCTGGATTTACAACGAACTGGCGTACCTGATCGCAGCTCGGCCGGTGATGCAGGGCGGCCGCTACGTGGGCGCTCTCGTGCACGCCATGGAAATCGACGAAGCCCTTGCGCGCAGCTTGGGTGAACGATTGCCGGGGGCGAGCGTCGGCTTTTTCAAGGGAGAGCGCCTCATCGCTGCAAACGCGCCCCAGAATATCGCCGACGCGCCGAGCAGCGCGTTGATGGAAACGGGTTTGCGGGTCGCGCTGAAAGATAGCTCGATGTTGTCGGGGCATCGCACCGACCCCATCGCGCTCGGCGAGGAGGCGCAGGCGCAAGGTGTCTACTCGCTCGTCACCGGAAGCGCCTCCCATGCCAAGACGGGCTACGTGGTGGCACGGCCGCTGTCGCTTTTGCCTTCGCCGATGCAGCTATTTGCATCCGCGCCAAAAGAGGACGTAGACGCCATCCCGATGGCCACTGTGATTCTCGTTCCCTTGCTGCTTGGACTGCTCGGGTTGGGAAGCATGTATCTGGAACGTGACCGTCCGTTTCACGCATTGCGCTTGGCGACCGACGCGATTGCTCTCGGCCGATCGCACCGGCTTCCCACCACCGCGTTTCGCGGCGCGCATCGCAAACTAGGTGAGGACATCAATCGCGCGCTTACTGCGATCGCTGGAGACGCCGCCGCGGTCGCGCGGACGCAGCCCGCGGACCTGGACGAGATACTCGGGTCGGACGAGAGCAAGTCGGCTAAACCATACTTCGGTTTCGCGGGCCAATCGGGGGAGCAAGAGATCCCCGACATTCCGGAACTGCGCTCGGAACGACCCGAGGCATTCGAACAAACGCCGGGTTTTGAGCAGCCTCCGGCGTCGCCGTTTGGAGCAGACCCTTTTCCTGGTTCTCCGTCAGCCGAAAACTCGGAGCCGTTTCCTGGTTCGGGATCGTTTGCCGAGGCTCAGCCGCCGGACGCTCCTGGCTTGGTTCCTTCCGCGGCATCTCCGTTTGGGGAACCCGCAGACCCGGCGAGCGGTCTCGTCCCAAGCACGCCAGAATCCCCGTTATCTCCGGCCGCGCCGCCAGGAGCCCCAGTTTCTCCGGGGGCGCCAGTTTCCCCGGGAGCTCCAGTTCCGCCACCTCCGCCGGCCGCTCCTCCGGTCGCGCAGTCTCTCTTCTCGCGTTCCGCTCCGTCCCGAACCGACGACACGGCGACCGGGAGCCGCTCGGGAGCGAACGCGCCGTTCGCGGATGCGGCCGCTAGCGCCTCGGCGACGAGCACCAACGGGGACCACTCGAGTCCCTTGTTTGGCGATTCCGGTTCGAATCACACAGGTTCGAATCACACAGGGGCGATGGCGGAGTCGCCAGGCGCATTCGAAGAGCTCGACTTCTTGGGCAACGACGACGACGGCGCAACCATGGTGGCCGAAATTCCGCGCGACCTGCTTGCTGCGACGAGCGACCTAACCCCGGAAGAAGCCGATGAAGTTCACTTCAAGGAAGTGTACGATAAGTTCGTCGCCACGCAGAAGCAATGCGGGGAGAACGCCTCGAGCCTGACCTTCGACAAGCTCGCCGCCACCCTACGGCGCAACCGCGACCAAATCGTCTCTAAGCATGGCGCGAAGAGCGTGCGGTTCACGGTGTATGTGAAAGAGGGTAAGGCTGCCCTGAAGGCGACCCCCATCAAAAGCTAGTAGAGCAGTGGCCTTTTGGCCTGACCTTGGCTGGACTAGGGTCCTTCGGACCCGTACTGCGTCGAGACCTGCGCAGCTCCACGGACTTCGTCCGCTCCGCCTTGCACAGCTCCAGCCGCAACGACCTCCCCTGCTCGCCCGGACGAAGCACTATTCGTGCGTCATCCGGGCTGCGCTGCCCGGTAGGGGGTGGGGCCCCATCGGATGTATTCGATGGGGCGGGGGCGACATCGCCCCCGGAGAACGCAGGCGCTCAAGCTCAGACCAAAATTCCACTGCTCTATGGGATGCTCCTTGCGCTGTGGGGGCGCTCAAGCTCAGACCAAATTCCACTGCTCTATGGGATGCTCCTTGCGCTGTGGGGGCGCTCGCGCTCAGAGCAAGATTCCGCCGCTCTATGGGATGCACCCTGAGCTGCAATCAATCCGTTTGGTCACTGCTATCACTGCTCTAGATCTCTAGACTTGTTGGATGTGTGACTTGCGCTGCGGTTCACCAGTTCGAGACCTAGGAGACTGGTGTCAAACGCGGCCCGATTGTGCTTCCAGAGCCCTCTCTGAACCTGAACCTGCCGCCTGATCCCGATGCTCTTCCCGGCCCCAAACCTATCGTCCGATCCCGGTGCTTCTCCCGGTTCCGGTGCCTTTCCCGGTCCCGTATCGGGACCGCACGAGATCATCGAATTACCTCTGGCCAGGGTTTATGAGATGCGCTACGCCCCGCGTCGCCTCGGTCGCCGGCAGGCGGCGGAAGAGGCGGATCGATTCTTGCTGAATTGGGGTAAAGGTGAGGTTGGTTGTCTACATTTGGGGAGCGCTCCGCCGCGCGGCGGGCGGCGCGTTGGTTTTGGCGCTGGGGTGTGTAAGCGCGGTGGATGATGGCTCGGTGGGGTCTGAGCAGAAGATGAGGACTTCGAATGAGACCTGCGTTATCCGAACCACGGTAGATGACCCGCGCATTGATGGACGGCTTATCAGCACGTGCATTGTCAAGGAGGAGCCGGCATTCACATGTGACGGATACGAGGAGATTCTTGCGGAGAAGTATTGCAGAACGAAAACCAAGGAATCGCCTAGACCATGCCGCTTCCAGATACGACCTTCGGTCGAAAGACTATGGGTGTGGTACGAGGACGAAGAAGACTGGCGCGGGATCAGCACCGGACCACACAATCGCTTCAGCTGGATCGAGTGCGGCTACCTAGTCCGGAATCAGCTGTGATGAAGCACAGACGCCGTATTTTTCGCACAGAAGGCGCAAAAATAGCATGAGCGCGTGGATGCGGTGGTCAGCGTGGTTCGAGTTGGATGTTTAGGTTTGCGGTTTTGGCGCCGTTGTTTGTTTGCCAATCGCTCGGGTTGATCGAGAGCTGGCGGATGCGGTGGCCTTCTCGGTAGACGAGGAGCTCGTGGGTTTGGTCGGTGCGCATGTTTTCGACGTGCACTTGGGGAGCGAAGCCGATGAGCTGGTAGACGGCGGCGCCGGGGGGGTTGGTGATGATGCGAATGGTGCCGACTTGAGACGTGCCTCGCCCGGATGGAGGGAGCTTCGAGGGGCCGAGCGAAAGAGATTCGAACGGCATTTTGGCGCTGCTCACCTGCATCGCGAGCTCGTACATCGGGCCGTTCGGGCTCGATTGCCACGATGCGCCGGGAGGCACGACGGCGCGGGTGGGTTCGCGGCCTGGCGCAATGGCGACAAATTCGTGCGCTACGCCGACCGGAAGCTCTCTTGCGAGGGCGGGTCCGGGGCCAATGCGGAGCAATACTTGGGCGCGCTCGGGGGCGACGCTGAGGTCTAGTGTGCCGTAACGCTCGGCCATCTTTGCCTGCGCTCGATCCACGGCCTCGTGTTGCGCTCGCTGCTCGGCTTCACGAATGGCTGTTTCGTCCGGTGGAGGCGTGCCGCGACCCGTAATGCGCGCGATGACGTCGGGCCGCAGCGCGGCGGCGACGGCGATCAGCACGATGACCAATCCCCCGAAGAGAGCCGCCAGCAAGACTGGCGTTTTCGAGCGCCCGGGGTTCCAGCTGCCAGAGTTCCAGCCTCCCGTCTCGAGCGAAGGTTCGCTGGTTTCCCACGACGGGCTGGCTGTGGGCTGGTTCGTCACCATTTGTGCTGGTGGTTGCTGAACTGGTTGTGGCGATGGTTCGGGAGCAGCCTGCGGCTGAGTCGGCTGCGGGTGCTCCGGCGCTGCGGTTGATGGTGGTGGTGCTTCTCGCGGCGCTTCGGGTTGCGACGGGGCCAGTGGTTGTGACGAGGCCAGTGGTTTGGACGGCGCCAGTGGTTTGGACGGCGCCAGTGGTTGTGATGTCGGCAGCGCTCGCGATGTCGGCTTTGGCTCAGGCTGCGCGGGCTGCGGCGCGTGTATTGAACTCGCTGGTGTTGACCCCGCCTGTATTGAACCCGCCTGGTTCGACCCAGGGTTGTCGATCAATGAGTCGAGCGCGGCGTCGAGTTGGTCGGGGGAGGCGGTTTCCATCTGCAAGGCGGCGCCGGCATTGGGGCGGCTCGCTTCGCGAATCAATCGCGAGAGCACGCGGCGCGACGCGGCGCGATTGAGCGGGAGAAGGGAAGCTTCGAGTTCGGAGTGGAGGTTTGCGAGGTCTCGTTTGAGTTCGCTCGTATCTTCGCTGACCAAGCGAAGGATCGTTGGCGGAACGCCCGAGCCCGAAGCGACCAGCAGGTGGGCGAGCACGTCGACTACCGATTTCGCAGAGATGGCCTCCGGAACCGCCGTGCCGCGGTTGCTGATGCCCACCAGGCCGTCGCTATCGATGGTAACCGACTCGATCGTGACCACGGCGGGCGAGTGGGCGAGCGCTTCGCATGTTTCGAGGGCGACAAAGGTGCCAATTTCGAAAGGCAGTCGAACCTGCTTCGATTTAAGCTGGCGCACGAACGTGCCCACATCGATGGCGTGCTGGTCGGTCATGAGGCCGGGCTGGGGGGCGGGGGCAAGGGTGGAGGTGGAGGTGGAGGTGGAGGTCGAATGCAGACGTTTCGATCAAGAAGATACCGCTTTACCTCGCCGATAGAGAATTCGCCGTCGTGAAAAATCGACGCGGCGAGCGCGGCATCGGCTTTGCCTTCGACAAAACCCGACAGAATATGCTCCAGCGTTCCAACGCCGCCCGACGCTACCACGGGCACCGAAACCGCTGAGCTGACCGCGTGGGTGAGCGCCAGGTCGTATCCGTCGCGGGTCCCGTCGCGGTCCATGCTGGTCAGCAAAATTTCCCCCGCGCCCAGCGATACCACGTGCGTGGCCCATTCGATCGCGTCGACTCCGGTCGCGCGCCTTCCCCCGTGGGTGAACACTTCCCATTGGGTGAGCTCCGGGGACGCGCGCCGAGCATCAATGGCCACCACGATGGCCTGGGCGCCAAACGCCGAAGACGCGGTGGCGATGAGGTCTGGGTTTTGTAGGGCTGCGGTATTGATCGAGACTTTGTCGGCGCCCGCGGAAAGCAAATCGCGCACGTCTTGGCGCGTACGCACGCCGCCGCCGACGGTGAGAGGCACCGCTACCGTGGACGCGGTTCGCTCTACGAGATCAAAGAGCGTTCGTCGTTCTTCGTGGGACGCGGTGATATCCAAGAAGGTGATTTCGTCGGCTCCCTCGTCGCTGTAGCGCCGGGCGCATTCCACCGGGTCGCCTGCGTCGCGCAAATCGACGAAGTTGATTCCTTTCACGACTCGGCCGGATTTCACGTCCAAACAGGGAACGATTCTCCGCGCGAGCATTCAGCTTCCCTCCGCGGCGGCGAACGCGTCTGGGAGCGAAAAGGCGCCGCTATAAAGCGCTCGACCGCAGACCGTGGCGCGAACGTTGGCCCGAGCGAGCGCCTTCAAATGCGCGAGGCTGCCGATACCGCCCGAGGCGATGACGGTGGCGCGCAGCCGCTCTTGCAGCGTTTGGGTTCCCTGCACGTCGGGCCCTTCGCGGGTTCCGTCGCGCTCGATGTTGGTATAGAGAATCGCCGCGGGGTTCCAGCTGTCGACTTCGATCGCGAACTCCTCGACTGAACGCCCCGACGATTTGAGCCATCCTTCGACCGCAACGTCTCCTTGGCGCGCATCGATCGCCACCACGACGCCGTCCGGGTTCGCTTCGCAGAGCTGTTGCACCGCTTCGGGCATTCGAACCGCCGCGGTTCCCATCACCACGCGGGCTGCGCCGGCGTCGTACCAGCGTTTGGCGATGTCGGCGTTGCGAATGCCTCCGCCGATTTGAATCGACAGCTCGGTGCAGCTCAAGATGCGTTCGATGGCTGCGGTGTTGCGAGGCTCTCCGTCGCGCGCGCCATCGAGATCTACGACATGCACGCGTCGGGCCCCAGCTTGTTCAAACTCCGTGGCCACGCGCCCGGGGTCGTGGTCGTAGACGGTGACTTGGTCGTAGTCGCCTTGGCTCAATCGCACGACGTTTCCGTCGAGAATATCGATCGCGGGAATCAACTCCATGAACACTGCTCCAAGAAACGCTTGATCAGCTGACCGCCAGCATGGTGGCTTTTTTCGGGGTGAAACTGGCAGGCAAAGACGTTGTCTCGAGCAACCGCGGCGCAAAACCGAGTTCCGTAGTCGGCGGTGGCAGCGATCCACTGGGTGTCTCGAGGAACGCAGTGATAGCTGTGCACGAAGTAGAACCACGACTTCGGTTCGAGCAGAGGGTGGTCTCCGTCGATTTGGTTCCAGCCCATGTGCGGCACCTTGAGCGGGTCGCCCGAGGCTTCGTCCATAGCAGGTGCGAATCGCTTGACGGTTCCCGCGAATAAGCCAAGCCCGGGTTCGCCGGGTGCTTCCTCGCTCGTTTCGAAGAGGAGCTGCATGCCGAGGCAGATGCCGAGGTAGCTTCGACCGGAGGAGATAAAACGCTCGAGGCTCGGGCCGAGCGGTCCTTTGAGCGCGGCCGCGCATTCTCTAAAGGCTCCCTGACCCGGCACCACCAATGCCCGAGCCTCGTCGACCTCGCGAGGCGTGCGAATGAATTGCGGCGCAGCCCCGGCGCGCTCAAACGCGCGGGCTACGCTGTGCAAATTGCCGAGACCCAGGTCAAGAATACTGATGTTCATGTGCGGCCGTCTATTCGGTCAGCGTACCTTTGGTCGAAGGTAAGATGTGCGCGGCGCGCGGGTCGAGCTCGGTGGCTCCGCGCAGCGAGCGCGCGAGCGCCTTGAAGCTCACTTCGATGATGTGATGAAGGTTTTCGCCCGCATGAAGTTCCACGTGGAGGTTGCATTGCGCGCCTCGGGCAAACCCTTCGAAGAATACCTCGGCAAGCTCGGTGTCGAAATCGCCAACTTTCGCTTTCGGAAGCGGAACCTCCCATACGAAAAAGACTCGCCCCGACAAGTCGAGCGCGCAGGTGACCCGCGCTTCGTCCATCGGAAGCGTGGCCGATCCGTAGCGCGCGATGCCCTGCTTGTCGCCCAACGCATCAGCGACCGCTTTGCCTAGAGCGATCGCGATGTCTTCGGTGGTGTGGTGCCCGTCGATATGGGTGTCGCCCTCTGCTTCGATGCGTAGGTCGATGAGGCTGTGGCGCGACAGCTGTTCGAGCATATGGGTAAGAAACCCAATGGGCGTTCGGATCTGATGCGAACCTGTGCCGTCCAGATTCAGTTCAATCTGAACCTGAGTTTCCTTCGTCTTTCGTTCGATGGACGCGGTTCGGGAGCTCATGGCGGAAACATAGCAGGCGAGAGACGGCAGGAACACACTCCGGCGGGTGGGCAGTTCCCGTGAGGAAACTACTTCAGCGCCTGTTCTACGGTGCGTAGCTGCGAAAGCAAGAGGGGATGGTCTGGTTCGTACTGCAGCGCGATTTGAAGATTGAGCCGCGCGGTTTTCCAATCTTCTTTTTTGATCGCCTGCAGCGCGCGCTGATAGAGCGGCCGGGCTTTGATCGATTTGATTTGAGGGCCCGGCGGCTTGGTGCTTCGGCCGGGCGGCCGCATCGACGCTACGTCGGTTCGAGCGCCCGTCTGGAGGGCTGCATCGTACTGCGCTCGAGATTGAGGGTTGAGGAGCACGCGATAGGCTTCGGTGCCGCGGCAGAATGCGTCGGTAGCCTGCTTTCGCGCTTCGCTTGCGTCGGGCGGGAGGTTGTCGGGATGGTGCGCGAGGGAGAATCGATGGAACGCATCGCGAATTTCGTCCACCGTTGCGTCGCGGCGAACGCCGAGCAGCGCATAGTAGTTTTCGTGGTCGAGGTTGCTCATCGGGTCGCTCGTGAGGGAGGGCGTTTATGACACGCTCGAATCGGGAAACATCGATTCATGTCGGCGCTTCAGTGCGAGGATTTGTTCGTCCGGGATGCCGCCGATAAGCTGGATTTCAACTTCTTGTCGTTGTCCGGTGGTTTCGTCAGTTGCAGCGACGTTGAGTGTGCCGTCGGAGTCGATCATAAACGCGACCCGTATGTGCACCTGGCCTCGCGCGCCAGCGCGCAGCCCGCTGAGCTGGATGACCCCGAGCGCTTGGTTTTCTTCGAGGCGCCGTGATTCACCCTGACATACGCGAACGCGCACCACTTCTTGGTTGTCCTGGGCGGTGGAAAAGAGTCGCGCTTGCTGAATGGGGATCACCGAGTTGCGTTCGATGATGTGTTCGCAATATCCGTTGACGGTTTCGATTCCCAGCGATAGCGGGGTGACATCGAGCAGCAGCGGCGGCCTGACCGCGGCGGGCTCGCTCGCTGCGGGCTCATTCACGAGCGGAACGTCTAGTGCTGGCGCGTCGGGGACAGGGGGAGGCGGCTGGAACCGCTCGGCTCCTGGAAGATGAACGTCTCGTGTCTTTACGAAGTCTTCGGTGGGCTCAAACTCGGATTCGTCAGAATCAAGGTCCTGTTCTTTTGTTTTTTCATCATGCCGGGTGATTCCGTCGTGTTGGGTATCCTCGCCGGGCAGAACCGCGTCTTGCGCTTGAACAACCGCCGACGGAGGAATCCAGTTGGGCTCCGTGGCATCGAGGCGAAGCAGCGCGGGGGAAGGGTTGCGAACTTCGGTCGGCTCATCGTCGATGTCGAGCCCTGTCGGCTTCGGATCGGGAGACAGAGCAGAGGAAGGAGGGGGAGGCGGCGCGCCGATGTCGAAAGGGACGGTTTGAAACGGGCGATCTGGTGTGCCTTTGAGGGGAGCGTTCTGAAGCGGGCTATTTTGGAGCGGGCTATTTTGGAGGGGGCTATTCTGGAGGGAAGCGCTCTTGAGAGAAGCGGCAAGAAAGGGCGGAGGAGGAGGCACCGCGACGGGGGCGCGAGACGTGGTCAGCGCCCGGGCTTGGATGGCTGCCCCCTGGGCTACCACGAGCTCGGGGTCGACATCGTCCAGCGGCTTTTTGCCGAAGAAGCTTTCTACCATCGCCTTCACGAGCGGCATGCGCGTCGCGCCACCCACCAAAATGACGCTGTCGAGCTGGGATGGGCGGATGTTCGCGATGCGCAATGCGTCTTCGCATACCGTGAACGTTCGCTGGACGATCGGGCGCGCCATAGCCTCCAGGGTTTCTCGCTCGAGGGCAAAGCTCAGGTCGAGCGCGGAGCCGCCTGGTCCATACGCGAGTTCCTCGACTCGAAGGCTGACGCTGAGTTCTTCCGACAAGCGACATTTTGCCCATTCGGCCGCCGCGCGCAGTCGTTCGAACGCCTGCAAATCGTCGCGGGGGTCGTAGCGATAAGATTCGAGAAACTCGCAGGCCATGCGCTCGGCGATGAGCACGTCGATATCGTCTCCGCCAAGGTACGTGTCGCCTGCGGTGGCGAGCACTTCGAAGACTTCGCCCGCGAGCTGCAAGATCGTCACGTCGAACGTACCGCCGCCGAAATCGAAGATGGCGATGCGCTCCTTGGTGGCCCGCGAATAGCCGTAGGCCAAAGCGGCGGCGGTCGGCTCGTTGAGAATGCGCATCACGTCGAGCCCCGCGACTCGCCCGGCCGCCTTGGTGGCGCTTCGTTGCAGCTCGTTGAAGTTGGCGGGCACCGTCACCACGGCGCCTTTGCACCCGTGGCCAAGCGCGGCTTCGGCTCGGGTACGCACTTCGCGCAACACCAGCGCGCTGATTTCGCTGAGCGTATACGTTCGCCCGCGCGCGCTTACCAGCACGCCTCCGCTGGGGCTCGCTTTGAGTTCAAAAGGAAAACGTTTTTGCGCGCGGCTGACTTCTTCGCTCTGAAAAGGCCGCCCGATCAAACGCTTGATCGAATAGATCGTGTTTTCGGGGTCGATGAGCCGCCGCTGGCGGGCTTCTGCGCCCGTGAGCACGTTGCCGTTCGGATGGAACGAGACGACCGAGGGGATGAGAGGCTGCCCATCGGCCGCGGGGAGCGTGCGTACGCCGTCCGATTCTGCAATGGCCGCCACCGAATTGGTGGTTCCCAAATCGATCCCCAGAATTCCGTCGCTCATTCTTTATTCGTGCCCGGGTTCCTCTGTTTCGGCAATAGGATTGTCTTCTTCTTCAGGATTGTCTTCTTCTTGTTCGCTCACCGGTTCGACATCCACCACTTTTTCGCCCTCGCCGAGTCGAATCACAATCACCCCTTGGGCGTTGCGGCCGGTTTCGCGGATTTCGCTGACCCGCGTCCGGATGACCTGGCCTCCGTCGGTAATCACCATGAGTTCATCGCTGGGGTCGACCAGCCGGAGCCGCACCAAACGGCCGTTTCGTTCGGACGTTCCGATGGCAATGATGCCTTTGCCGCCGCGGCTTTGCGCGCGCCAATCTTTGTCGAGGCGGGTTCGCTTGCCGTAGCCGTTTTCGCTAATCGCAAGCACCTGCTGCACGGCTTCGTCTTCGACGATATCGAAGCCGATGACCTCATCGCCGTCGCGAAGCTCGATGCCTTTGACGCCTCGCGAGCTACGCCCGGTGGGGCGTACTTCTTCTACGCTGAAGCGAATACTTAAGCCCAGCGCGGTGCCGATTAAGACTTCTTGTCCGGGGGCGACGATGCGCGCAGTAAGCAATTCATCGCCGTCGTCGAGGCCTACGCCGATGATGCCGGTCTGACGAATGTTGTCGTACGCGCTCAGCGTGGTGCGTTTGACTTTGCCTTTCCGGGTGCAGGTGAGCAAAAACCCATCGTCGACAAATTCGCGTATCGGCACGATGGCGGCGACCCGTCGATCAGGCTCCATGCCGACTAAGTTCACCACCGCGCGCCCGCGGGCGCTGCGCCCTGCCGCGGGGATTTCGTAGACTTTCTTCAAGAACGCGATGCCGCGGTCGTCGAGAAAAAGAATATGCGCGTGGGCGTTGATGACGAAGACCCAGCGAACGAAGTCTTCGGCTCGCGTATCCATCGCGCGTTTGCCGCGTCCGCCTCGGCTCTGCGCCGCGTACTCCGAGAGCGGAACCCGCTTGATGTAGCCCTTCTGCGACACCGTCACCACGACTTCTTCGTCAGCGACGAGGTCTTCAATGGAGATTTCGCCTTCGGCTTCGACGACCTCGGTTCGGCGGTCGTCGCCATAGCGGTCACGCACCTCTTGAAGCTCTTGCACGATCAGCTCGAGCAAGAGCTTTTCACTAGCCAAAATCGCGCGCAGTCGCGCGATGAGCTCGGAGAGCTTTCCGTAGTCGGCGGCGAGCTTTTCGCGCTCGAGGCCCGTAAGGCGAGCGAGGCGCATCTCGAGAATGGCCTTGGCCTGCCGTTCGCTGAGAAAGTATTCGCCGCGCGCTTTGGCCTCTTGAATTTCGTCTTCGGGGCGGCCAGCGCGGCGCACAAACTCTTCGAGGCCTTTGAGCGGCAGTTTGAGCAAGCGGCCTTTGGCTTCGTCGGGATCTTTCGACTCCCGAATCGTGCGCACCACCAAATCGACATCGGTGACCGCCATGCCCAGGCCTTCGACGATTTCTCGCTGGGCCAGCGCTTGGTTGAGCTCAAACCGCGACCTTCGCGTGACGACTTCGCGTCGGTGTTCGATAAATACGTTGAGCGCGTCTTTGAGGTTGAGGACCTCGGGCCGCTTGCTGACGATGGCGAGGCAGTTGTAGCCGAACGTCGTCTGCAGCTGGGTCATGCGGTACAGGGTGTTGAGCACGACTTCAGGGTGAGCGTCGCCCCGCAGCTCGATCACCATGCGCATGCCGTCGCGGTCGGATTCATCGCGCAGGTCGGTGATGCCGTCGATCTTCTTATCGCGAACGAGGTCGGCGATCTTTTTGATGAGTTCGGCCTTGTTGACCTGAAAGGGGATTTCCGTGACCACGATCATTTCGCGGTTGGTCTTGCCGGGGATCGGTTCGATCTGCGCGCGGCCTCGCATCACGACGCGGCCGCGGCCGGTTCGGTACGCTTGGTGGATGCCGCTTGTGCCGTAGATGAAGCCGGCGGTCGGGAAATCGGGCCCGCGCACGCCCAAGCGCCCGCTCTCCGGGTCGTCGACCATCAGTTGATCGACGGTGAGCTCGGGTTGTTCGATGAGCCGGATCGAGGCGTCGATGATTTCGCGCAGATTGTGTGGCGGAATATTGGTCGCCATGCCCACGGCGATGCCGCCGGAGCCGTTCACCAGTAGGTTGGGAATCCGGCTCGGCAGAACCAAGGGCTCTTGCTCGGAATCATCAAAGTTTGGCCCGAAGTCGACGGTTTGCTTTTCGATATCCGCCAGCAAGTCGGCGGCGAAGCGCGCCATGCGCACCTCGGTGTATCGCATGGCGGCGGGGGGATCTCCGTCGACCGAACCGAAGTTCCCCTGGCCGTCGACGAGCGGGTAACGCATGGAAAACTCTTGGGCCATGCGGACCAGCGCGTCGTAGACGGCGGTGTCGCCGTGGGGGTGATATTTGCCGAGCACGTCGCCGACGATGCGCGCGCTCTTTTTGTAGGCTTGATTCCAATGCACGCTCTGTTCGTGCATCGAGTAGAGAATCCGGCGGTGGACTGGCTTGAGGCCGTCTCGGGCGTCGGGAATCGCGCGCCCGATGATGACGCTCATGGCGTAGTCGAGATAGGAGCGACGCAGCTCGTCTTCGATGGTGACGGGGAGCTTGTGATGCGACGTTTCAGGCATTAAAGGCTCGTGAAGAGAGAACTTTGGAGAGGCCGGACGCTATCATGAGCGAGGTTTCTACGCACGGTCTGGGGCGGGCAAAAACGCAACGAGATTGACGGCAATAGCCAACTTTGTTGGCTGAATGGCGAACGAGCTCAGCGCGGGCAAACTGGTTCGCTAGGTAGCTCGCCACTTCTTTTCGTTCTTTATCGATGGGGGAATCACCTGGAAAACACCGGCCAGAACACAATCGGCAGACCCGTGGGCGCCCCGGGCAGAGAATCGGCACCTGGTTTGCAGCTCTCTGGCGGGTTGGCTGGCATGACACGACGACGGATCATCGGGCTCGGCGCGTTGCTTGGCCTGCTTCATGGGTTCCTCATAGGCGGTTGCACTGGCACCGCCGCGCCAACGCTGCCTTTGCCGCCGCCCGTTGCGGTCAGCTCGGCGCCTGACGCCGAGGGGATCGTCACGATCGAGGGCAGCGGCGCCATCGAAGAAGCGTTCGTATTCGCCTACAACCCTCGGCGGGCAGCCGGGGTGATCGGCACGGCGGACGCCCAAGGCGAGTTTGAGCTAAATATTCGCGCGGATTCTGGCGACGCGCTTCAGGTTTGGCAGCGTTTCGAGGGCGAAAGCAGCGGGTTTGTCGATCTCGTCGTGCCTGATCCGTAGCCCGTGCCTGGTGGGTTCCTGTGTGGCTCTGAAGGTAATTTGACTACATGTAGGTGTGATGCGTACATCGGACCTGGGAGGTGCGATATGGACACCGCGATGCGCGATCTTGAACGCATTCAGGAAGTTCACCCGGGAGAATCGATGGCGCCGCGCATGACTGCGGTGGCGATGGCGATGCTCGGGCTTGCCGCCATTGGCGGAGTGGTGTGGCTCTTCGGGGGCTCGCAAGACACCGAAGCGCAGGTGGACGACCCGCTCGCTGCGCTATCCGACAAAGCCGATCTTGCGCGTGCAGCAGCCGCACCACGCGCCGACAGCGAGGAAGACGAAACCGAGGTCGACCGGGAGGCGCTGAGCTTTCCCGGCAAGCTGATTGGCGATACGCGATCCGACATGGCCGTGGCGGTGGCTGCTGCGTCCGCCGAACACGATCATCTCGACCCCATCGGTTCGTCGAACGATTCAGCGGGATGGCAGAGCGTCGACGTCGCCACCGCGCATCCGGCATTGGAAGCGGAAGTCGCATCCGGAAATACGGAAGAGTTTGTGGCCGCGTATGCTCCACCAGGCGACGCCCCGGCCGCGCAGACTCAAGACGACTACCCTCAAGACGACTATGGAGCCGGCGATAGCCGAGCTGATGGCTACAACCCTGGCGAATATCGAAACCACGATTCGTCGGGCGACCCGATGCTCGCCAAAGCCATGGAGCGAGCAGAACCTGCTGCCGCCGAACAGGCGTCGCGAGGTAGCGAAGGCAAGTTCACCCTACAGGTCATCAGCTATCGTTCATCATCCGAAGCAGAAACCTACGCCGCCGCGCTCCGCAAACGCGGCCATAGCTCGTTCGTCGTCGCCGCCGACGTGCCCGACCGAGGGCGCTACTACCGAGTACGCGTCGGGCCGTTCGAGACCCAACGCGAAGCCGAGCGCTACCGCCGAACGTTCGAAACCGAAGAGCGCATGAACACGTTCGTGGTGCAGCGGCGCGACGAGTAGGTTCTCTGCGGGCGCACGCGACCAGCGCGCGACGCTACTCGGTGAACGTTACTCGGCGGAAGCCTGTTTGACCTCTTGCTCCGGAGTGAACCCGGACCGGACCTGGCATGTCTTCGTGCTTTGAACGAACTGGCAGCCTTCTTCGTAGAGATTGAAGCAGCGGCTGAATGCGCTGTCTCCCAAATTGTTTGCGCTTTGGCAGAGCGCTCCCAGCGTTTTTGGCGCCGGTGGTGCGGCGGCCACGCACCGATTTTGTCCGCTTAGGATACACCCCCGCAGGCTCAAGCTCCTGCATTGCTCAGCGTCCGCGCTTCGGCAGACCTGTGCGGTACGCTGCGCATACGTTTCTCCATTCGGAGATACAAACTGCTCAAAGTTGCAATCGGCTTCGTATTGTTCGGTGTCGCTGTGGAGAAAACCTGTTGGGACATTCGCCAGCGACGCGTAAATGCGCTCTCGCTTGATGTCGATCGTGATGGAATCGGCGACGGTTTCTTCTGAGATGACGGCTTGGACGGTGTACCCAAGCGTCTCCGAGTTCTGCGACGGGCTGAGCGTCATCGGTTTCTTCTGGGCGGCGCCAAGGTCGTCCCACGTTGGGCCGTCCTCTCTGTGCATGAGCTTGTTGCCAACGAGAACAAGTTCGTTCGTGCCGGCATACTGGACGACCGCAAGTTCGTTCGTTGTGGTGTTGATGAGCCATTTCGTACGATAGGTCCTCTGCCCAATGTAGCTATCGGACGTGCACCAAATGATTGAGGGTGGACTCGTCCCTTCAACCGCTTTCTCTTGCTCCGCGAGCTCTGCGCCCGTGCTTTGGGCCGTGCATCCGCCGAACACGAAAAGCGTCATCGCGACACTCAAAAACCCGATGAGGTTCGGGTGACTGTAATGAGTATGTTTCTTCATGTGAACCGCTCCATTCCGGTCTGGTGACCTAGCACCGAGACGTTTGCTTTGACTGCTGGGCCTGCCGCCGCATCGGATCGGCCAAGGCTGATTCCAACCGGTCACCACAAGCAATTTGCGATCCACACCCGTGGGGAGCGATTTCGAAAGTGTTCGCGGACGATACATTCAGCGAAACCTGCAGCCGATTCAAGGGCTTAGCAGATTCGTAATCAGTGCTTTGCGTGCGGTGATGAACCTGGAACGAATGCGTGATGGAGACTCTCGACCAGGGCTGAGAAGGACCTGAGAAGGTCGACGCTGTCAAAGACTATTCGCTTGCAAGCGACGCGTTCCTGATCAAGATCACCCCTCAAGGTGCTGTTGCCGCGAGATTCGGCATTGCGTGAGGGGGCGGGGAGCGCATGCGCTATCGATTTGGTTTGTTCGAGCTTGATACTCGAACAGAGCAACTGCGAAAAGAAGGACGGCTTCAGCGGCTGCGACCCCGTACCACGCGCCTCATTGTCTACCTGATTCACCATCGAGATCGGGTCGTGTTGCGAGGCGAACTGGTGGAGGCGCTGTGGCCCAACGTCGCAGTGCAAGACCGCGTCCTCAACCAGGAAGTGTACGAGGCGCGAAAGGTGCTGGGCAGCAGCGCATCGAGCCATGCGTCGAGCACGCAATGGATAAGGACGGTACGCGGCCGCGGGTTTCAGTTTGTGGGCGAAGTGACGGACCAGTCGGCCTCTCGAATGGGTCGCGAACAGCGCGCGGGAGTCTCCGATGCAGGGGGCGCCGGTACAGGGGGCGCCGGTACAGGGGTCTCCGATACAGAGGTCTCCGATACAGAGGTCGAGGTTGGAGGCCCGGGGTCGATTTTCGTGGGGCGAACCTCAGAGCTTCGCGAACTGCATGCGATGCTCGCGGCCGCGAAGCAGCGACAGGGTCGCGCGCTTTTTCTCTCTGGGCCCGCGGGAGTCGGCAAGACGCGACTGGTTGAGGAGTTTCTTCGCTCGATTGCCGACGAAAACCAGGTCGCGCAAGCGAGATGTTACGATTTGGCCGGTGTTCCTGCCTACTTCCCGTGGATCGAAATTTTTCGAGAGGCGGCTGGTTGGAATGCCCCCGCGGAGTTTGCCGACGACTTGAGCGTGGGCGCGGTCGATGTCGCATCCATCGTGCCGGAAATCCGAGAGCTGGTTCCGGAAGCAGGCACGATGCCGGCGATGGAGCCTTCCGAGGCAGAGTTTCGTCTTCACGCGAGTATCGTGCGCTTTTTCAAGGCCTCATCGCGCCGCCGGCCAGTGGTGCTGTTTATCGACGATGCCCACGCGATCGACCCGTCGAGCGCGCGACTTCTTTCGTTTCTTGTGCGTGAACTGACGTCGTCGCGTGTTCTTTTGGTGGCGACGTTTCGAGCCGAAGAATTAGCTCGAGACCACCTGCTGAACCAACTTTGTCACGGAGCGGACGGAGGGCATCTTTCGCGCACGGCACTCAGCGAACTAAGCGAAGATGATGTCTTGCGCTGGCTGGCTCGAGCCGAAATCCCGGGGCATCGTCGCGAGCTCGCACGTGCGCTGCGCGCGCGGACGGGAGGCAACGCGCTTTTCGTTCAATCCCTCATCGATTCCTGGCGGGCCGAATCTCGCGCGCGACTAGGCTCCGAGGTGTTGCCGCTTGCGACGATGCACCCGGGACGCGCTGGTCTTGAGGCGGACCCTAGCTGGAGTCTCAGAAGGAGGGAGGTGCCGTCGGCGATTCGGCAGACTGTGCTCAGCCAAGTGGGCCGGGCTTCTGAGGAGGGCCGCCGCCTGCTGGAAGTTGCTTCCGTGGTGGGGCAGGAGTTTCGTGTCGATACAATTTGTCGATGCGCTCGCCAGCCGCGACTCCACGTGATTGAAGTTTTGAAGCGATTTGTCGAGCGCTCGATCGTGCGACCGCAGGAGTCTGACCACGAAGCCTTCGAGTTTGCACACCCTCTATTTCGTGAAGCGCTTTACGAGAGCCTGCCCGTTCGGCGACAAGCCGAGCTCCACCACCGCGTGGGCGAAGCGTTCACGCCTCAGCTTTCGCGAGACCCATCGCTCGCGTTGCCCAAAGTCGCGTTTCACTTTTTTCGCTCATCGTATTTGGGCGCGAGCGACGCGACCGAGGCGATCGGATTTCTCTTGCGCGCCGCGGAGCAAAGCATTGGGCGGCTGTCGTACGCGGAAGGGGTGGAACATCTTGAGCGAGCGCTGCAGCTTGCCCGAATTGCCGACTTCGATCCGGTAGAGTTTGCTCGGCTGCGTCTTCGGCTTGGCGATGCCCAGCTCTGCGCCGGAATTTTGACCGAGGCGCGAGCAACTCATCTTGCCGTTGCGGAGGCAGCGCGGGAAATGAAAGAACCGGCCCTCTTTGCGAACGCGGTGCTGGGAGCCACGTCGGCCTTTGGTGTGCCGACTCGGGTCGTTCCGCTGGACGAGACAAGCATCGGGCTGCTCGAGGAAGCCCTCGAATGCTTGCCTGACGCGCGGATCGAGCTGCGAGCGAGGCTTCTTTATCGACTATCGCTGGTGCTGTTGATCGGCGGGGCAGCCCGCGGCCGAACGCTCACGGAACGAGCCGTAGCGGTCGCGAAAACCGCCGGCGACGGTGAAGCGGTGTTCTTTTCTTTGCTAGCGCGATTTTTTTCTTGTCGCGTGGAAGGCGCGTTCGATCGTTGCGAGGAGAGCGCGCGCGCGATGGTCGACTGCGCGAGAGAGAATTGCGACGCGACTCTTGAGCTGCTTGCTCACTCGGCCTGCTGGACGCCGAGGATGCTCTCGGGCGATACTCTTGGTGCCTGTCGCGCGGCAGATGCGGTGGACTCGCTCCACCAGCAGATTCGCACGAGAACTTCGCAATGGTTCAACGGGACCTGCCGTTGTGCAACGCTGGGCATTCAAGGAAACTTCGTCGACGCGGAAGAAGCGCTTTACGACAGCATAGACCTAGGAGAATACGCTCAATCACCGACTGTGGAGGTGACCTATTGGGCGCAGCTCTGGACGCTTCGGTATGCCCAGGAGCGCTTGAATGAGCTTCGGGATGATTTTGAGCGCTTGGTTGTTCAATATCCCCAAGTTGTATTTTGGCGGGTGGCCGCGGCGCTCATCGACGTCTCTTTCGGAGACCAGGCTGCGGCCGAGCGGCGATACCAGGAGGTCATGCAGAGTTGTTTGGGTTTTGTTGCGAAGGATCCATTCAACAGTCTGTGTACGCTTGCGCTGCTCAGCGAACTCGCGTCTGCAGTAGAGGATTCAGCTCACGTTTCCACGTTGCAGCAGATGCTTGCGCCCTATCAAAACCACCACGTAGTGGCCGGGGTGACGGTGGCCTATCAAGGCCCAGTATCTCGCCCGATAGGATTGCTCTGCGCGCTAGAGGGAAAGCTTGATAATGCGATTGATCTTCTTGAACGTTCGGTCGAGTCGGCTCGCGCGGTGGGCGCGCCACATTTTGTTGCGCGCGCGGAGGCCGAGTTGGCGTTGCTATTGGTTCGCCGTGGTGCGCACGTCGATATTCGACGCGTGCGCTCCCTCTGTCGCAGCGCCCAATCATGCGCGGAGCGAATGCAGCTTCGCGGAACCTTGCGCGACGTTCAGCACATCATGCGCAGACTCGACCAACCCAATGGCCAGACTGTGACGCGGTGACCCAGGTTCGGGCCACGGCGCCTATGCGCTACCGCTTTGGGCCGTTTGAAATGGACACCGGCTCGCTTCGGCTGCGTGGCGAGCAGGGGATGCTTTCCATCAAACCGCAGGTATTCGACCTGATCGCTTATTTGGTGGCCCATCGCGATCGAATCGTCTCCCGCGACGAGTTGTTCGGCCGGCTCTGGCCAAATGCCGAAGTGTTCGATGGGGCGCTGAGCCAAGCAGTGTACGAGGCCCGCCAGGCGCTCGCGCATTCTTCGAGCGCGCGGCATTCTTCAGGAGCGCAGCATTCGCAAGTGAAACGACGATGGATTCGCACCGTTCGCGGTCGCGGCTTTCAGTTTGTCGGCCCGGTACTCGAACTACCCTCTCTAGAAACTCCTGCCAACTTCATCGGACGCGAGGCAGAGCTTGCGAGGCTACAGGCCGCGCTGGAGCAGGCGCGAACAGGTCGCGGGCAGGTGCGCTTGCTGAGAGGAGAGCTTGGCGCGGGGAAGACATCGTGCGTGCGCGAGTTCATGCGCGCTGCGTGTCTCAGAGGCGCCGCCGGCTCCGATTTGGATGTGGTCGAGGCTCGCTGCGGCACGCAACAGAACGCGCTCTCGTATGGTCCATGGATCGAAATTTTCGAGTCGCTGGCCCAGCGGCAGAGTGGTTTCAGGCGCGATGAAGCGTCGGACTCGCCAGATTCTCGGGTGCGCGCGCTTCGGCGAAGGCTTCATGCGCCGCCGCCGCAAACTTCCGAGGCAGAGTTTCGGTTGCATATTGACGCTGCGCGATGTTTGCGAGAGATGGCGGAGCAAGCGCTCCTCGTAGTGGCCATCGATGATCTGCATGCGGCAGACGAGGCAAGCTTGCGTTTGCTGAGCTTTGTCGCTTCGGAGATCGGCCGCAGCCGCGTATTGCTGATCGGCATGTATCGAGGCAGCGACGTAACCACCGACCACCCGCTTTGCTCTGCGCTGATGAAGCTTCGGAGCGTTTGCCACTACGAAAACCTGCCCATTCAGGGATGGAGCGCGCGAGAAGTAGGCCTTTGGCTGGCTGCGCAGTCACGGACCGATCGTGGTGCGCGGATCGACCATCACGGGTGGGCCGACCATCACGCATGGACCGACCTTCACACATGGACGGGCGGAAACCCACTGTTCATCCAGCAGATGCTCGCCGGGCCGGCCACAAAAAAAGCCTTGCCCCCGCAGACCAAAATCTGCGTGCCGGCCGCTGCGCAGCGATGGCTACAATCGCGCCTCGAAAAGATCACCGCCGATGACCGAACACTGCTCGAAACCGCGGCCGTGATTGGACCAGCGTTTGACATACACCTGTTGCAGCGAGCGACGAAGCTTCCCCGGCTCAACGTTGCCAGCGCGCTCGAGCAACTCTGCGCCCGACACATTGTTCGGCGATGCCCGGTTCAACGAAAGTTCTGCGGACCTGGCACATACGAATTTGCACACCCATTTTTTCGCCCCGCGCTGATTCGAGAGCTCGAACACCATCGCTTGGCGCACCTACGGAGCACTGTCGAACAAGTTGTTGAAGCCGAACGGCGTCGCGACCCTACTTATTTGCGCCAAGGTTGCAGTCGGTAGAACCCAGTGCGGCCTCGCGTGTCGCGGAGTGCGTTCGAGGCCGCTCGGCCGGGACGTTGGCTACTCCCACGAAATCAAAATGGCGAAATCCTGTTCCTTGGATGCGTCAAACCGGTTATTCGCAATCCCAGAGGAGTGGACAACGATTTGCCAATAGGGCGCGTCAATCAGGTCTTCGCCATCAATCACGACCTGTTCGACGGTGTTTCGGCGATCGGCAAATCGGCTCGGATTCCACGGTCCTTGCACGCGCTCGGCGGGAGCATGAGGGCACGAAGGGTCGAGTCGCCAAGAGTAGTGCGTCGGACCCATGCGCGAGCCCACGCTTCGAGCCGCGCTCACGCCGAGATCCAGATCATTGACGAGAAGTGTGTCTGAACCCGAGGCGTTGCTTCCGGGAGCACCGCCAGCGGGCTTATCATCCCAAGCAACGGTCACTTTCAGGCGGGTAGCGCCTTCTTGCGGTTCAATATAGGCAACCCAGTCCCAAATGGCCGCTCCGCTACATTCGAGTCCGAGTGCTTCCGCGGTGGCTCTCGAAGCGCCTATCGGGAGGGGGCTGTTGATGGGCAGCCCGTTGGCGTAGCGAATCGGCTCGCGGCAGCTTGAGGGCCGCACCTGAGCGGGCGGATTGCCGCGGGTTAGGTGTTCTTTGGCGGCGTCGACTTGAATGAGACCCCAGCCGGTTGCGTAGTCTGGACCGTCGCCGCCTGCAGCGTCCAGAATAGGCCAGCACCACTGGTTTCCGCCTATCGGGTCGCAATCGACCAGGCTCATGAACGCGCCGGAATCGTCGGTCACTCGCAAGTCAAGCGCGGTATGGATCAGTAGTGCCTTGGTGGAGTCTGAGTCCAGCGGCTGTTCAGATGGCGGTAGGCCAATGCTGCCTTGGTGTTCCACCAGTTGCGCGATTGCGCCGGTCACTGCGGCCGACGCCACCGAAGTGCCTCTCGATTCAACCACGTTGGTTCTGTCAAGCGTGTAGGAAGGGAGGATGCCATAGCTGCTGTTCGATTCGCTCCTGCATATTGGACCGCCGGGTTCTACGGTGTCGCATACCGCGGAGATGATTTGCTCGTCGGGGTCGCATTCGCGGGTCCCCGGGCACGGAGGTTCGCCGTCCCGGAGCTCCATCTCTGTCCCCGGCGCAACCAGGTCCGGTTTGATGCGTCCATCCGCGGTGGGCCCCCATCCGCTGCGCGTGCTAGGGCGGCGCGCTCCGGCGAGCGTTCCCGGCGTTCCGGAGCTCACGTAGCCTACGACCAAGCTGTTTTTCGCGGTTTGAGCGTGACCTCCAGATACGGTGTAAAAGCGACGCCGGATATTGTCCATTGGCGGGTCGACGGCGGGGCATGATGCAGGGTCGTTGATTGCCGGAAACCCACATCCTATGGTGTTCTCGATGCGGAAGCGCTGGTTGTTTCCTGCAGAGGCCACGAGGCTCATCAAAGGGTTGGTTCGGGCCGGCGGGTGAAAATATTTGTCGAGCTCTCCGCTGGCCCCGTCGTACAGCCCGAGCTGATCGCATTCTACTTTCTTTCCGACCGCGGCGTTAAATGCGCGTGCGCCGCGGCTTGCGGCATCTTGTAGTTCCTCGAGAAACTCGGTGGCCGCGCTTCGATCGAGGTCGGGATACTGATAGGCGTAGAGCGTTGCGTTGGGCGCCATGCCCTGGTGGCGTCCCAGGTCTCCGGCGGGGGCACGGTCGCCTCGCCCGGCGATGACTCCCGCCAAGAATGTCGCGTGGTTGTCGAACCGTTCGTTCCGAACGACGACGTCGACGCCCGTCATCACGCGACTGGACAACCCCGCAGAGTCTACGAAAGCCGCGTGGCTGGCCGGCCAACCCATGTCCCAGAGCGCGACACCGACGCCATCGCCGGTACAACCGGTGCCGCCGCATCGGTTGCTACCGGGAGCTTGGCAGGCGTATGCGCCAGAGAGCTCTCCGATGCCATCGGCGTGGGGAACAGTCTTCGAGGGTTGCTCGATCCGCAGCACCGAATTGCGCACGGCCAACAAATCGACCGACGCGAGAGGCATCGACACCAACCAGGTGTTCACGACGTTGCCATCGGGAAGCACGCCGCCCGGAGCGAGAATCTCTGCGTTGGCCTCGGCAAGCACGCGCCGCGCTACGTCGAACGCTGTCGATTCATGAAACGAAACCAGCAGCGTCGGAAACGCTTCAAGTTCCCACACATTTTGCGCGTTCGAAGGTAACAACACGACGCGATTGGTTTGTGGGTCGTATGCTGCGGCATGTTCGGTGTGCTCCGGAGATCTTGGCACGCCGGCGGTGTCCACCGGTGCCCAGTCTTCGCCGTCCCAAAACCACGTGAGCTCCGGAATCTCGGTGTCAGATTCGCCGAGGAGAAGAAAGATCCCGCAGCCCGAGTCTTCCGAATTGAACGCCACCATGGAATGGCCAGACCGCGCCTGCGGAATGGAGTTCGGCCTTTGCTGTTGCCACGCCGAACCGTTCCACGCCCACGTACCATAGAGATACGCTTCCGGTTCACCGTCGAGATGTTCTCGTCCACCAAACAGCAACACCTGGTCGCTCGATCCATCGTGGGCCATGGCGTGGTCGTGTCGCGCGGTGGGCCAGGCTTCCGATGCGCCCTGGGGAACTTCTTCCCACTCCTCTCCGTTGAAGATCCAGGTGTCTTGAAACAACGTCGTGCCGTCGGTGCCGCCAAATAGCACGATCTCTTCGCGGCTCGCGTCGTAGGCCCAGGCGTAGCCCCACCGCGGCGCTGGCGCGTCCGTGGTGTCGATTTGGTCCCAGCGAGACCCGTCCCAAGCCCAGGTATCTCCTAGTGCTTGAAGGGTTCCATCGGTTGCGCGCCGTCGCCCGCCAAAGAGCAGCACGCGATCTCTGGCAACATCGTGCACCAGCGCATGGTCAGATCGCCCTGGCGGAGGATCGGTGCTCGAGATTATCAAACGCGACATGGTTGCGCTCCAAAGCCAGGTTGAAACGGGAAATTCTTCATCTACTGGCGGCGGGGACCCAGGGTCAAACTCGCGTCGTCCTCCGAAGATCACCATCGTGGATGAGGACGTGTGGTACGCCATGGCCCCACCGCGGTTTAGCTGCGGAGCAAAAGCACCGGCTTCAAAACCTGATTCAAAACCTTCTTCACTGTCGAACTGAGCTCCGACCCACTGTCCTCGGCGCACAGGCGCGCAGCCAAGCTCGGCGCTGGATCGAATGCTGAGGCAGGCTTCGGGAATTTGAGAAACCGCGCGCACAAAGGGCAGCGCAGCGACCTCGGGCAGAGCATCAACGGGAACTCCGATGAAAAACAAATTCCGCGAGATCGCGCGGTCGAGCTGCGCGCCCAGCGCTTCGATCTGCTCGAGCTCATCTGCCATCACGGAAGTCGAGAGCTGAAGGAGCACATGAACTAGTTCCCCGTCGTCAGGTACGACGTTGGCGAGCAGAGGGTCGACACCCTCGGCGGGCAGGAAAGAAACGCCGCAGAGCGTGACTTCTTCCGGAGGGGCGCATGCGTCGCCCCCGCCGTCGCCGTTTTCGTCTTCCTGCCCGGGGTTGACCTCGGTAGGACAATTGTCGCAGAGGTCGCCCACGCCGTCTTCGTCGATGTCGACCTGCAGAGGATTGATGCCTTCGGCGCAATTGTCTTCGCTATCCAGCACGCCGTCGCCGTCTTGATCATCTTCACAGAAACATCCGCCCTGGGTCTCGTGCGGCGCATCCGAAACCCGAGAGAGCGCCGCATCGCCGGGGCACGATGGGGCTTCGCCACATTCGGAGACATAAACCGGAAACACCAAGGCTGTGGTTGATGATGCATCGCTGACCGAAACGGTGAGCTCGTAGCGACCTGCCGCGGCGGCGGACAGCGCGGCTTGCGAGCCCGCCGCCGCGAGGCAGTAGCGGTCCATCAACACGCCGCGAGGGGTTTCGCTGACGCGCCAGGTGTAGGTCAACACGTCTCCGTCGAGATCCTTCGCGTGCACCCGAATGCCTGCAGCTTCGTCCCGGCAGATAAACTTGCTGCTGTCGAACTCAAGCTTCTCGATCAACGGGCGATGGCGAAATACCACGCCTACGTCGACAGCACCTCGATCTCCCGCGCCACACTCGGAGATCAAAAGAAGCTCCGTGGTCGCGCGGGGCAGCACCCGTACGCGGGGCTCCTCAGCCGCGCTGCATACCGCGGAAAGCTGACCGTCGCGGTCGAGGGGGGTTGCGACTACGCGATAGTCCCCCGGAGGAACGACCACGAGCCAATCAGCGAATCGATGACCCGCGAGATCGGCATGCACGGAGGACGGCAAGCCTTCTCCTTCCAAAGGGACCTCTGCACTCTCGGTGTGCCCGCGCTCGAGGTCGATTACATCGAATCGCACAGCACCGATATCGGTGGATACGCCGCGCGGCATCGAAAGGCTGAGTCGAATTTTGCTCGCTTCTTCGGGGGCGGATGGAGAATGACCTTGATGCGTGCAGCCCACGCCGACGGCGACGAAGAGCGCGAATCGCAAAGATCGCACGCTTCGTGATGCCGATCGCACGCCTCGCGATGCCGATTGTGTGCTGTGCAGTCGCTCAGAACCTCGGGTGCGGTGTGTGTGCAGCGTGCCTGCTCGCAACGTCCGGCTCATCGTAGCCCCCTTTTTGGTTTGCCTGCCCTTGCTGGGCAGAGCGAAGACTGTCGGCACCATAGTGAGAAGCCGGGCTGCGAACTTCAGCGCAATATCAACACAACATCATTTCTGTGGGCGCGATGGCGGTTTGGCTGCCTCGTTGTCAGCGTCCTGCTGCGTCGTCAGAGAAAAAATGATGTTGCGTTGATGTTGCGCTGAAGTTTTTCCAGGTCGTTCTCGGTAGCGTCCGGTCTTTCATGACCAGCCAGGGCCCCACGTGTAGGCAGCGAGGAACGCTTTTTTGCGTAAACGTTTGGCTTTTTTTCTGCGGGGCCGAGCCTTCGCTTGCGTACGCATATCGGACAGCCGCCGATTTGCCGGAGTTTCGAACCAGCGAGCGCGTTCGCTGGCGGAGCCCGACGGTTCACTACCAGGTGCACTTGGGGAGCTTTCCCTCCAGCACGATGGAGCCGTTGCTTCCGACCGATGTCGGCTTGCTCGAGTCGTTTGTGGTCAGATCGCTGCAGACAGGCGCGGAGACTTGGGCTTCGGCGAACTGTGCCCAGCCCGCGCTCGCCTATGACGGAATCGGCCAAGCGCCCGAGTCGGGCGATGGAGTCAACACCGTGAGCTGGGTGGAAGACCGATGGCGGGCGCTGGGGTTTCCGGAAGGGGCGGCTGGGTTTACCGAGACGCTCTACCAACAAGACGCGCGCGGTCTTTGGTTCATCGCGGAAGCCGATGTCTTTCTCAACGCGGAAGACTTTCAATGGACGATGGGGCGCGGAGATACATCGGACGCTCGGTACCAGTCCACTCGGTACCGATCGATTGGGGAAGTCGTTGCGCACGAGTTTGGCCATGTGCTCGGGCTAATGCACGCCTGCGAACCGGACGGCGAAGGCGGCGCGCCTGATTGTGACCAAGACGAATCATTTGCCCGGCACGTGATGTTTCCGTTCTATATCGGCGCAAGAACGAGCAGGCTCTCCTCGGACGACGAAGCGGGCCTTTGCTTTCTCTATGAGGCCCCGGCTTGCACGCCGCGTCGACCAATCCTGGAACGCGACGCGCTCGAGTCCGAAGCAGCGTGCGGCGTGTGGGGAGACCCTTGCCGCACCGACGAAGAATGCGCTGACGCACGGTGCCATCCAGACGGGTATTGCACCGCAACCTGCACCCGCGAATGCCTGCATCGTCATTTTACTTGCGACACGGCGTCGAACGAATGCGTGGCCATGCGGTCGGTGCTGGGCGCGGCGTGTCGCCAAGGTTCGGATTGTAGCGGAGGCATATGCCTACAAAAGCCCGGCGGCGCATCAGTCTGCGCGCGGACCTGCGATGACCGCAACCCGTGTCCGGCTGGCTTTTCGTGCGACGAAGTCGACGGCCGCTCGGTCTGTCGCGCGCCTGCGGCGGGCGGCTGCCGAATCAACCCGTCCGAACGTGCGACGGCGACGCGTTGGTGGGCGGTGGTGGGGGGATTGTTGGCGCTAGTGATGCTGTGTCGAACCAGGCGACGTCGATCGAGGGAGGAGAAGAACGATGGGTAAGCGCGTCTATTTTTTTGTGGCCAGCGTCGGCGTATCGATGGCTGCGTTCGCTCCTCTCAGCAGCTGTGGCTTTGGCGCGGACGACTCGCTCGATGTCGAGCGCGCGCCGGGCGACGGGCCGCTCGCTGAGCTGAGGCGACGCCAGCTATTGCGCTTTACCCAAGGCGAAGAAGAGCGCACTGTCGCGCTCTTTCCCGACCAGGAACCGCTCTTTCCGGAAGACGAAGAGCGCTTGGGGCAATCTGCCCCCGAAGCGCTCATGGGTCGCAATGGTTTCTTGGAGATATTGACCGAAGAATGCCTGCATGAGCTCCACGAATCGGCCACCGACGATGCTGGAGAAGTCGTCCGCGACGCGACGCGCTGTATTCCCCCGGGCGCAGAAGGAATACAAGACAGCGAATGCAACCAAACCCATTGCGCGCTCGAGGTTTCGCTTTGTCGCGCCAACCTGCTGCTTGAGCTTGCCGACCAGGTGACCACCAAGACGTTCTTTTCATGGAAACCGGAAGCCGAGCAGATCGTCGTGAGACCGCAAGATTCGGCGACCAAGGCCGCGCTTCACGAGCTCGTTCCCTTGGAGCTCGCGCAGGAGGGGACGGGCGCGCTGCGAGATGTCCAAGGCAGTCTTTACGGGCTCCCGTCGTCCGGGTGCGGAGAAACGTTTGGCGAAGACAGCGTTTCGGTCGCCAGCTCAATGGCCACGCTGATCAACGAGTTTTACCACCTTATGGTCGAAGCAGGGTTTAAGAGCATCGACAGCTATATCGCGCTCTCCGACGGCGAGTTTGGGAGCGGCGCGGGCGTCGAAGACGGAGCCATGCGCAAGCAGCAGATACGTTTTCACGCGGCGCACACGCTCATCGGTGGCGACCTAGGCATACGCGGCGGTATGACCAACGCAGCGTTCTGCACCGCACCTGAGCTTGATTCAGATGAAAAACGTGCGCTCGAGCTGCTGCGCGAATCCGGCGTCTCCCCTCGCGCCATCAACGCGATTCCTCAAGGCCGCGAAGTCGGGTTGCCCGGCGGAGGGGCGATAGATTCTGGCGATTCGATCGATATCGAAGAGTTGCTGGAGGGGTTTATGCTGGAGGGCGCCCCAGCAGCGGACAGCGTGCGCGCTCGTCTGTCGCGTGTGTGGGGCCTCGTTGAGCTCGACCCAAGCGACCCGGATGCTCTGACCTTGGCGCAAATGCTCGAAGGGCTAGGCCTCGACCTCGAGGATTTCATCACCGCCCGGGCGTACCTTGCCCAAGAAAATAAAGCCTTTGCTCGCTCGGAACGCGTGCTCTTGCCGCCTCGCCCCGCGCCCGGCGGCGGCGAAATAGGCGACCGCCACGCGGGCACCGTCAACCCACCCACCCCGCCTTCGTGGCTCTACTACGGAACGTTGGCTCGCTTCCGAGAGTCGCCCCGCGGCTTCGAGGAACAGTTTCAAAATACCGATCGATCCCTGCGCAGTTTGCTCGGTGAGTTTGCGCGCCGAACCATCGACATCGTGCGCCGCGACCCAAGCGTGTCGTCCGACGAAGCCACGGTCGCGATTCGAGCCGACTTCAGGCGTGGCCTATTGCCGCTTAGCCTCACGGCGCAGCGCGAAGTGCCCGCCGAGCTGCTCGTGTCAGACGACCCCAGCGCGCGCTATATCGTGCTCTTTCACCATGGCATCCCATCAGAAGATTTGGTTTTGGTGCAAAGCGCCGAAGCGCTCTCATGCGCGCTTACCGGAGAAATCGAAGGCGTTCGTTGCACCTGGGACGACGTAGATCCCGTGGCCCAGCTTGCCGCGCGCCCGGAACGCATCGAAAACGAAACAGCCGACGCGGCGACAGAAAGACGTAAGTTCACCACCTTCACCGCCTGGCCCATTCCGGAAGACACCGAGCTCTCCGAGGGCACAAGGCAGTTTTTCATCGTACGTCGCCGCAACATACTGACACGCCCCGAAGACTCCGGCCGCGCCAACGTAACCGGCGACTACGAAGCCTTTGCCAGCGGCTACCTATACGACGGAGGCGGCTACAGCTCGGACGAGCTCGTCACTCCGGGCCTTGACCGCCGCGCCGGCGAAGCCCTCGCGCCCAGCACCGCCTGGTGCACCCATCCCCACGCCAGCTGCATCGAAGGCGTCTCCTTTGACGAGCGCCTCCCTCTCGAAGACGAACTCACCGACGACGGCGACGAATTTGAAAACTCCTGGCGCCGCTACCTTGCCCTGGCGCGCCAAGCCGCCGACGAAGCCGACGCCCTCGGCGAACAAGTCATCGCCAACCGCCTCGAAATGGACATTCGCGCCGAACAAGCCCTCGCCGAAGTTGAAGACATCTGCGGCACCGCCATCAACATCGACGACCTCGAAGCAAGAACCGGCGGCTCATGCGACGAAGACACTCCGTGTCCCACCGGCGAAGAATGCGTGGCCGGCATTTGCATGGCCGACCAGCTCACTGTAGCGACCGATGAGGGAGAAGGCGAAGCTACACTTAGCGATGATCCCAACCAGAATCGGCTCAAGGAGTGCCTGGGCAACAGCAAGATTATTCCGTTTGTGGGTTTGGGCTCGCGAGAATTGTGCTTGTGGGCGCCGGGAGGAGATCCGAATCGGATTTGTGAATACGTCAACGGTGAAAACGATAATGGGATGGCGGAGCCGTGTCCATCGTTCGCTGACGCGGGCGAATGCACGGACCCCGATGGGCCTGGGACAGACTACGAGGTCATTCCACCTCCCCCGTCCCCCCCGAACGAGGACGACCAACTGCACTCGGTAGGTGAGAAGCAACTGCTGGGATATTTCGATCCGGATGAAGCGGAAATTACCTCCATTGGTGGCTCGCCGCCATGCGCAGAATGGAGAAGGTTTCGAAGGGCGATAGATGACTCTTCTACGTCAGACTCCGACATTCTCACTCGTTGGACCCTCATGGCTCGCCGTGGCTTCTTCACGTTCACTAACCTTCGTCGTTTCGCTCGCAACATCAGGTGGGATGCTGGGCCGAGAGATTTCAGCACGTTGTACATCGAGGGAAGGACTCCAGTCTCCACAGGGCATTTTGTTGCTGGACCGAGTGAAAATTGGCCGTGTGCCCCTTCCATGGATGGGACGTCAATACGTGAAATACCAGCCGGGTGTGACGAAGGAAATGGTCTTTTTTGCGAACCGTCAATCGAATGCCGCGATGTTCAAACCCGCGCGTCTTTCAATCAAAGACTTAGTAAGGCTGCATTCGTGGCGCGTTTCATTGCTGGGTTATCCGCAGAAGGCTTTCGTGTTCCGACCCGCTATCGAGATGGTATACCAACAGGTATTCCTCATTTTCAGTTTACCTACGACGGCAGTCTTCTCAATGAATGGTTCACAAATGACGCCCCGTCCGATCAGCTTTTCTGCCAGTATGAAGGCGGCGCTCTGAGCGCACTTCTGTGGAGTGACGTTTGGCCTCGCGATGTCAGTGTTGGAGATCGTCGTGGGCAACGAGAGTTGCCGACTGTTTGTGCGAACCGCGAACGTCCTAACAATGAGGCACGGTCCATACGGTTCGAGGAGCTTTCAGACAGTTCCGAAGGTACCGCCATTGAAATGAGAAAAATAGCCGCCAACCTGCTCTTGGACTTCAATAGGCGACGTCGCGGTGCTCAGAGGAGCGGTTTCTTCGATTTCTTTACCGGGAGATCGGGCTCCGTGAGCTTGCTTACGCCACAAAATAGCGAACTAAACTTCTTGGGCAAAGACAAGTCTGATCGGAAAGACGCGCCCAGAGACATTTTGCCCGGTTTCGGAAGCATATTGGAAGGCGAAGCGGTCCTTGACGGAATGGAACTTCTTTGCGAAGCGGCGAGCCAACGTGCACCGGCATGTGGAGCCACTCCGCCAAGAATCAACTCCGTCGCACAACTCTCAGACGCCCGTAGTTATCTCGAGTGCATCGCGGGTTCGCTTGAAGCCAGTGCTGCGAAGACGGTGATCGCCAAGATGCCGAAGCGCGCCTTCGATGCTCTTCGGCAGGAGTCTACTGTTGGTTCCTTCCCCTCCACGGGTGGGGCGTATGGGGAACAGGTCGCGTTGCTGCGTATTGCGTTGATTGACCTGGCCTCGGTCCCAAGTGACATCGCTTCGCAACTTCGCGGCTTGGGTTTCGACATGGACCGCCTGCGTATTGCACTTGCACGGGTCGAGAATCAGAAAGACCAGTCGCGGATAAACTTCAAAAAGGAAGTCGGAGACAGAATCACGTCTTGCGCAGTCGCGGTAGCGAACGCTGTTGGTGGCGGACCCGCAAGAGCCGCAGCTGGAGCGGTGGCCGCGGCAGCTACGTGCGCCAATAGCGTTGCGCAAATCGCGCTCTCCACCAAACTAAAGAATCTGCAGATCGAGGGTCAGAACCTCAATGCAGACGACAGCACACTTTCTTTTCAAGAGCAGTTCGAAGCGCGCGCTGAAACCCTACGCAAACTACGCTTTCGTCTTCTAGCAGATCTAGAACAAATCGATAGTTCTCTCGCTCGCCTCGAGTCACTCCGCAACCAAGCCCAGCGCGCGCTCGGCAAGGCACTCTTCTTGGACTCCGACTCTGCAGGTCGCGTGTTCCGCGTCAACACTACGTACCGTCGTCGGCTCAACACAAACCTCGAGCGCTATCATCGGGCGCGTAAGAACGCCGTTCAGATGGGCTTTTTGGCCAAGCGAGCCATTGAGCAGCGCTTTGGGGTTCGGCTGGCGAGTTTGCGCGACAAGATGTCGCTGGTGGATGCGCCGGCGAGTTGGGAATCGGAGGTGTGCACGTCGTCGGGGTTTGATTTTGACAAAGAAGGACGTTTTGAGGACGATAGCTCGCCCGACTATGCGGATGCGTTTGTGGGTCAGTATGTGACCAAGCTCGAAAATTTTGTCGAGTCGTATCGCATCGATTTTCCGTTCAACAATGGTTCGGATACCGCGGTGGTTTCGCTGCGGGATGACATTCAAAATCGTCGTGCAGTGTGCGATGCACCTGTGGGCAACCTTTTGCACCACGCAGGCAATCTTCAGATTCGTCCCGTGGTCGACGGGGCGTCGGGCGAAGACGGGGTGCCAGGCTGGTCGCCGCTCGGGTGTACACTGGGCAGCACTGGGCAGCCGGAGCCCAATTGTGCTGCAGTGGCGCCGCTGACCGAGCAGATGGATGTGCCTTTTGTTTCGGACCATCCCGACTTTGGCCAGCCGAGGCCGTTTCGGGTGACCTTCGGCTCGGGGCCGAACGATATCTGCGCGCCAGGTTCGCTGGTCACGTGCCCCTGCGAGACGCCGGCTTGCGGCTTCAACTCCGAAGTGCGCTACGGGCAGCAAATCGAGCTGCGGCCGGGGCGCTATCGGCTGTCGTGGTATGCGGCGGGCGTGGGCGAGGGCCTTGGCGGAGAGATGGCCGAAAACGCGCTTGTGGTGGAGTCGGCGGATGGCTCGGGCATCAATGTGCTGGACGCGACAGCGTCGACCGACGAAGGCACGCTCAACGGCTATCGGCGTTATTGGTACTTCTTTGAAGTCACCGAGGGGCAGCTCTTCACGGTGGGCATTCAGAATGTGCTTTCGGATCCCGCGGTGCAGCTCGATGTGGCGGGCATCATGCTCGAAGAGGTGACCGACACGGTGCGGGGGCGCATTGGGGAAACCGTTGCGGCAGCGGATGAGCCGCCTATTCCCTTTGCGGACACCGGCGCCACGCGCACGCGGCCGCTTCAACTATGTGAAGACACCGACGGCGAATACTTCCGGGCCGAGGGATGGCGGCGCAACTGCATTCCTTTGTGCTCGGGCGGGTTTGGCAAAAAGTGTGCACTGGAGAGCGCGGAAAACTTCTGCTTTTGGGAAACCGAGTTCACCGTGACCCAGCATGCGATCGAGCGGGGAGATATCTTCCGCTCGGCTGGGATTGCGCGCGGCAACTTCAACTACCGCATCGATTCGATCGGCGTGAACTTTGTGGGCTCGGCCGCGCGGCAGTGCGCGGACGATTCGCTGCCGTCCACCTGTTTCAGCGCCGCATTTATTCCGTTTTCTTTGCAGCACGTGGGCCCCTACACGGTGCGCAACCACGAAGGCGATGATTTTGATGCGCCGCTCTTCATTGGCAACATCGAGCACGGGCGAGGCCTTGCCGCCGAACGCTACTTGACCAATCCCTTGTCGGGATCGGACCGAGGGCTCATTGAGCCTTATCTGCGCCGCGAGCTTCGCGGAAGACCGCTTAACGGAACGTATCGACTGCGGGTGTGGGAAGAGCCCGGGGTGAACTTCGACGGCATCGAAGACGTTCAGCTGGTGCTCAACTATCGCTACTGGACTCGGTTCAACTGATGCAGAAGCGAACGGCCATTTCGGTGGCCCTTCGCTTCAGGCCGCAACGCTTGTGCCATGCGCGTCTGAGCCAAGGGCTTGTTTCCATGTTGTGCATTGGCGCGCTCGGTTTGTCGGCGTGCTGTGCCGATGACCCGATATGCACCGAGCTTGGGCTTTGTCCGCCCGGCGTGGACGATGCCGGAACGCCGCGCAGTCTGGATGACGGCGGGTTGGGGGCGCTCGATTCGGGTTTGTTGGATGGCGGCTTGTTTGCCGATGGCGGTTTGTTCGCGGATGGCGGCGCTGTTGATTCGGACGATGCAGGCGGCTCGGCGGCGGATGGTTCGGTTGGCGGCGATGGCGGAATGCCGATGTCGGTGGAGTGCGTTGAGGAGGTGTGTACGGGTTCGGGATCAGGATCGGGATCTGGATCGGCGTCGGGATCGGGATCTGGATCGGCGTCGGGTTCTGGTTCGGGTTCGGGAGCCGAGGTGGTGTGCAGGGCGGTGCCGGTGGTTGATGGTACGGCGTGCGGCGAGATGGGGGGGCGGGTTTGTGTGTCGGGGGCCTGTGTGGTGCGCGGTTGTGGCGATGGGTTTCGGGAGCCGGGGCCGATGCCGGCGCGCGAAGGGTGTGACGATGGAAATGTGATGGAGGGGGATGGCTGCTCGGCGATGTGTGTGCCGACCGCGCGGGTGGTTGATGAGGCGATAGATGGGGCGTTTGACGCGGAGCCTCGCGCGCAGGTTTCGGCGGTGGGGGTAGATGGTTCGGGACGGGTGTTGTTTGTGTGGGTGCGCGACTATGGCGATCGGGCGGAGCTCCGCGCTGCGCGCGCGACCGCTACAGGCGGGGCGATCGATGAAGAGCCGCTGGTGATCGATGATGCGCTGTGGAGCGCGTTTTCTGTTCGGCCTTCCGTTACGGGGTTGCGCGGCGGTGGTTGGGCGGTGGCGTGGGTCGGTGCGCGGAGTGGTGCTGGAGGCGGGTCGTCTACCGTGTTGCATCGCGTCGTGTCTTCGGCGGGCGAGTTGAGCGCGGCGCGCGATGCCTATGTGAACCGCGGGTTGGGTGCAGATCCTGGTTCGGTTTCGAGCGCAGTGCGTTTGCCGGAGTCTCCAGTGATCGTGCCGCTGGGCGAGGGCTATTTGCTGGGCTGGGTAGATCGGAGCGATTCGATGCAGCGCTTGCGAGCGCGCCGTTTTGATGCGCGCGGGCGACCGCTTGGAGAAGAGATTCGGCTCGCGACGGCTCTGGATGGCGAGCCGGATCAGCTGGCGATTGCGGCTGCGCCTGCCTGGGCGCAATCGCCAGATGATGCGTGGATGGCGGTATGGGTGCGATCTTCTTTCCTTACCGGGTTTGTGCCGATGGTGTTTGCGCGCCGGTTTGAAGGGGAGACGGCGATCGATGAGGTCGAAGTTGAGGCTGCGCCGCATCGCGCGCACGGGCCGTCGGCGGCGTGGTTGGCCGACGACCAATATCTCGTATCGTGGGCCACGCGGCAGGCGGATGGAGCGGGAGATATCGAGGCGCGCTTGGTTCCCGCGCGAGGTGCTTTCTCCAGCGTGTTCGGAAGCGAGATGATTTCCGTGGCCACGATGCCGATGCGATCGGAGCTGGCGCCTTCGGTGGCCGCGCTGGTCGAAGGCGATGGCTCGGCATCGCTCGCTGCGGCTCGCTATCTTGTCGCGTGGAATGACGGGAGCCCGTCGTCTCCCGAGTTTGCGGTAGGCGCGTTCAATCCTGGCGCGATGGCTCCTCCCGAGGCAGAGCTTTTGCGCGTCGCGCTGCGACAGGGCGGGCGCGGAGCGGTGTCGGTGACGTCGTCTCCGATTGGGGTGTGGTTTGCGTGGCAGCGCCAGGCGGGGACGGCGGGGGCGGGGCTGTTGACGTTCTTGTTGCCGGCGAACTGAAGGCGCGCGGAGCTGCGGCGGGAGGGCGCGGCGGCGAAAGGGCGCTGGTCGGGGAGGAATCGATGAGCACATTCTCAACAGCAACGAACGAATCGCGCAAGCGGATCGGCACGGTTTGTCGAGTGCGCAGAGTTTGTCGAGCAGGCCGGGTTTATCGAGTGACTGCTGCAACGCTCGTTCCTCTGGTCGCGTTCACCACCGGCTGGTCCTGGGCGCAGCGGGCGCAAGCTCAGGGCCGCGACGAGTCGAACGTTTCGGTTCAGGATTCGTCTGCCGACGTCGCGCGTTCGGTGTCCCTCGCGGGCGGCGACAACGCCGCGCAGGCTCCCGTTGGGACTGCTCGCGCGTCGCAGCCGGAAGCGTCTCAGCCAATGACGTCCGCGCCACACGCGGGGACATCGGATCGCTTGATGTCCACGTCGTCGTCGTCGCTTGCTACCTCGTCCTCTTCCACTGACGTGTTCGATTTGCGCACGGGTGGCGCTGAGCCGGTATCTGGCCCGGCCGCGCAAACCGAAAGCGCGGTGGCGCCACAATCGATTTCGCTGCCTGATGCCGAAGGCTCGGTGGAAGGCATGGGGGAATCGTTTGCGCCGGTGCTCTCTTCTGGCACGGCCACCTTCAACGTGCCCATTGCGCTGCCGCCCGGGCGCGCGGGTGTGCAGCCGACGCTTGCGCTGTCGTACGCGTCTACCGGCGGCAACAGTTGTGTAGGTATTGGCTGGAACTTGGGCGTGCCGTTCATTTCTCGCCAGACGGATCGCGGGCTGCCGCGCCATCAAGATGAGCCTGTTTGGCACGAGGAGGAAGACCGCTTTCTCTACAATGGCGGCCAAGAGCTGGTGCCGGTCGACAGCGCGGCCATGGCCCGGGTGGATGAATCGGGGTTTGGCTATCCGGCGGCGGCGATGCTGGCTGACGTGCAGGGCTGGCAGCAATATCGCGCGCGCGTCGAAGGCGGGTTTATGCGATTTTTTCGTGCCCCCGATGCGCGCCGCTGGGTGGTGCAAGGAAAAGACGGCACGCGTTTTGACTTTGGCTTGTTGCCGGAGGGCGAGGGGCCGGCCGATTTGGATGCGCGCGCGGCGCTGGAGAGCGAGTTTGATCGAGGCGAGGGCCGCATCTTTCGCTGGCACCTGACCCGCATGAGCGACCCTCATGGGTCTGCGGTGTATTATCGCTATTTTGAATCGGAGGGCGAGCGCTACCTAGCGGAAGCGTACTATCTCTCGCCGGCAAGCTGCGCGGGCCCAAGCCCAGCCGCGCAGCGCGCATGCACCGCGCCGCTCGCGCAATACGGCGCTCGCGTTCAGCTCGCCTACGAGGGGCGCGAAGACGTGTTTGACAGCTACCTTCCGGGATGGCGGAGGAGCAAAGCGTTGCGCCTCCATCGAATCACGGTCTCGGCCGCCGAAGAGGAACTCGGCGCGCGCTTCTTGGTGCGGCGCTACCACCTGCGCTACGACCCGCTCTCGTTTCATTCTCTGCTCGCCAGCGTGCAGGTGGAAGGGCGCCCGGACCGAGTCGACGGCGCGTCGGAAGTATTCGTCGCCACCAGGCTTCCCGAATCGGCGCTCGGCGACGCAATCGTAGGCCGCTTGCTGCCGGCGATGACGTTTGAGTATTCGCGCATGCCGACCGGCGGCCCGAGCATCGCCGGTTTTGGCGGCGTCGACAACGCGGTGCGCAATGTGGCCGCGAGCCCGAGTGTATCGGTCGATTCCGCGCGCACCGGCCTCTTTGATGTGAACTCAGACGGCTTGCCCGATGTCGTGGTGACCGACCCGGCGCGCTACCGCACGTCGCGCGGCGCGCCTGCGGTAGGCGTATTTTTTAATGGTTTTGCCGGCGAAGGAGCCGAGCCGGCGGGCCAAGGGGCGACGTTTTCTGCGCCGGTGCCCATGCCGATGGATCCGGGCCTCGCCGACATTCTTTCTTTCGACAATCCCAATATCGTGGGCATGGACGTTGAGGGCGACGGCCGCAGCGACTTCTTGCACATTCCCCGTCTCGATCGCTACGGCTGGTTTACGCCCACGCGTGCGGCCGAAGAAGAAATCGCGGCGGTGTCTCCTCGCGCGCAGGGCTGGCGCTGGACGTATGCCCGGGTGTCTCTCGATCAGCTCGGCAGCGACCCGCGCATCGATTTGGCGCGCGACGCCAGCCACTATCAGGTATGGGACGTCAACAATGACCACCTGATCGACGTCGTGCGCACCACGGGCACGGGGATGCAGACCTGGCTCAACTTGGGCTGGGTGCCCGGAGGAGAAGGGCGCTTTGGCCAGGCCCGTTGGGACGGCGCGGCGTGGCGGCTTTCGGCCGACCCGATTGAAACCTGTCTGCTTCAAGACGGCACCCCGATCGACTTTGCCGATTCCGAAGTGCGCCTCGCCGACATGAACGGAGACGGCGTGCAAGACATTGTGCGCCTTCGGCGGGGGCGGCTGGTGTATTGGCCGGGGCGCGGCGATGCGCTGTGGGGCGTCGGCCCATCCTCCTGCGCGCGAGGACAAGGCGCGGGTCGCGCGGTGGCCATGCGTCGGGCGCCCCCCGAGCTCAACCCCGAGCTGAGCCATGTGTTTTTGAGCGACATCAACATGGATGGTGCCGCCGACGTGATTCAGGTCCGTTTTCGTGAGCTCGACGTGTGGTTCAACGAAGCCGGCCGTGGCTTTACCTCGCGCATCACGGTCTCGTCTCCTTTTGCGCCAGATTTTTCGCCTCGCATTCGCTTTGCCGACCTCGACGGCTCAAGCACCACCGACCTCATTTATGGAAACGCGGGCCGCTGGCAATATCTCGACTTGGCCGGCGGCCGTCGCCCGCGCTTGCTGACCGCGGTGCAAAACGGGCTCGGCGCGCTCACCACCATCGAATACGGCTCGAGCGCCGACGACTACTTGGCCGACCTCGAGGACGCGAGCTCGTGTCAAAGCTCCGACTGCGATCGGTTTACCTGGAGCCGCGTACGCGGGGAATGCGACAGCTTGCTCGAAGATCGCGCGGGAGAATGTGCGTACCGCAGCGGCGGCAGCCCTGTGATCTCTTCGGTGGTGCGCGCCGTGACCACCAACGACCAGTTTGGCCAGCTCAATAGTGGAGGGCGGAGCGGCGGCCAGGTCGACAACCGCGTGCGTACGGAGTTTGCCTACCACGACGGATATTACGAAGGCATCGAGCAAGAGTTTCGTGGCTTTGGCGCGGCCGACGCGCGCGCGATCGGCGACGCGAATCACCCGACCCAGTGGACGCGCACGCGCTTTCACCAAGGCCGGCGCCCCAACCAAATCGCCACCGATCGGTTGGCCGAAAACCCAAACGAAGCCCTGAAGGGCCGCACCTGGCTTACCGAAACGTTCGACGACGCAGGCCGCTATCTCTCCACCGCGCATGCGGCTTGCACCGTGCGCCAGCTTGCGACGGGCTTGGACGGCCGCTTCATATCCTACGCGTTTGTTTCTCAGACCGACGAGTTTCGCTACGACGTGGCCGGCTTTGCGCCCGGTGGCGGCGCGCAAGAGCTGCCCTGGCTGCGCTTTGAAGCGGTGCCTCCGGGCGGCGGCGCGGCTGCGGCGGAACTCGAAACCACCAATATGGCCATCGTACGCGGAGCGCGTTGGGCTTGGACGCGCACCACCACTGACCTCGTCGATAACCTCGGCCACGTGCGCCGACAAACTGCGCACGGTCGTCTCAAAGACGAGCGCGACTCTGGTCCCAGAGCATATTCCGAAGAGATCGTGTCTCATACCGAGCCCGTATTGCTGAATGACGGCGGGCGGTGGATTTGGCGTACTGCGTCGAGCTTCGTAACCGGGCATGGGAGCGCCGAGCGGCTGGGCGAACAGGCTCAGCAGTACGACCCGCAGACCGGCGACGCGCTGTATGCGGTGAACACTGCGCGCGCCCCCCAAACGTTTGACTTTGGTGGCGACGACGCAGGCGCCGCCTCGCTCGCGCAGCCCGCCGTCATGCCGCTTGAATCATCCTCGCGCTACGACAGCTGGGGCAACGCGGTGGCGAGCTGCGCGGGAGCCGATTTGCGCCTCGGCGCATCGGGCTGCCTGCGCTTTGCCGAAGTCGCCTACGACCCGGCCTACGCGCATCTGCCGCTGCGCGAATCCACCGCGGTGGGTCAGGGCGCTCAAGATTTTTGTGACCGCGGCACGAGCGGCGCCTTTTGCATGCTCACGACCTCTGCCGCCTGGGACCGAGGCTTCGGCGTGCTCCTGTCGGCCACCGACGCCAACCAACAAACCACGCGCGTTGGCTACGACGGCTTAGCTCGGCTTACCTTTCTCGCTCCGCCACGCGTCGCCGCCTGCGATATGGGCGACAAACCTACCCATCGTTTTTACTATGAGCTCGTACCGAACGGCTTGCCGGTGAGCTTTGTGCGCAGCGTACAAAACGAAGGCAACGACGACTGCAGCGCCGACGAGCTCATTCAGTCGTATGCGTACGTCGACGGCCTGGGCCGCGCCCGCGCCACCATGACGCGCGCTGAAAACAGCAGCTGGGAGCAATCGGGCGTGCAGCTCTATTCCGCGCGCGGCACCCCAGTGCGCACGTTCAACAACCAGCAATACGGCGACATCGCCGGCGAGCATACGCCTCTGGAGGCCGTGGCCGTGCCCGCGCAGCCCTATGTCGACATGGCCTACGACGCGTTTGGCCGCGAGGTGCGCGGGGTGGAGCGCGACGGTAGCGTATCGCGCACCTTCTATCGCGCGCTCTCGACCGACGTATGCGACCCGCTCGACTTGCAAGCGGGCAGCCTCTTCGGCGGTACCTGCACCACCACCCGCGTGGACGGGCACGGCCGCACCGTCGACCAAGTGCTTCGCCAGCGCACCCCGGAGCGCACCGACACCGAATACCACCGGCTCTTCAGCACCTATCGCGCCGACAACGCGGTCGTACGCCTGACCCGCGCGCAAACCGCCAGCGATGGAGTAGGCGCTCCTCCCGTCGCAGACGGCAGCGGCCGTCCGCGCGTCTTGAATCGAACCTTCTTCTACGATAGCCAAGGCCGTCGTCTCGCCAGCACCGACCCCGACACCGATTCGCCCAGCTCCGGCGCGACCTGGCGCTACCTATTCAACACCGTGAGCGACTTGGTGGCCGTGCGCGATCCTCGCGGCTGCGGCCAAAACCTCTACTACGACCACTCGGGCCGGCCGATTGGCGAAGACTATGTGCAATGCGCCGAATCCCAGAGCGCAGGCGACGAGCCCGACGAAAGCGTGCCCGCCGACGCCATCGGCTTGGGATTGATCGGGGTCGAGCAGCGCGTAGACGCGCGTTACTACTTCGACGCGCCGCCTCCCTGGGCCAGCGCCTTGCCCGCTCAGCCGGCGAGCTTTGACCGCGGTCGCCCCACGGCGAGCAGCGATCGCGGCCAGCGCACCCGCATCATCTACGACCAGCGCGGCCAAGCGATTCAGTCGGCGCGCCAAATGGCCATGATTCCCGCCGCGGGCGAGGCGCCTGAAACGCTGACCGACCCACCTGCCATCGTTGGCGACCAGCCTCCGCCTGCAGGCACGCGCGCGTTTGACGAAGCGCATACCTACGTGAGCAGAACGCGCTACGACCACATCGGCCGCCCTGTAAGCATGGAGCTGCCCCCCGACCCTGATTGGGAAACACTGGGCGGCACCGGGCCAGCCCCCGTGCTCAGCGCATCGCTCATCTACAACCGCCGCATGCTGCCTGCCCGCACCGTGCTCACGATCTCCGCTGGAGACGCATCGGTGGCCGACTATCCCATCATTCGCCGGCAGACCTACAGCGCTGATCGCCTCCCCGTGCGCACCGAATACGGGCTCGCCGATACGACCGGAGTGCCCTTTGCGGTACGCAACTACGACGCGCGTCTGCGCCCGGTTCGACATCGCGCCGAGCGAACCCCGACCTGCGTCCGCGGCGCGACCGCGACGCCCGAGCTTTGCGGCGTCACCACGCTGCACGACTACCGCTACCAATGGGACACCGCCAGCAACCTCAAGCGCACCCTCGACGCTCGCCCCGCCGAAGAATGGCCCGCCGGCCACCGCCCCGCCGAACAACTCGTCCAGCACGACGCCCTCTACCGCGTCATCGGCGTGCACACCCGCTACGCCCAAGAAGACGGCGCCTACCTCGAAGCCGACGAAGCCACCGACTGGCGCGCCGAACGCACCCGCATGAACGACGACGGCGAAGACCACCTCGCCCGCGACCCCATGCGCCGAAAGCCCGCCCCCATGCTGCCCGCGCTGCCCGACAGCCGCGTGGTCGACCTCGTCTACACCTACGATTGGCTCAGCAACATGGTCGAATGGACCGACGACGCGCAGTCCTTCTACGAGCGAGCCCTCGGCCCCGACCTAGGCAACGGCTTCGGCAACACCAGCGCCGGCGGAGACCTGCGCCCGAGCGCCCTATACTTCGCTTCCAACATTCGCGCCGCGGATGGCGCCGGCGATATGGATCCCGATCTTGATCGAGGCGGCTGGGTCTCCCTCAACTACGGCGAAGGCGGCAATGCAGTCTCCATGACGGTGCACGCGCAATGCCGCGACCGCAGCGAAACCGCCTGCGCCGACCCCCAAGCCGGCACCTACCAAGACCGCGACCAAACCCTGCGCGCAAACTGCCGCTGCGCCAACGAACAACACTACCAATACCGCTGGGACGAACTCAACCGCCTCTCCGAGGCCAGACGCTACGACCGCATGAACGCGGGCGGTGCATCCGCCGAATGGCAACTCGCCGTGCGCCAGCGCTACCGCTACGACGCCGGCAACGTCCGCACCCACAAACAAACCCGCGACCAGAACCCAGACGGCGACGACCCTCCACAAGCCATCGCCCTATACATCTACCCCGGCGACTACGAACGCCGCGGCCTCACCCAAAACCCCGCCCAAACCACCTACCAAGCCTCCTCTACTCTAGGCACCGAGACCCAATACCTCCTCGCCGGCGCCCGCATCGTCTGGAACCCCGGCACCCCCGCCGCCGGCCTAGACCGAAACCACCGCATCACCACCAACCTCGGCGACCTCCTAGGCACCACCACCGCCGTCGCCGACCTCGCCTCCGGCGAACTTCTAGAAACCGCCACCTACTACCCCAACGGCGCCCGCGAAACCCACCTCACCACCCAGGAGCAAAGCTACCAACTCGAGCCCATTGGCTTCACGGGCAAAGAAGCCGATGAGGAAGTCGGGTTGGTGTACTTCGGTGAGCGGTACTTGATCCCGCGCATCGGAAGATGGGCTTCTCCGGATCCGCTGCATGTGCATGCCGCCGGAGGTGGGGAGGCGTTGAATTCGTACCACTATGTGAGTGGGAACTTGCTGCAAGCAGTGGATCCTTTGGGGTTGGATGCAGTGGACGATGCGGTCCCGGTTCGGAGTGGCGTCGACGGTATGCAGCCTGACCAAGTTTTCGCAGTGATGCCAGGGGCGGAAACACCGAACTCGATTCCGTCGATGAGTCGCGACCAGCTAAATAATCTTGCGGATCAAGGTGCGACGTTATTCAAGCACTCGCCAGACGCTCCGATGAGCCTGGAAGACGCGCTTACTCTCGAGCTAAAACAGCGAGGCGCGGCTGCTGATTTCGCCAATCTGATGTCAACGATCAGCGGTTTTGGCAACGAGCTGAGTGGCACAGACCCGAATGGCATCAACGGGGGTCGGTGCACGAGTTGTGCGGCAAGCACGGCAAAGAACATCATGGTGGGCGTAGCGGGTGCCGCGCTATTTTTGATCCCCATAGCGTTGGAGGGGATCGCAGGTGCTCGAGCGGCCGCTGGACCAAATCTTGGTAATTTTGCAGATGAGCTTGCCTTAGCCAGCTCATCTGCAGATGATGCCGCGAACGCGGCGACACATGTAGCCTCAGGGGGAGGAGCCGCCCTCGAAGCGAGAGCGGGCGAAGTACACAGCGTGCTCGACCCCATCGCCGCAAGGCAGCGAACAACAGCGGTCTTGCGAACTTCGGGGGAGGACATCGTGGCCGGCGGCGCACGCGATTTGAACCCGGCGCAGCGAGCGGCGCTCCGGCCCGGCGAGACCGCTGCCAGGCTGCCCGGCGCCCACGCAGAAGTTACCGCATTGAGGGCAGCCGAAGGTTCCGGCGTAACCCCAAGAGCGATGGGAGTGAGCCGTCGAATTTGCCCAAACTGCCAGACTGCTATCGAAGAAAGCGGGGGCAGGCTAACAAGTCCAACTACGGCAACATGGGAGTAGACGTGCTGAGCTTCGACGATCCGAGGTGGTCCGATCTCCAGGCTGGTTACCAGACGCCAACCGATCTCCGACCGCTCCTACGCGAGCTGGAGACAACTTCCACTCCGCAGGCAGCGTGGGATGCTCTCTGGGAGGAGATGTACCATCAAGGCGATGTTGGCCCAGGTTCCTATGTGGCTGTCCCTCATGTTGTCCGGATTTACCGGCTTCGAGGCGCCGTTGACTGGAACGCCTACGCGCTGGTCGCCTCGGTAGATGTGGCCCGGCGTAAACCCGGCAATCCCGAAGTGCCCGACTGGGCTCTCTCGGACTACCAGACCGCTATCCGCGAGTTGGCAGAGCTCGGACTGTCGGAGTTGCCGCGTGCCACTGACGCCCAGACGGTACGCTCAATACTTGCGGTCCTCGCCGACGCCTTCGGCGCTCCCAAGCACGCTCAAGTTCTGATCGAGTACAGCGAGGAGGAGCTCGAAGACCTGATTCCCGAGACAGCCTCCGAACCGGAGTAGCCACCAAACTCACCACGCACCCACCGGCACGTCCCACAGCACATCACCGGTTTCCAAGCCACAGGGCGCTTGAGCGTTTTCGGCTTGGCAGTCGGCAATCGGCAAGAGGGGTTGAGGGAACACCTCCTCGAACGCTCAAGACCACCGCCGAGAAAGCAGCCACACTCGGGTCTTCGCGGACCTCCTCAGCAACGACGCTCGACGCCCACACTCCCGACTCCACGGAAAATACAAGGACACCCATAATAACTTGCGCCCTCCGGACCCGCTGCTAGGGTGCTTGAAATCGTTGGGAGACGAGATGACGGTAGCTCGATGTGACCAGGTAAGCGTGGATTCGACGCCGTATTATCACTGCGTCTCGCGTTGTGTTCGTCGCGCGTTTTTGTGCGGGGAGGACCGGGGGACGGGGAAGAACTTTGACCACCGGAAGGGGTGGCTCACGGCGCGGATGAAG
>JANQQS010000139.1 GCA_028284955.1 Myxococcota bacterium | reverse complement strand
GGGGGAGTTTGGGTGAATCGACGGGATCGTATCCCGGCGAGAGGGTCTGGGTGCCAGACCCTCAGGTAAACTAATCGCTGCTCTAGAGCTGCGGTTTTTTTCGAGCGGGGCTCTAGCAGTTTATCCGTTTATCCCGACGAAACCGGGTCACGTGCCTCGTGGCGGGGGAGCTGTGTTGTTTGGAGGGTTTGAGGCAAACCCTCCGCCACGCGGGTACAACCCGCGCGGGTCCCCCTCCCGACTCCGGCCGCTCCGCGTCCGCCCCACCGCAAAGCGGCGGGGCCCCGTCAGTCCACCCCAACGAAACCAGGTCACGTGCATCCTGGCGGGGGAGCTCGGGTGAATCGTCGGGGTCGTACCCCGACGAGAGGGTTTGGGTGCCAGACCCTCAAACAAATTAGCGGCCTGCTTTGACTGTGGAGGGAGCTGTTTGGCTCAGGAATCGGAGAGGGTTGAGTTGGAGTCCGGGTGGATTGGGTACGTGCTCTTGGTGGCCCGTCAGGCGTGTGAGATGGCTTCGGTCGCGAGATGCGTCGTGAACTAGGGGCGCCTTGTGGCGACGAGGAGCGAATGGAATCGTGGTCGACGTGCAGTGTAAGGCGCCGTGTCTCGCCATAAGCGCGTCGGCTTCGATGGGATGAATGACGCGGCTCGGAAACTCTCGCTGAAATACCGAAAGTGCGTCAGATTCGTATTGCCGGTCTTTGGCGAATACGGGTACGAACACCGCGTCATTGACCACGACCGCGTTGGTATAAGAACGAAATACTTTACGGCCGTCACTCGAGGCCATGGGAATCCGTGTCACCCGGAATCCGTCGCGCCGCAGGATCGCCGCGGCGCGGTCTAGGCGCTCGGCATTGTCGGCATCTGCGTAGGGTGAGTACGATCCGACGATTGCTCGAGCGGGCCCAGTGACGTACGCGAAGATGTCGACGTGGCCCGTTTTCTCGCCCGCCAACGCCGGCAAGAACGACGTATTTCGGCATCCGAAATAACGGCGGAAAAAGTCTCCTACTCGGTCGCGGTCGTACCCGAGCGACTTGTTGCGCGCGAGAACATCATCCGTGGTGAGACACCGGCCTCGACCATCGGAGAGAAGGTGCCCACCTTCCATGCGGAGAGGAAAGCGGCTGTAGCGAACGCCTCGCAGTCCGGCAAACGATTGGGGAACCGAATCGTCCAGTCGACGGTGGTCGTAGTAGCGGAGATCCACGACGTGCATAGCGCCGCTTCGCGTCAGCGTCGCGACGGGGCCGTAGTCGCGAATCCAGATTGTATCGAAAGGGATGCGAAAGAACGTGATCGCTTCCAGATTGGCCCCGGCGTTTTCGAGCCATTGCTGCGCTGAGACTTCTTCCAGCACGTCCTGAACCACCACTACGATGCGAACGTGATGCGAGGCTTCGGTCACCATCTTTCCGAGCGCTGGTTCGAGCCGTGGCTCGCCGATCGGCCATGCAACCATCATCGACTCCACTGGCTCGAATTCGCCTGGCAGACGCACCGCACCTAAGTCGAGAGCTTCTCGCTCTTCGACCCACGCGGACTCGTGGTGAATGCGGCCCCCACATCCCGCCATCCATGAGCCACCGACCGCCGCCGCGGTGATGCACGCAATCGCGTACGTGGTGCGTCGAAACTTCAACCTATGCGTCCTCTTGGGTCTCGGGCTGGGTCGGGGGTGAAACCGCATGCGCCAGGCCATCAGGCCCCCTCAAGCGCCTCCCAGCTTTGTCGTATTTCGGTTTCATTGCAAGTAGGTAGCGTGAAGGTAGCGGCTTTTTTTCGTGATGTGGCGCTGGCCTTTCGCGCCCCATCCCCGAGGTTGCGGCGATGCCTTGGGCGACGGCAGGCCTGGTCAATCTCCGTGGGCTGGGTTAACCAATCGACCAGAGGCAGGGGCGCCGAACGGAGGAAATAAGGGAATGAGCGAACAGAATGCGTTCGGTGTGATCGGAGCGGGCCAGATGGGGCGCGGAATCGCACAAGTCGCCGCGAGCTGCGGGTTTCGCGTGTGCTTGCTCGATGCATCTCCCGCACTTGCCGCGCAAGGTCGCGAACGTATTGAAAAAAATGTAAGTCGTCAGGTCGAGCGAGGAAAGATTCGCGAGCCCGATGCTCGCGCATTGCTGGAGCGAATTCGACCTACCGCATCCTACTCGGAGTTGGCCGACGCAGAGTTCGTGGTGGAGGCGGCTTCGGAGCGTCTTGAGGTCAAAAAGGCCATTTTTGAGAAGGCGGACAAAGCCATGAACGACCGAGCGGTGCTCGCTAGCAATACGTCGTCAATCTCGCTCACCAAACTTGCCGCCGCCACGCAACACCCGGAGCGCGTGGTGGGCATGCATTTTATGAACCCTGTGCCGCGGATGAAGCTCGTGGAAGTGATCCGTGCGCTGCAGACAAGCGACGAGACCTTTGCGCGGACCAAACAGTTCGCGGAGCAACTTGGAAAAACGGTCGTATGCACCAAGGATATGCCGGGATTTATCGTCAATCGGATGTTGATCCCGTTTCTCAATGAGGCGTGTTTCGCTCTTCAGGAAGGCCTCGGAACGGTAGAGGATATCGATGCCGCGACACGTCTCGGGCTCAACCATCCTATGGGCCCGTTTGAGCTGTCTGATCTGATCGGGCTGGACACTGTTTTGTCAATCGCCGAGGTACTTCATCGCGAGTTCGGTGAAGACAAGTATCGACCACCCGCCATACTGCGGAACTACGTCGCCGCGGGGTGGCTAGGAAGAAAATCGCGGCGAGGTTTCTACCTTTACGACGAGAAAGGCGTATCGAATTCCGCAAGCACAGGGGCGTGATCCGAGGCGCCTTTTCCTTCGCGTTCCGTCCGGTCTACACGCGCGCCGACCGTCGTTTTGGCAAGGTCGCGCGTGGCGAAAATATGATCGATCCGCAACCCGTTGCCGCGTTCGAACCCCATACCTCGGTAGTCCCACCAGGTATGCATTCCGCCGCGCGGGAAAAAGGGGCGCACCACGTCATCTAGGCCGAAGTCAGCAATCTCATCGAGCGCGGTTCGAACCGTGTGATGGGCAAGGACGGTGTTTCCCCATTCGTCGGGCCTGGCGACATCGTCATCAAAGGGCGCCACGTTGTAGTCGCCACACAGCACGACGTTGTCGTGGCTCGGATCGAAATGAGCTTCGAGGTGAGCGCGCAGGCGCTTCATCCAATCGAGTTTGTAATGGTATTTGTCCGATTTCATATTCCCGCCGTTGGGAAAATAAGCGCAGATGACGTGGATACCGCTGATCTTTGCGCCGATAAGCCGAGCTTGGTCGTCGTCCCTTCCAGGCATGCCGACGATCACGTCCTGGGGTTCGGTTCGACTCAAGATCGCAACACCATTGTACGTTCGTTGGCCGTGAACGACGGCGTAGTACCCCCGCTGGCGTACCTCGAGGGCAGGGAAGTTTTCTGTTGTTGCTTTCAGCTCTTGGAGACAAAGCACATCGGGCTCGTTGCGTTCAAGCCAGCTCAGGAGTCGATTATGGCGCGCGCGCACCGAGTTTAGGTTCCAGGAGGATATGATCATGGTAGTCCTCGGAGTGGATGTTTGGTGTGGTATACCAGGCCGCTATGGATCGAAAAGCTATCCACACGGATCGTGCGCCACGCGCCATCGGCCCCTACTCCCAGGCGGTGCGGGCAGGAAACCTGGTGTTTTGTTCGGGCCAAATCCCTCTTGACCCGGAGACCGGAGAACTCGTGCACAAGGAGGATGTTGCGGGTCAAACACGTCAGGTGATGACGAATCTGAGAGCTGTTCTGAAAGCAGCCGGCGCCGATTTCGGAAACGCTGTCAGAGCCACGATCTATTTGATGAACCTCGACGATTTCGGAGCAGTGAACGAGGTTTACGGAGAGTTTTTCGAAAGCGCGCCGCCGCCGGCGCGGGCATGCATCGAGGTCGCCAAGCTGCCTCGCGGCGCACTTGTGGAGATCGATCTCATCGCAGCGGTTTAGGAGGCTGGTGTCAAACGCGGACCGAGGAACGCGCAGCGCCGGTAGGCCAGTCGTCGCGTCCGCGAACCGAGGAAATGCCGAAGCATTTTCGAGCGTGAGGGGATGGCGGCGACTGGCCTGCCGCCGCAAGCGAGCCGACGGGAGCGTTTGACACCAGCCTCCTAGAGTTGACCGAGCTCCGTGAACGGGTTGACCTCGCCCAGCGAGTGTTCGCGACCCGGTCCGACGCTGACTAGAGAGATTGGACAGCCGACGAGTTCCTCCAGGCGATGCACGTAGGCCCGTGCGGGTTCCGGCAGGTCGTCGATCGTCGCGCAATCGCGAAGACTTTGGCTCCATCCAGGCATGCTCTCGTAGACGGGCGTCACGCTGCGCATCGAGTCGAATGAGGGTTCGGAGAGCGGTTGGCCGTCCGCGTCATAGTGAGTGCAGATTTGGATTGGGTCGATGCCGGTAAGTACATCGAGCTTGGTTAGCGCGAGGCGAGTCATTCCGTTGACGCGAACCGCCAGCCGCAGCGCTGGCGCATCGAACCAGCCGCAGCGTCGCGGACGGCCGGTCGTTGCGCCGAACTCGGACCCGGCCTGTCGCAAGCGTTCCCCGAGCGCGTTTTCGAGTTCGGTGGGGAAGGGGCCATGGCCCACCCTCGTGGCGTAGGCCTTGGCAATGCCCACCACACCATCGATGTCGGTAGGACCGATGCCCGCGCCGCTGCAGGCGCCGCCGGCCACTGCCGTCGAACTCGTGACAAAAGGATAGGTTCCGTGATCGATGTCCAGCAGCGTGCCTTGTGCTCCCTCGAGCATGACATTCTTGTTTTGAGAAAGAAGCGTGGAGAGTAGCCGAGCGGTGTCGCACACAAATGGCCGCAGGCGCTGCCCCAGCGCTGCATACGCGGTGGCCACTTCGTCAGGCGCAGGGAGCGTGCCGCCGAGCGCGTCCGCCACCGGGCGCCATGCTTCGATGTTTCGCGCAAGGCGTGAGCGCAGCTCTTTGGGCTGCAACAGATCGCCCAAGCGAATGCCTCTGCGCGCAACCTTGTCTTCGTAGCACGGCCCAATGCCCCGTTTGGTGGTCCCAATCGCGCCCGCCTTGTTTTCCCGGAGCGAGTCGATGAGTTTGTGGTGCGGCAATACAACATGCGCTCGCTCCGAAAAATGAAGCCTTGACGCGACCGATATGCCTCTCGCTTCCAGAGTCGCGATTTCCTCGAGCAGGACGTCGGGATCGAGCACCGTGCCCTGGGCCACCACGCATTCGGTTTCCTCGTTTAGGATTCCCGACGGAACGAGATGAAGAATGACCTGCTCGCCACCGACGACCAGCGTATGTCCGGCGTTGGCGCCTCCCGCGTAGCGCACGACTGCATCGGCGTGTCGCGCATACAGGTCGACCACCTTACCTTTTCCTTCATCGCCCCATTGAGCGCCAACGACGACGACGGCAGGCATCAAGTTCTCCCGCTGGCGCGCGTATTCGGTTTCGCCCATGCGGACAGCGCGTCGAGTCCGTCTGTGCGTTGTAGATCAAATGATCGAGTTTGTTCGTCACGTACGCGGGTCGCCCGAACGCCGGCTTTTCCGCGAGACAGAACCGCATCGTACGCCCAGGCCGATGCGTACGCCAGGGCGGCGGCTCGGGACGTTCCTTCCCATCGAGCGACCTGGGTCGCGTGGGCGCGAAGCTCTTGCGCGAGATCGCCGCAATCGGCGTCGCCCCGAGGGCCCATCAAGACCACCCGCAAAGGCAAATTGGCCTCCATCGGGACATTGGCGGACTCGAGCGCCCAGTCGAGATTGTCCACGTCCAAGGAAAAACCAGTGGCCGGCGCGGCGCGGTCATAGCGGGCCAGCAGGTCGTCATATCGACCCCCGGTTGCGACCGGCTCGCCGGGGCCGGTTGAGAGCACCGCAAAGCTTATTCCGGTGTAGTAGGCCTGGCCGCGGGTTTCCGCGAGGTCGAGGTCGAGGTGAGATTCGAATCCCGCGGCGGAAAGCGCGTCGATGACGTCGGACAAGTGGTCGAGTTCCGCCTTGGCGTGCGCTCCTCGAAGCAACCGGCGGGCCTTGGATAGTGTTTTTTTTGCCCCTCCGTAGAGGTTGACCAAGCTCAATACGGCTTTTCGGTCTGCGGCGGCGACGCGCGCGTTTGCAAGAATGGCGTGGATCCCTGCCTCGTCTTTCTCTCTCACGAGGTCGGCGACCGTCGAGCGAATTCGTTCGGGCAGTACTTTGAGCGCGCGCTGGCTGATGCGCGCGTGGCGCAACTCGATACGGAAGTCACGAAGGCCTACCGCTCGGCAGACCGTTCCGGCCAGTTCGATGACCTCGGTGTCTCCTTGGACGCCAGCGAGACCGATGCACTCAATGCCGGCGTGGGTAGCTTGGTGACGTCGACGCGCTCGACCTCTACGCCTGCGAATGACTGTCCCACAATACGCAAGGCGACAGGGGAGAGGGTGCTCTCTCAGTCTGGTCGCGACCATGCGCGCGATCTGCGGCGTGATGTCTGGGCGCAGCAACGCAACCTCGCCGCTCCCGGGTTCGACAAAGCGCACCACGTCACGCCGGTCCACGGTCTCCATACCTCGTTCGAGAATATCGGCGTGCTCGAAGGGTGGCGTGGTCACGAGGTCGTAGCCGTAGCGTCCAAAGCATTCGACGAGGCGCGCGGTAAGATGATTTCTCGCCGCTGCGTCGACGGGGAGGATATCCCTCATCCCGTGCGGCGGGGAGAGCGGCAGTCGAGCGGCATGTGCGCGGTCCCTCGAGGGACTCAGCGCACGCGGAGTGGGGGGCACACTCATCGGTTACCACGCGTCGGGAGTGTTCAGAGTACGACGCAGCGTACCGAGCTCAGGTTCTCAAGTTTGCGCAGCACGTCGAGGGTGTCCGTGGGCACTTCGGTGTCCACGTTCCACAGGGCAACCGCCTGACCGCTCCCTTCGTCGAGGCCAACTTGCATGTAGGAGACGTTGATTCCTCGTTTGCCGAGTTCGCTTCCCACTGCTCCGATGACTCCGGGTCGGTCTTCGTTGCGAACCACAAGCACTGTGCCTTCCATCACAGCCTCGACTTCGTAGCCATCGAGGCCCACCAGCCGTGGTTCGCCTTTCTGTCCAACCGCGCCGGTCGCCGTGTGGATGCCTTTGTCTCCCGTGATGGTCACCCGCACGGAGCTCACGTAGCCCCGGATCGGCGATTCTTTGACTTCCGCCAGACGAATCCCGCGGGCTTCGGCCTCGAAGGGTGCGCTGATCGGATTGATCGGTTGATCGACGTGTCGCTCGAGGTAGCCAGCGAGCGCCGCGCGCGCGATCGGGGTGACCCCGAGTTCAGCTGCGGTGCCGGTACAGGTTACGCGAAACTCGCGCACTTCGACCGACTCGAGTTGGCTGAGTAGCGCGCCGAGTCTCGATGCGACCTGTTGAAAGGGCTGAAGTTGTTCTGCGAGGTCTGCGGCCAGAGACGGAACGTTGACTGCGTTGGTGATCGTTCCATCTGCGAGGTATTGAATCGCTTGTTGGGCGATCTCGACCGCGACTCGTTCCTGCGCTTCTTTTGTCGACGCACCAAGGTGCGGCGTGCACAGGATGCGGCTTGATTTCAAAACCGGGTTTTCAGGCTGCACCGGCTCTTTCTCATACACGTCGAGCGCGGCCCCGCCGATTTTGCCGGCCTCCACCGCTCGCGCGAGGGCCTCTTCGTCGACCACGCCACCGCGGGCTGCGTTGACCAGCAGCACATCGTTCTTCATCCGCTCGAAGGCGCCGTCGTTGATCAGGTGCTTGGTCTCCGGCGTGAGCGGCGTGTGCACAGAAATAAAGTCTGCGCGACCGAACAAGGTCTCCAAGTCTACGAGTTCGACGCCAAGCTGCGCAGCTTTTTCTTTGGCGACGACTGGGTCCGACGCGATCACTTTCATCTTCAGACCTTGGGCTCGGTCGGCGACGATGCGTCCGATGTTTCCTAGCCCTATGATGCCGAGCGTCTTGTTCGCGAGTTCCCGTCCTTGGAACTTACTCTTCTCCCATTTTCCTCCGCGGGTCGACGCGACCGCCTGAGGAATGTTTCGCGCGAGCGAACAGAGAAGCGAGAGTGCGTGTTCCGCCGTCGTGACGGCGTTGCCGGTGGGGGTGTTCATGACGACGATACCGCGTCGGCTCGCCGCGGGAATATCCACATTGTCTACGCCGATGCCGGCGCGACCGACCACCTTCAGAGAGTTTGCGTGCTCGATCACGCGCGCCGTGACTTTGGTCGCGCTGCGGATAATCAGCCCCGAATACTCGCCGATGATGTTGCAGAGCTCGTCTTCGCTGAGCCCCGGCCGGTAGTCGCACTCCACGTTGGGCGCGTCCTGCAACACCTTCAACCCGGATTCGCTCAGCTTGTCCGAGACAAGTACCTTATTTTTCGACATGCCGCCTCCTTTGGGCTCTCAAGCGCCCAAGGCGTAGAGGAAGGAACGAACGCGATCGGCGGCGGACTAGCAGTCCGCAGAGGGGTACGTCAAGGCGACTCTAACGAGCTTCCCAGCGGACCGCGCCGAGATGCAAGAGCAGCAGAATCAGCCGGTATCCGCGGTTCGCATCGCCCGGTTTTTCAAACTCCTCAATGATGTCCAAAAGCGGCCTCGGCGTAGACAGCGACTCTATGAGCTGCCGCGCGGGATATGGCAAACCAGAACTCTCGAGAAGATGCGGCGGGAAGGGTGCACGAACCAAACCATCGGTCATGCGAGCACGAAAGCGTTCGTCTTCGAGACCTGCTTCAAATCGCTGTCGAATTCCTTCATCGAGGATTTGCCAAGGCCGAAGTCCGAGAGGAAATCCGCTCGGTGGAGCGGGAACGCCCGGATAGAACGCGGCGAGGCCTCGCTTCCACAAAAAAAGGTCGATGAGCTTGTCCCGCACTTGGTTGGCGATATGCCGGAAGAGATGGACGGGCTCCACAAGCCCTAGCGCGACGAAGGTGTCCCCGAGCCGTCCTTCGAAACGAGGCATTACCGCCAGCGCCATATCAAGTTCGGCGCGCGAAATGACTTGTTGCCGGACCAAGTACTCGCCGAGCAGCTCGCCGGCGAGATTGCTCGTCACGAACTCCGGGGTCCCGTTCTTGACGTACACTTCCTTTCGGATCTCGCCCTGCTCACACAGCCACAGTCCCGTTTGTCGATGCACAACCGACTGGGCCAGCGCGCGTACAAAGCCTCCATCCTCGAGGTCGTACTGCTCATGCGCGTCGTCGGGCTGAGGCGCTTCGCGGGTAATGGGAGTAAGGCTCGATGAGGGGAGATGCCGTCGCAGTTCGGTGATCTCCGACATCTTGCGAAAACCTCCGCCGCCAATGCTCACTTGGTCCTCGAGCCCGATGCGTCCGGTCGCGATCATTTCGATCACCTGAGCGAACGACCGTCCTTGAACGTCGGCGCCGTTGCCGGTTCGCACGCGGTACTCCACGACTGGCAACTCCGTGGTGATGGGGGTGGTCTCGAGTTGCTGCGACACGAGCGGGGTGGGCGCCGGTCCGTCCGCACCCGGTGGCAGCCCAGCATGGAGCGGCGTGGCTTGAGACGATGTTTCCGCGCCAAACCCCATCGCTCGAGTGACGAGTTCGCCGAGCTCTCGTTTGAGTGCCTCGGAGGGAGTGGTTTCATAGACGGCGAGTCGTTGTCTGAGCTCGGCGGCGGATGAGACGCGGTCAGACCGGTCTTTCGCCAGAGCATCGACCACCGCATCGCCAAGGCCCTCCGGAAGCCCTCCCATGATCTCCTTGAACGCGCCGATTTTCGCATCGCGGATAGCCAGCAAAACAGCGAGCTCGCTGCCCCCAGCGAAGAGCGGTCGACCCATGAGCAACTCAGCCATGATCACGCCCGCCGAAAACACGTCGGTATGCTGGTCCGGTTCAAGGCCTGTGACCGTTTCTGGCGCCAGGTATCCGAGTTTGCCCTTGGCGCGTTCCCCGAGTGGTTGTTTCGGGAAATGTTCTTGCAAGCGTGCGCGCGCGATTCCGAAATCGCCGAGTTTGACTTCGCCGTATACCGAAAGGAGCACATTCGAGGGGCTTACGTCTCGATGCACGAGGCCGACTTCGCGGCCGTTGGCGCTCGCGCGATGAACCGCGTCGAGTCCCGACAGAAGCTGACGGACCAGGTGAACCGACAGCTCCGTGCGCAGTTTCTGTCCTTCGCGAGTGAGCCATCGCGTGAGTCTCCACAGGTCGCATCCCTGCACGTACTCCAACGTGAGATACGGCTGGCCATCGACCGTGCCTAAGCCGAACACCTGAACGACGTTCTCGTGTTGAACCAGGGCGCCGAGGCGCGCTTCGGCCTCAAACATATCGGAGGCACCAGCTTCCGCGGCGATGTAGGGAAGCATTCGCTTGATCACCACCACCCGAGGTTCGCCCGCTCCGCGCGGCTCGGACGCCCGAAAGACCTCGGCCATTCCCCCCACCGCGATGCGGTCGATCAGCGTGAAGCGGTCAAACTGCGTATTGGGTTGCGGAGGAGGAGGCGCGGGCGGCGGCAGACTCTGCACAAAACGATTCTAACTTTTTTCGACCGGATAACGCGAACACGTCGTGATGACGTTCCGCAGATGACGGTATCACTGAATCTGCGCGAAAGTCTGGGTATCAATTTTGGCTCTACCGATGTCCTCTGGTGTAGGGAAACTGTTCACGGAGATCGTCTCGGCTATCGCGCACAAAACCTTGACGCAGCCTTCATCAGAAACTAATCGCTGGTCAGGCTCCGCTGTCGCACGAGCGATGATATAACGTGCGGGTTCACCCAGCTGACTACTTGTGCATCGAGGTGCATTCCTCTACAAGGGCGGCGGCAGGGGCTCCCCTCGAACACCATGCAAATCTTTCCTCGCGAGCTTAACTTATTGCCGCTGGTGCTTGGCGCAGTGGTCTTTGTGGCCGGCGGCGTAGCGACCTTCGGGATCTGGTACTACTTCTCCCCGAAGAACTTGCAGGTCGGCTACGCACCCAAACAACCCGTCCCCTACAGCCATCGTCTGCATGTCGGCGAGCTCGGGATGGACTGCCGCTACTGCCACTCGAGCGTGGAGCAGTCCCACGAAGCCAATGTGCCGCCAACTCAGACGTGCATGGGCTGTCACGCCATCGTGCACCCCGAATCCGCTCGCCTGGCCCCCGTGCGGGAAAGCTGGGCCAGTGGGAAGTCGGTTCCTTGGGTTCGAGTTCACAAAGTTCCGGACCACGCATACTTCAACCACAGCGTGCACGTTGCTGCGGGCGTGGGCTGCGTCAGTTGCCACGGCCGTATGGACCAAGCGGAGGTCGTGGCCGTGGAAGAACCCATCGGCATGGGGTGGTGTCTCGAGTGTCACCGAAACCCGGGCCCGAACTTACGGCCGGTTGACGAGGTGACAAACATGACGTGGGAGCCCGACGAACACTGGATGGCCCAGCTGGATGAACGCGTTGCCGCAGTCCATCCGCCGGAGCACTGCTCGGGGTGCCATCGATGAGTCGACGAAAACGATATACGTTCTCAGATCCGAAAGGCGCACTCCCTTCGATGTGGCGGAGCCTGCAGGAGAAAGAGTTGTCGGAAGACGAGCGACGAGAGCGCGCGGAGGCAGAACACCCGGGCGGATTCTTGCAAGCTTCGGATTTCGTCTCGGCGGACTCCCTCGCCAAGCCGGCGGCGCCGGATTCGATGGCTTCGCCTGATGTCAGCGGGCCTGGCGTTTCGGGGATGACCCGTCGGGGGTTTCTCGAAGCCGGGACGCTCACCGCAGCCGCGCTCGCGGTCGAGGGGTGTATTCGACGTCCCGAAGAGAAGATTCTGCCTTACGCGAAGCAGCCCGAGTACGTCGTCCCTGGCCGTCCACTTCACTTTGCGACCTCTCTCCCCCACCCGTCGGGAGATGCGCTTGGCGTTTTGGTGACGTGCCACGAGGGGCGTCCTACCAAAGTCGAGGGCAATCCCGACCACCCGGCAAGCCTGGGCCGCACTGATGCATACGCGCAGGCATCGGTTTGGGATCTTTACGATCCCGACCGCTCGCATCGGCCGGCCAGAAAAAAGAGTGAAGGTTCTCTTTCCGAATCGACGTACCAAAAGTTCGACGCGGCGCTCGAGGCGATGGTTCGCAAGCACCGCGGCGACCAAGGCGCGGGGCTTTGTTTTCTCTCCGAGCCCACGAGCAGCCCGAGCTTCATCAGGTTGCGGTCGTCGATTCGCGCAGTGCTTCCCAAAGCGCGCTTTTTCACGCACGCGGCGGTGCACGACGACAACGCAAGAGAAGGAGCAAAGATCGCGTTTGGTCAGGACGCGATTGCCTTCGTCGAATACGCGCAGGCTCGGGTCATCGTATCCTTCGATGCGGATTTTCTCAGCTCGGGCGTCGCTTCGGTGCGCAACGGTCAAGGGTTCGGCCAGGGCCGGCGTCTGGGATCGTCGCGCGACAACATGAGCCGTCTCTACGTCGTCGAAGGCACGTTCTCCGTGACCGGAGCCATGGCGGACCATCGTTTGCGAACCCCTGCGCGCGACGTGGGAACAGTTCTGCTGGCATTGGCCAAGCGGCTCGTGGAGTCGGGTAAGCTCGAAATGCCGGGCCTCGCCTCGTCGATTCAAAAACAAAACACGAGTGAGGTCGACAGCGCGTGGGTCGATGCGGCAGTCAAGGATTTGCTGGCGCATCGTGGGCTTGCGCCGATCGTGGTAGGGCCGCGGCAGCCCCCGTACGTGCATGCTTTGGCTCACGCGCTTAATGTAGCCCTCGGCAACCACAGCGGTTGCATGCGGCTGTACGCTCCGGCAGACGCGGAACGAAATCGCGACGGGGACCTGAAAACGCTGATTCCTGCGCTCCGCAGCGCAAGCTCGTTGGTCATCTTGGGTGGCAACCCGGCATTCGATGCCCCGGCCGATCTCGGGCTTCCGTCGGCGCTCAAACGAGATGGGCTAACGTCCATTCACCTTGCGACGCATCGCAACGAAACTTCGAAGCTTTGCGAGTGGCATGTGCCGGAAGCGCATCCTTTTGAAGCGTGGGGCGATAGCCGATGCTTCGATGGAACCGTTGCCGTGCAGCAGCCGTTGATTGCGCCGCTCTGGGGCGGCCGAAGCGCGATCGAAATTCTTGCCACGTTTGCTGGGGAGAGCTCCACGCGGGGACACAAAATCGTTCGTCAGACGATGCGGGAGTCATTTTTTTCCGGTCTCGACTTCGAACAACGCTGGCGGTCGGCCTTGCACGCGGGCGTGGTGGGCCAAGACCCGAGCGCACGGGTGGCCCCGATGGCTACGCGCGACGACGCGATTTCGAACTCGATTCAGGGCAGAACGCCGTCTCAGGGCGCACTCGGAGCGCGAAATCTAGAGGTCCAGTTCGTTCCGAGCGCTGCGCTTTTCGATGGCCGCTACGCGAACAACCCGTGGCTGCTCGAGTTGCCCGATCCGATGACGAAGATGGTCTGGGACAACGCGGCGATCGTTTCAAAGAAGACCCGCGACGCGCTGGGGCTCCGCGACGGTCAAATCGTGCGTCTGTCTGACGCCTCGGGCCGGGCCGTCGAAATTCCGGTGATGGCCCTGCCGGGGCACGCGGACTACAGCGTAACCCTCCACATAGGGTGGGGGCGACGAGATTCGGGCCGCTACGGGACCAAGCAAGTTCGTCGTTCGGTGGTCCCTGAGCCCAATACCGAAACCGGCGGTTTCAACGTATACCCGCTCCGCGCGCGGAAGAGTCTGGATTTCAGCGATGGTTACTCGCTGGACCCACTCCCGAAGCAGTACGATTTGGTCCAGACCCAGACCCACGCGAGCATGGAAGGGCGTCCCATCGCGATCGACGCAACCCTCGCGGAGTATCGTAAGGAGCCCGATTTCGCGTCGTTTCGCACCGTTGAGTTCGTGAACACGCCCCCGCTATGGGAAGAAGTCGACTACAACGACGGACACAAATGGGGCATGACTATCGATCTGACGTCATGCACCGGCTGCAACGCTTGCGTCGTGGCGTGCCAATCGGAAAACAATATCCCGGTGGTGGGCAAACGGGAGGTCAAACGAGGCCGCGAAATGTCGTGGCTGCGCATCGATCGCTATTTTGTCGGAGACGACGAAGATTCGCCGGCCGTGTCGCTGCAGCCGGTGGCATGTCAACACTGCGAAGAGGCACCGTGCGAAAACGTGTGCCCGGTCAACGCGACCGCGCACAGCCCGGAAGGGCTCAACGACATGGCGTACAACCGCTGCATTGGAACGCGCTATTGCGCCAACAACTGTCCCTACAAAGTGCGACGCTTCAACTATCTCGACTGGCACTCGAAGCTCGAAGATCCGTTTGCGATGCACGGAAAGTTTTCCGAGACGCGGAAGATGCAGTTCAATCCCAACGTCACGGTGCGTTCGCGAGGCGTGATGGAGAAATGCTCGTATTGCGTACAGCGGATCGAAGAGGCTCGCTACGCGGCCAAGCGGGAGCAGCGCGCGATTGGCGATAACGAAATCGTAACCGCTTGCCAGCAGGCGTGCTCCACCGGCTCCATCGTGTTCGGCGACCTCAACAACCCAAAAAGTCGGGTCGCGCGACTCGCACGAACGGATCGACGCTATAAGCTGCTCGCGGAGGTGGGGACCCAACCGAGAACCACGTACCTCGCGAAGATCCGCAACCCGAGTCCCACGCTTCCCGGCACCTCGGGCGCGAAGGCAAAAACCCCGCATGCCACTCAAGGTTCTATGCAGCAGCCTAAGGTCGCTGCGAAAACCGAAACCGCTGCCACAAAACAACAGGTCAAGGGGTCGCACCGATGAGTGACGCTCCGATTGCCGAGCTTGGAGAGTCTCATCTCCTTCCTGAAGGAACGACGTTTCACGACATCACCGAAGCGGTGGCTGGCGTTACGGAGAACAAAGCACCGCGAGGTTGGTGGGTGCTCTTTGTCCCGTCGGTGATGCTGCTTGGCGTCATGGTCGCCTGCATCGTCTATTTGCTCGCGATGGGCATCGGGGTTTGGGGCAACAACGCGCCCGTGTATTGGGCCTGGGACATTACCAACTTTGTGTGGTGGATCGGCATTGGCCATGCGGGCACGCTGATCTCCGCCATTCTGTTTTTGTTCCGTCAGAAATGGCGCACCAGCATCAATCGCTTCGCGGAAGCGATGACGGTATTCGCGGTGCTTTGCGCGGCGATGTTTCCCGCGCTGCATACCGGTCGTCCGTGGTTTGACTACTATCTGTTTCCAATCCCGAATCAGATGAACCTGTGGCCGAACTTCAAGTCTCCACTGATGTGGGACGTGTTCGCGGTCAACACGTACCTCACCATCTCGGTGATCTTCTGGTACGTCGGTCTCATCCCGGACCTGGCCACGCTTCGCGACCGCTCGAGCAATCTCTTGCGAAAGCGCATTTACGGGTTTCTCGCGCTTGGATGGCGCGGATCGCATCGTCATTGGCAACACTACGAGCGCGCGTATCTGATTTTCGCTGCGATTTCGACTCCGCTGGTGCTTTCGGTTCACTCGGTGGTGTCGTTCGACTTCGCGACATCGATCGCCCCGGGGTGGCACACCACGATTTTTCCGCCGTACTTCGTCGCAGGCGCGGTGTTTTCAGGGTTCGCATTGGTGATGACCCTGATGTTGATCACTCGAAGCGTCTTCCAGATGCATCACTTGGTGACCATTAAGCACCTCGACTTGATGAACAAGTTCATGCTCGGGACGGGTCTTCTTGTTGGGTACGCCTATGCGATGGAGTTTTTCATCGCGTGGTACTCCGGAAATCCCTACGAGAGTTGGGTTTTTCTTCACAATCGGCTCGGCTTCGGAGAGCTGGATAGCGAAGGAAACTGGGGACCGCTCTGGTGGTCTTATTGGGCCATGGTGAGCTGCAACGTTCTGGTTCCGCAGATTTTCTGGTTCAAGTACTGCCGCACGAGTATCCCGATCATGTTCGTGGCCACGATCTTGATCAATATCGGCATGTGGTTTGAGCGATTCGTGATCATCGTTACGTCGCTGTATCGCGACTTTCTTCCTAGCTCTTGGGGCGATTTCCACCCGACGTGGATCGACATCGGTCTCTACCTAGGAACGTTTGGGTTGTTTATGACCCTTTTCCTCTTGTTCATCCGATGGATTCCCATGATTGCCATCGCCGAAGTGAAGGGCACACTACCGAGCGCGCACCCACATGCGGCAGCGCACCACCACGACCCATCATCTCAGCAGGGACCTGGGCACGGCGTTCCTGGGCACGGAGCGCACGTTCCTCTCCCCGCGGAGTAGTCGGGGGAATAGAAATGCTGGAATCGGATTCAGCGGAGCAAACTGATGAGTGACGGAAACCAACCGAATGACAACGAAGCAGAGCCTGACGCTCTAGCGGGGGATCATTACGGGATGGACGACTCGGATGACGACACGCTCGTTTCGGATTTGCCGGAAGCGATTCGAGAGGGCCGACTCCCCGCGTTCGCCGCCGCGGCAGGTTTTTCGTCTCAGCCCGCGCCCGAACCAAGCGAAACTTCCCCCGAGGTCGACGAGCCAGCTGCCGGTACGTACGAAGAAGATTCGGAGACTCACCAGCCGATACCCGCGCTCTACCTTGCTCAATTCGACACTCCAGATGCGCTTGCCCACGCCGCAGCGAGCCTTCGAGACGCCGGATATCGAAAATGGGATTGTCATACCCCGTATCCCGTCCATGGGCTCGACGAAGCGATGGGGCTTCGCCCAACGAAAATAGGCTGGATAGCATTTTGCGCGGGGATGGTGGGGCTGGTCACCGCTGTATTGATGATTCAGTTCATGAACAACTGGGACTACCCGATCATCGTAGGCGGCAAGCCCCCCGGAGCGTTTCCGCCCATGGTCCCCATCATGTTCGAGCTCACCATTTTGCTCACCGGTTTTGGCACGTTGTTTGGCTTGCTTCATCTGGCGCAGCTACCTCGACATCACCATCCCATCTTTGAATCCGAACAATTCGCCGCGGCGACGGACGACAAGTTTTTTATCTCTGTGGAAGCGACCGATAGCCTGTTCGACCTGCACAAAACCCGAGACTTGCTCTCCGGTTTGGGGCCCTCCCACCTCGAGCTGGTGGAGGTGCCGGCATGAAGAACCAACGACTCTTGCAGGCGGTGATGTGGAGCGCTTCGATGGCGGCGTTTGGCGGCGCGGCGTTTGGAGGCCTCGCGGGGTGCCGCGGCGAGCCCTCAGATGCCGCACCCGTGGTGCCTATCCGCAACATGTACGACCAACCTCGCTACGATCCCCAGCAGCGAAGCCGCTTCTTTCGCGACCAGCGGACCATGCGGCCTTTGGTCGCCGGCACCGTGGCGCGGGAGATGGAGGCCAGCATCCCCACCGCGACTGGGCGAACCGCAGACAATACGGCGTGGCTGCCGGCCGTTCCCGAAGAGTATGAACAGCGTGCGGGTGGGGCCGAAGCCTTCCTGAAGCGTGGCCAAGAGCGATACGAAATCTCGTGTACGCCCTGCCATGGCAGCTCAGGAAACGGGAAAGGCATGGTTGCTCAGCGCGCGTCCGAGCTCGGCTACGGAACGCTCGCCCCGCCAGACTTCCGGGATGAACGACTGCGCCATATCCCGGATGGCCAGTTGTTCGCGACCATTTCCAACGGCATTCGCAACATGCCGCCGTACGCACACAGCATTTCGGTTGCGGACCGATGGGCAATCGTTCGCTATGTTCGGGCGCTTCAACTCGCACGAGCTCCGGGCCAGGCGGTCGCGCGACCGTCCGATTCCACGCCGGCAGTTGCTTCGCTTCAGGAGTCCACACCATGAACGCGCACCCGAGCTCCTCGCCTAACCCCGCGGCTCATCCGAGTTACACCATCGGAGTCGGGAGCGCGTGGGACAAGATGTGGCACGTGCCCGCGGCGCTCGCCGGGCTCGGCCTTGTCGGGTCGATTGTGGGGTACGCCACGAACCCAGATCGATTTGCGTTTTCGTATCTATTTTCGTTTTTTGCGGTGCTGACGCTGGTGCTTGGTGGAATGTTTTTGGCGGTGGTTCAGCATCTGATGTCGGCGTCGTGGGGAGTGTCTTCGCGCCGCGTCGTCGAGGTGATTGGTTCGGCTGCTCCGTTGATGGCGGTGTTGTTTCTGCCGCTGGCCATCGGTGTCGGTACGGGAACGTTTTCGCTCTACGACGAATGGATGTCGGTCGCGCACCACGGCGCGCCCGGTGCGCATGCCGAGCACGGCGAAGGCTCCTCCCAAGAGTCCGACTCTGAAGGGTTGCTCGGAGAAGGCGTGGCGAAAGCACAGGGGCACGGCGACGCCGCCGCTTCCGAAGAAGTGCATTCGGGGCACACGCCGCAGGAGGAGCAGCTTCACCACGCAGTGCTCGAACACAAATCGAGTTACTTGAACACATCGGGCTGGCTGTGGCGTGCCCTCGTGTATTTTGCGATATGGATTGCGATCGGATTGTTCTATTTTCGCACGTCGACCCGGCAGGATCAGAGTCGCGACCCTCGACTATCGGTCAGCATGGCTCGTTTGGCTCCGCTCGCGCTGATCGCCTTCGGATTGAGTCTTACGTTTGCGGCGTTTGATTGGCTGATGTCGCTCGAGCCGGCCTGGTACTCGACCATATTCGGCGTCGTGGTGTTCGCGGGTAGCGCGGTAGGAATCTTCGCGCTGACCATTCTGATTTGTTTGAGCCTCTACAAGCATGGTCTGCTGGGCCATGCGGTAAACGTCGAACACTTTCACGACCTCGGAAAACTGCTCTTCGGTTTCGTATGCTTCTGGGCGTACGTGAGCTTCTCTCAGTGGATGCTGATTTGGTACGCCGGAATTCCGGAAGAGGCGACCTGGTACCATCGCCGGTGGGCCCACGGCTGGCAGTTTTGGAGCCTGCTGCTGATGATCGGTCACTTCGCCGTGCCGTTCTATTTTTTGATCTCGCGCGTCGTGAAACGAAATCTCGACTCGTTGCGATGGGGCGCGACGTGGGTGTTGGTGATGCACATGGCCGACGTGTACTGGTTGGTGCTGCCGCAAGCGGGCCATGACGCGCGGTTGGACCTCAACTACATGGACGTCAGCAGTTTGCTCTTTGTTGGCGGGATATTTTTTACGTTTGTCTGTCTGATGCTTCGCCGCCAACCCTTGGTTCCGATCGGTGACCCTCGCCTCCAACGCAGCTTGGGCTTTCATCAGGTCCATTAGCGTAGAGGGTTTGGCAGTGAACAAAAGAACAGTAACTTTTTGGGGACAATGGCCTTATCATCACGGCGCTAGGCCGCCTGCTTTGAGAACCTGAATCCAGGGCGTTCTTCGAATGGCACACGACAAATCACCACCGCAAAACCGACTCATCATTCTCTTTGCCGTGCTCTCCGTGGCAACCCTTGCGGCACTCAGTCCGATGTTCCAAAGCTACTTCAACAGCGTCATCGAAGGACAGACGTCGTTGAATCGCGCGCCGCGGCCCTGCAGCGCCTCCGCGCCCTGTCCTCGAGGGAGACCTTGCGAAAACGGATTTTGTCTCTCCGAGCTCGAGGTTCATCAGCGCGATCAAGCACTTTCGGTGACTCAAGCGATGAAGAAAGTGGCACGTGAGGGCAGGGCGGCTGCGGCCATTGCGCCTCATGACTCGGAAGACTTGGGCGCACTCGAAGGATGGCAGCTCACCAAGAACGAGCGCGCCGTCGCGCGCGCGCGACGCGCCATGCAGGCGATGGCTGAGCTCGACGCTGGCGTGGATGGTGCGGCAGCGTCACTGCCGGCAGAATCGCTTCCCTCAGAATCGCAACCAGCCGCAACAGTCGCGCCCGCACGACCGCGTCCGGCCGCGAGGCCTACGCCGACGCGCGCTCAGCCGGTCTCACCCGCGACGCCGTCCCCCGCAGCGCAGCCTCCTACGAAAGCGCCGAGCGCACCGGCTGACGACACCGCCCCTGGCCGTACTGCGCCCGGCCGCGGAACTCCTGACCCAGGAAGCGCTACCGAATGACCGTGATGCGCGACACCACGATGATGGCGGTGGCCCTTGGCATGCTGGGCGCGTGGTGGGGGGCGCCGCGGGCGCGCGCCCAACGCGGGTTCCCGTCCGAAGGGAGTCGTCCGAGTCGAGAAGTACCTGGACTTGATCGCATCGGCATCGATGAGAAGCTTGGTCGCCGGCTCCCCGGGGATGCGGAGTTTGTCGACGAACATGGCAAGCATGTTCGTCTGGCCGATTTTTTTCAGGGAAAGAAGCCAATCCTTCTCACGTTCGCCTATCACACCTGTCCGACGCTCTGCAGTATGGTTCTAAATGCCACGTTGCAGGGTGTTTCGGAGCTTGATTGGTCCATCGGCGACGAGTTCGACATGATCACCATCAGCATCGATCCCCGCGATACGCCTCAGCGCGCATCCAAGAAAAAGGCGAGCTTGCTCAAGGAATACGCGAAAGGGCGTGCGGGCAAGAAATGGAGCCCGAAGGGCTGGCACTTTCTGGTGGGCAGCGAAGAAAACATTCGCGCGGCGACCGAAGCGGCTGGGTATCGGTATTTCTACCACGCCGCGCAGGAACAGTACGCGCATCCCGCCGCGATGATGTTCCTGTCGCCTTCAGGAAGTATTGCGCGATACCTCTACGGTTTGCAGTTTGCGGCTTCGGACGTTCGGCTCGCGCTGCTCGAAGCTTCTGAAGGGCGCACGTTGTCCTCCAAGGACGCCTTCATTCTTTACTGCTACGCGTACGACCCGGATCAGAACGGCTATTCATTGATGGCCACCCGCATCATGCAGGTCGGCGGCGGGCTTAGCGCTGCCGTCATCGCAGCTTTTTTGATGTATTTTTGGTCTCGCGAGCGCTCTGCTCCAAAAACCGGAGCCCAGGTGTCGTCATGACAAAACCCGAAGGAACACTTCAACTCCCTCCCCAGATGTCGACGCTCGCGCCGCAGGTCGATTTTCTCTACTACGTGATCTTCTGGGTCAGCGTGGTGTTCTTCGTGGCCATCGTGGGGGTCATGGTCTGGTACACGATTCGCTATCGGCGTCGGTCGGGGGTCAAACCGCAACCTACCGGGCACAACACTCCGCTTGAAATCGCGTGGACGTTTTTGCCGCTCCTGCTTCTCGGCTACCTCTTTCACGAGGGGTTCAAAGGCTACGTTTTCGGCGCGGTCGCCCCCGACGAAGCGATCGAGATTCGAGTGCGCGGCATGCAATGGAACTGGGAGTTCGAGCATCCGCCGGGCATCATCGAGCTCAACACACTACAAGTACCGGTACACGAGCCGATCAAGTTGGTGATGTCGTCAAGCGATGTGCTCCACAGCTTCTTTGTTCCCTCGCTGCGCATCAAGCGCGATGTGGTTCCGGGGATGTATACCTCAATGTGGTTTGAGGCGACGTCGCTGACCTCAAAGGAAAAGCCGCTTACCATTTTCTGCACGGAATACTGCGGAGCCCCCTTGGGCATCGACAACAGCGCGCTGCCCAACACCAACCATTCCACCATGCTTGCGTCGCTGAACGTCGTGACCCGGAAGGCGTACATGAAGTTCTTGGAGGAGGGGCCGCCGATGCCCGCCGAGTGCGACGGGAACCCGAATCCAGCGGCGTGCTGGGGAGAGAAACTGCGGGTGAGCGCTGGTTGCCAAAGTTGTCACGCCGTCGATGGCGTCACGAACGCTCCCGGGCCGAACTGGAAAGGGTTGTTCGGCGCGACCCGAAAGTTCGTCGACGGCAAAAGCCAAACCGCGGACGAGAACTACATCGCGACGTCCATTCGCGAGCCGCAATCGCAGATTGTGAGCGGCTACGCGAACGTCAACATGCCACCCTACCGGCTTTCCGATAAACAAATCGATGCGATCATCGCGTACATGCGTTCCCTCAATGGAACCTCGGCCCCCGACAAATAGGCAGAATCATGGCGGGTGAACACACTGATCTCAACTACTTGAACCACGAGCGCGGCATCAAGTCGTGGCTGCTTACGTTGGACCACAAGCGGATCGGCATCATGTACCTGGTGTCGGTGATGATTGCGTTCGCGCTCGGCGGCGTGATGGCGCTCCTGGTGCGCACCGAGCTCGCGTTCAAGGGCGAAACCATGATGGAGGCGGACACCTACAACCAGGTGTTCACGCTGCACGGCGCGATCATGGTGTTTTTGTTTATCATTCCTTCGGTTCCGGCTGCGCTTGGGAACTTCTTCCTGCCCATCATGCTGGGAGCGAAAGACGTCGCGTTTCCGAAGCTGAACCTCGCGAGCTACTACATCTACGTCCTCGGCACGATTTTCACGATCGTGGCCATTTTGGTTGGCCACGTCGACACGGGCTGGACGTTCTATACGCCCTACAGCGCTCGGGCCGACAGCTCCGTGGTGTGGATGACCATGGGTGTGTTCATTCTCGGGTTTTCTTCAATACTCACCGGCGTGAACTTCGTCGCCACGGTGCACAAGATGCGCGCGCCGGGGCTGGTGTGGACGCGACTGCCTCTATTCATCTGGGGAATCTACGCAACGGCAGTCATCCAGGTTCTCGCGACGCCAGTGCTCGCCATCACGCTATTTCTCCTCGCGATGGAGAAAGTGCTCACCATCGGGATTTTCGACCCTCAGCTCGGCGGCGACCCGGTTCTCTTCCAGCACTTTTTCTGGTTTTACTCGCACCCTGCCGTCTACATCATGATTCTTCCCGGAATGGCGGTGGTCAACGAGCTGATCGCGACGTTCAGCCAGCGAAAGATCTTCGGCTACATGTTCGTGGCGATGAGCTCCGTCGCACTCGCGTTGCTCGGGTTTCTCGTCTGGGGCCACCACATGTTCACGTCGGGGATGAGCGAATACGCCACCATGGTCTTTTCGGCGCTTACATTTTTGGTGGCGATTCCTTCCGGCGTAAAGGTCTTCAACTGGGTCGCCACGCTGTACCAAGGCAGCATCTCCCTCGCGTCTCCGATGTTGTACGCCCTCGGCTTTATCGCGCTCTTCACCATTGGCGGGCTTACCGGTCTGTTCCTCGGCACGCTATCGGTTGATATTCATCTCCACGACACGTACTTCGTGGTCGCGCACTTCCACTACGTCATGGTGGGCGGGACGGTGTTCGGTTTTTTGGGAGGCATCCACTACTGGTGGCCCAAGATGACGGGGCGCATGTACAACGAAACCACCGCCCGGTGGGCGTTTGCGCTGGTATTCACCGGCTTCAACGTCACGTTTTTCAGCCAGTTCGTCATGGGAAGCCAGGGAATGCCACGCCGGTACTATGACTACCTCGACCAGTTTCAGCCGCTGCACATGACATCGTCCGGCGGCGCGTACATTCTCGGTGTGGGCTTTCTTGTGATGACGGTCATGTTCATCCAGTCGCTGCGCAGCGGTGCGCAGGCGCCGGCCAACCCCTGGGCGTCGGCGGGCTACGAATGGCAAACGACCTCCCCGCCTCATCCTCACAACTTCGCTGTGGATCCAGAGATGACGCGCGGGCCCTACGACTATCATCTTTGCACCGACGAAGAGCTCTTTGATGGATTGCGAGCTCCCGAAGAGCCCGCCGCGGAGCATGCGGCATGACCATGACGACCGCACCGCGGGAGGCACGATGACAACGGAAGCGGTAGCCTCGAGCGCGCCCCCGGGGGGCGATCATCACCATGATTCTGGCCATCACGGGCCAGAGTTCCTCGCCCACCACTTCGACACGCCGGTCCAGCAGTTCGATGCCGCGAAGCTCGGGATGTGGTTGTTTCTCGCCCAGGAAGTGCTGTTCTTTAGCGGGCTTTTTGTCGCCTACGCGGTGTTCCGAAACTGGTACCCCGCCGCGTTCTCGGTTGGTTCGCATTTGCTCGACTGGCGGATGGGCGCGCTCAATACGGTCGTGCTGCTGCTATCGAGCTTCACGGCAGCCATGGCGGTCCGCTCGTCTCAGCAGGGCAACCAAAAGCAAACCAGCACCTACTTGATCATCACCATCGTCTGCGCGTTTGCGTTCATGGTGGTCAAGTACTTCGAGTACAGCCACAAGATTCACGTGGGCATTCTTCCGGGAAGCCTCTGGAACCCCACCGCGGAAGGGCTCGAGGAAGTCAAAGCAGCGGCAGCGACGTCCTACGTCGGCGAGGGCTTGCCCTACCACATTCGCACCTTCTTCGGCATCTACTTCGTGATGACCGGGCTACACGGCATTCACGTCTTGGTTGGCATCGGCGTGTTCATCTGGATCTTGAAGCGAAATATGCGCGGCGAGTTCACCAGAGAGCATTTCACGGCCGTCGATATCTCGGCCCTGTACTGGCACTTGGTCGACCTCATTTGGATTTACTTGTTTCCCCTGTTGTATTTGATTGACTGACGCGAGAGCCACAATGGATCACTCATCCGGCGAAGAATACGACGTGCATGCGCACGTCACCTCAGTGCGCACGTATATCTTGGTATTCGCAGCCTTGCTGGCGTTGACTGGCCTCACCGTGCTTGCCTACAACGTGCGTCTCGGCGACTACAATCTGCTCGTCGCGGTGCTGATCGCGACCCTCAAAGCCAGCTTGGTGTGTACGTGGTTTATGCACCTTAAATACGAGAAGGCCTTCAACACTGCGTTTTTCGTAGGCTCGCTGATCTTCGTGGGCGTATTCTTCGCGTACACCATGAACGACACCAGCGAACGCACCCGAGTAAATGAGTTTTCGGGCGGACGGATCGATCCCAAGACAGGGGGCTATACGCACGGCACGGCGCCAGTGTTGGCGGAACAAGGCAGCGAAGAGCTTTCCCTCGAAGCGAAAGAATCGTCCGATGCCGCAGAACCGGGCTCGCCTGAGTAGGCCCCGCCCAACTGGACCGGCGATGATGCTCGTGTCCCTCAGCGCATGTTCCAGCTGCCTTAAGCGAGTGCCTGAGGAATCAGTTTCGGAGCTCGAATATCCAAACTGCGGCGCGGGTTCGCTTCCTCCAGGCGAGGTGCTTTGGAAGGGGCACCTGCGGTCCGGTCCCACCATGCGCGACAAACGTGTGGTGGAGTTTTTTGAGTTCCGCCGCCGAGATTGCCTCTATGTCGTGACGGTGCGCCAAGAATGGCCGCTTGGCGTTGCGGACGTGGAAGTCGTCTACGACGATCGTTTTCGGCCGCTCCGAGCGTGGAAACGGATGACCTTGCCCACGGAGAACAGGCCGACCAAGAGGCAGATGTCTCGCAACCAGGCGACCACGGTCGATATTCGGCGCTACGAGTTGCGTACCGATCCGCCCACGATGACTCGACGGTCTTCCAAAGGGCTAGAGCATTTTCGATTTCGCGCCCCTCGCCCTGTCGCCGTGATCGGCCCGGGTCGCGGATTGGTCGGAGCTTGGATCCGAGCTCAGGCGCTTTCTGGGTCGCCGCTCGAGCCCGGCCAAACCACCCGCGGTCCCGTGCTCGATTTTCGTCGCATGGTCGAGCGGGTGGAAACGGTGGCCCTGCGACGCGACGCCGATCGAACTCAATCCGATCTAGGAAACGTCCGCGTCTACACTGTGTTTGGGCGTGAATCGGTGTTTGCGGACGACCAAGGAAATATCGTCGGCGACCTCGCCGGTTTGCGACCGCATCGCTTGCTCAAATCACCTGCGCCGCCTCGGTTTCCGATGCGCACGCGACCTGATCCTGTTCATACCCCATAGTCTAGGAGGCTGGTGTCAAACGCGGACCGAGGATCGCGCAGCGTTTGACACCAGTCTCCTAGCGCGGGGAACGAAACGGGTCGGGCCACGGCGTCTCCCACGCTGGCTGGCGACCACCAGGACGCCCGCTTCCTTCGACGCTGCCTCGTCGAGCTTCGCGATGAGCCGTGGCCACCGCGAACCGGTAGGCGATCCAGGCGAGGGCCAGACCCGCCGCCACATCCACAAACCAATGCCAGCGGAGAAACATCGTCGCGATGACCATGGGCACTGCGAACACAATCACAACGGGCCACGTATATCGAAGCATTCCATGCTGTCGATGCGCGACCGCGTGCAACGCAAAAAACGTCGGGTATGCGGTGTGGAGTGAGGGAAAAATATCGAGATTCGCCCCCGCCACATGGATGGTTTGGAGCACCTGCTCCCAGAAAAATCCACCGTGAATGGGTTCATCCCAGACAAGCGTGGCGTGCGGCCCTGCGCCGGGAACGAAGGTGTATGTGATGTGCCCAACCGCGCAAATAAACGCTGCCCCCGCGAGCAATTCGTCCAGCCGCCGGCCAGATTCCAGCAGAAGCGGCGGAATCAGCATGAACGCCATCAAGAAGAAATAGCTGTAGTAGAAAAACGAAAAGACCTGCGCCACTGCGGGAATGTTGAAGTTCGCCATCCAAACCGCAGGAGTGGTTCCGACCAGCATCTTGTCGATAGCATGCAGTTGCTCGTCGATGAGCACTGGTTGAAGCGCGGGAAGCAAGAACCGAAGCTCGAAATACGAAAGAAGGAACGGAAGAAACAAACCCAGTCGATGCACAAGGGCTCGGATCGGCCCCCGGCGAAGCAATTCACCTCGAGTGAGCAAAATCACGCACGTCGTCACGGTGCACAGCATCAGCGCGAAGCGACGCGCCATCGTGGCGTCCGGGCTGTCCGGCGCGACCATGACCCGCAACCACATGAAGAGGTGGAACGCAAACGCCAGGTAGTCGACCGTCGACGCATTGTTCGCAGCGAGGCCCACGAAGCTGAGTGCTCGCCGCACCGGGCGTTCCGGCGTGGTGGGTACGTACGACATCTCTGAGAAACAAAAAGCTGAACGATAACCCTAGTCCGCGCAAGCGAGCGGTTGACTACGACGAATCGTTCCCTTGCGGGATAACTCGCTTTTTTCGTTTTGTGCGGTGTCGGTCGCGCGCGATGTGGATGACCAAAGCGGCGGCGCACCAGACATAAACCGCGGCGGCCACGACCACGAGTACCAGTGGAGGCACCGGGAACAATCCGCTCATCTTCTCGAGAATGCCACACCATGTGGGCGCCAGGCCATTCTCCAGGGCCAAGTTCTGATACACTTGCCTGAGAATTGACGTCGAAGAGGCAGGTTCTTACTCTACGCCCTCGCGACGCAAACGAAGGGGTGAACGTGGCGGGAAACGAGGGGAGCCCACAAGCCGTGGATGGAGGAGCGTCGGACGATTTCCTCGTTCATCTGCATCGCGGCAGCACGCTTCTCGCCGAAGACCGAGTCGAAGAGGCGAGAGAATCGCTTGAGCTCGCACTCTCGATGCAACCTCAGGACGCACGAGGTCAGGATCTTCTCGCCGGGGTATATTTCCGGCTCGGCTCCTATGCCGAAGCGCTCGAAATTTGGCAGCGGCTCGCGGTAGCCTACCGTGACAATGCTACCCTCAGGGTGAATCTCGCGCTCGCGTTGTTCAAGGAAGGGCACGCCGAGCAAGCGCTTTCCCAACTCGACGAGGCTCTGCGCATCGAGCCAGGCAATGAACGCGCGTGGGGATATCGCGGGTTGATCCACTGGCGCTCGGGGCGCCTCGATGCGGCCAAGGATGACTTCCTGCGCGCGGGTCGGATCGTCATGGCGCGACGTATGGAAGACGAGCTCGATGGCTCGCCCGGGATGTCCTCCGCGAACTTCGGCGCCGACACATTTGCTCATCCTCCGGCGGGTGAAGCAGTGCGCGCGGCGGCGGAACACGCGATGAATCGGCTCGAGCAAGACGATTCGGTGCTTTCCGTGGAGGCGCCGACGCGCCATGGCGAAAAGCGCGCGGCGCCTTGGCGACCGGTCGAGCTCGGTGCGGAATGGAACCCACCGCGAGCCCATTCGAGAGCGCCGATCGACCCGCCGGATTCGCTACGAACCGAGCTTTCTCGTTGGACGGTCGAGCTGCCCGAAGGCGTGCCCTTTGGGGTCGGATCTGGCGGCGACCTCTTCGTCCAAACACCTCCGGAAGTGGTCGCGCGGGTGGATGGATTGGTCGCGGTGCAGGGCAGGTTTGATACACAGCCGGTTCTCCGGCAGCGCCGGGGCCAGGAGCTCGAAGATTTGCTCGGTGGGGATAAGCCCCTAATGCGGTGGCATCCCGGCGCGTGCGCAGTGATCCGACCCGCCGCTGGAGAGCGGTTTCGGGTGCTCAAACTTATGGACGACGTGCTCTACATCAGAGAAACGAATCTGGTCGCTTTTGAAGGCGTGCTTGAGTTCGAGAGCGCTAGTTTTCCCCTGGGCGGCGAACCGGTCAGTCTTACACAGCTTCACGGCAGCGGCGCGGTTGTGTTGTCCGTGACTGAACCGCCGAAAGCGGTCCCTGTTCGCGAGCAAGCAGAGGTGCGCGTCGACCCGGATCACCTGATCGGATGGACGGGGCGTCTTTTCCCCAATCTGCTCGACGGAACCGCGCCGTACTCCGCCGCCGCGCCGCCTCTTTCGTTTCAGGGTGACGGTGTCGTCCTGATTCGGTAGCGACATTAATCGCGCGGTACCTCGCGGCGCTGGGTGCGTCAGGATATCATGCGCCGCGATGCTTCAATCGGCCAACCCCGAGCCCACAAAGCGGCCGAAAGGAATTCGAGAAGACGCGATCAATCTTCCGAACTTACTGACGCTACTTCGTGTGGTGCTGATTCCGGTGGTGCTGTGGTTCTTGGTGGACGGGACACCGCGGGCGAACTTCTGGGCCGCCATGGTGTACATCGTCACCGCCATCACCGACTTTCTGGATGGGTGGCTCGCGCGCCGCTGGGGGCTCATCAGCATCTTGGGAAAGTTTTTGGACCCCCTCGCCGACAAGCTACTCGTCATGGCGACGCTTATTTTTGTCGCTTATCTCGGTCGTCTGCCCCTCGTGGGGGTGGTGGTGGTCATCGTCATGCTCGGCCGCGAGCTGGCGGTGACCGCGCTTCGTACCATCGCCATGAGCGAAGGGGTAGTGATGGCGGCGGCCCAAGGAGGAAAAGACAAAACCGCGCTGCAGATGGTGGCGATATTGCTGTTGATTCTCCATCACCCCTACGAAGTGAATTTTTTCTTCGTCAAGCTCGATGTCGATATGGGTCAAGTCGGCCTCACGCTCCTCTACATCAGCCTGGTATTTGCGCTGACGAGCGCAGGCGAGTACGTGGGGCTATTCGTGGAAGCGGTGGATGCGAAGGAGCGTCGGCTCGCCGAAGATGTACCCGGATCATCCCGAGCAGAATCATCAGTGGAACTCAAACCGTGAAGCTTGCGTCGTCGATTTTTGGATCGCTTGCGACGTGCTTGCTCTTTTCTTTGGCGATGGCTTGTGGCGGCAGTCGCGCGTCGCGAAAACCCTCTGCGTCCCGCCCAGTCGAACACAACGCGATCTCCCGCATCGCGTTCGGATCGTGCGCCCATCAGGACCACCCTCAGCCGGTGTGGGACGTCATTCGGAGCCATCGTCCAGATCTGATTCTCCTGCTCGGGGATAACATCTATGGCGATGCAGACGAGGAGCGCAACACGCTCAAGACGCTGTCCGCGGCGTACGCAACGTTTGCCGGCCACGAAGGGTTCTCTCGTCTTCGCCGCGAGGTTCCCATGATGGCAATTTGGGACGACCACGATTACGGGGTCAACGACGGCGCTGGAGACTTTCCTCTGCGCCGTGAGAGCGAGGCGCTCTTTCGCGAATTCTGGGGCATTGGACCGTCGGACGTTCGCTCCACGCGGGAAGGCCTCTATTTCGCAAGAACCTTTGGCCCCGAAGGGCGGAGGGTTCAGGTCATCATGCTTGACCTTCGCTCCTTTCGGTCGACGTTTCAGCCCACCGATGACCCGGGTGCGCCCGGCAAGGAGCGGTACATTCCGTACTCGGGGCCGGATCGAACCATGCTTGGAGCCGCGCAGTGGTCCTGGCTCGAGAACGCGATTCGCCAGCCCGCCGACGTACGATTCCTCGTTTCCAGCATTCAGGTATTCGCCGAAGATCACGGCTATGAGCGGTGGGGCAACCTACCGAAGGAGCGCGACCGATTGGTGCGGCTTATTGCGTCGTCTCCTTCGCCGCAGGCGGTCGTTCTCTCGGGAGACCGACACATGGGTGGATTGTATCGCTACGAGCACTCGAGCCTATCGCGACCGATCATCGAACTGACATCGAGTGCGTTGAATCAAGAATCGCCATCCGAGCCGCCACCGGTCAAACCTCCGCAAGTAAGCCCGCTTTACCCGAAACCGAACTTTGGCTGGATTGAGATTACGTGGCCTCGAGATCCGAACAAGGATCGTTCTATCGGGATGGCGCTCGAGTTGCGCGCGGAGGACGGAACGGTGGTGCATTCGCTGCGGACGCAGCAAGAGAGGCGGGCGCAGTGATTTGCCGGCAGAGCGATGACGTAGAGCGTTTCATGGGTCGGCTCGAACCTGGCGAGTCGATTGCCGAGGGGTTCCTCGACCTCGCGAGACGACATTCCATCTCGGACGGTTGGATCCGGGCGTTTGGCACGCTGGAGATGGCGCAGATAGAGAACGGGGGCGAACCCGAGACGACTGTCACGCACGTCAATTCGATCATCTACGTAAGCGCACTCAACGGTAGCATCTCGCTGCAAGACGGCGCTCCGACAGTGCACATGCAGCTGGTCGGCGCAACGGCTGACTATTCAAGTGGGCGTGCCGCGGCAGCAGGCCTGGTGGCGGGACGTTTGATCGATGGACGGTCCCAGCAGCTGGAGTTCGTGGTCGAGAGTTTTCACGTCACGGTCGACTCGCAGAGCAAAGAATCGCCATTGCCAGAAGACGACGGGCAGCCAGAACATGCCGTGGCGGTTTCCTGGGCCGACGTCGCTCAAGCCAGCGCGGTCGCCGCGGACCATCCCGAAGGCCCGTCGACGGCGGAGCTTCCCCGGATTCAGCACTTCGCCGCGGCGCGCGACACGGGACTCAACCGAGTGCAGCCCAGCCGACCATCAATGGCTCAACCATCACTGGGTCAACCATCATTGGGCCAGAGCAAGGCGCCAACTCCGAGCAAACAAGTGCGCAGCGGGCAGCCGACTCCAAAAAAAAATCCGACATTGAAACGCGGGGATTGGGTCGACCACAAACAATTCGGAGTGTGTCGAATCGACCGAGTAACCGGCGAAGGTGCGCTGACCATAAAGCTCCCGAATGCGCGTCGCAAAGCGATCCGCCTGGATTTTCTTGACGTTCTCGAGCCGCGGCGAGAAGGCGAGCGATGGATATACCCGCTCCGAAAGAAGCCCACAAAAAACTAGAGCAGTGCCTAGTATGGCTGACCGAAATCTCTCAGTAGGAAGATTTTCCGCGACCTCCCCGTCAACCATGTCACGAGCCTCCTGGCGGGGGAGTTTGGGTGAATCGTTCGGGATCGTATCCCGAACGAGAGGGTCTGGGTGCCAGACCCTCAAATTAAACAGCTGGGTGAGTCGTTCGGGATCGTATCCCGAACGAGAGGGTCTGGGTGCCAGACCCTCAAACTAAACAGTTGGGTGAATCGTTCGGGATCGTATCCCGAACGAGAGGGTCTGGGTGCCAGACCCTCAAATTAAACAGCTGGGTGAATCGGCGGGGTCGTACCCCGACGAGAGGGTCTGGGTGCCAGACCCTCAGGCAAACTAGCTGCCGAGGCGCACTCGGGGGTCGAGCGCGGCGACGGCGATGTCGGCAAGTAGGTTGCCGGCTTGGACGGTGACGGAGAACACGAGCACCACGCCCATCACCGTGGGCGCGTCAAGGTTGTAGATTGATTGAATGGCGAGGCTTCCCATACCGGGCCACGCGAAAATCGTTTCCGTAATGATCGCTCCCGCCACCAAAATGGTCATGCTCAGACCCATGAGGGTCACGATCGGTAGGAGTGCGTTGCGCGCGGCGTGCTGCCAGGTGACCGTGCGTGTGCTCAATCCTTTGGCGCGCGCGGTGCGGATGTAGTCGCTACGCAGAGTTTCGATCATCTCGCTTCGCATCACGCGGGCGTACGTTGCAGCGCCAAAAATAGCGAGCGTAAACGCCGGCAAAAGCGCGTGGTACACGTGATCGAGAGGGTCGACGCCGTAACCGCCGACCGGAAACCAGCCGTACCAAAATGCGAGTACGAGCAAAAAAATCGGTCCGGTGACGTAGGTCGGCAAACTGATGCCCAAGAACGCAGTGCCCATGATGGTCGTATCGAGCCATGTATTTCGAAAACGTGCCGCCAACACGCCGAAGGTGATGCCCAACAGCAGTTCGAAGCCGAGCGCGAGGACTCCGAGCAGAAGGGTGCGCGGCAATCGGGTTAGGATCACATTGCCGACCGGTTCCTGATGACCAAACGATTCTCCGAGGTCTCCCTGAAGGAGCCCGCAGTAACCGCGTTGACCCGGGTCTGTGTGCCATCTGGGAGAAGAGGGTCGAACGCAGCGCACGACACCCAAGTAGGCCAAGAACTGTTGGGCCAGTGGTTGGTCGAGACCATGCTTTTTGTTGAAATCGGCAAGCTGCTCGGGCCCCGCGCTCGGCCCCAACGTGGCTGCTGCAGGGTCTCCGACCGCGTTCATGAGCGCGAATACTCCCGTGACCACCGCGGCGACCACAAATAGCGCGAAGAGAGCGCGCCGCGCGATGTATGCGATCATCGAAGCCTCATCGTGCCCTCACGAGCAGGCCGTCGTCTTTGTGTGAATCGTCCTTCTGCGAAGCGTTTGCTCATCAAAGGGCCAAAAGGAAAGAGTGACGCCATCGATTTAGCGAATCGACGTCCCGTGAGCATGTGGGCGACCCGCCGTCGCGGTAGGTCCAGCCAAGCGCTGCGATAATCCTTGTCCCATACAGGGTGAGGTCCATAGCCGCGAACGTAAGGTTGCCAGACGTGCATGGACAGCGGATTGTAGACGAACGCCCACGGCGCGTCGCCCGTCACGATGCGGCTTGCTTGCTGATAAAGCTTGGCTCGACGCGACGGCGATTGCTCGATCCGCGCCGCGTCGAGTAGCGCATCCAGTTGGCTGTTTCGGTAGAAAGAACGGTTTTGGGAGTTTCTCGAACGGATCGAGCGGCTATGGAACACCGGGTCGAAAAAGCTCGCCGCATCGGGAAAATCTTTGGCCCATCCCGACATGAACGCCTGCACCGTTTTTGGCTTTGCCGTTTCCTCCAGATACACCGCGAAGCTCACTTGGCGCACGCGCACGCGAATGCCGATTTTGGCAAGATCGTTTTGAACCAGTTCGCCGTAGAACCGTCCCGAATCGCCTTCGCCGACCCACAGCACGATTTCCTTACGAAGCCCTCTCGCGAACCCCGCCTCGCGCATTTCTCGTTTTGCTCGCGCGAGGTCAAACCGCTGTCGATTCTCGAGCCTGGGCACGTGGCCCGCGATCGATGGCGGGAGAAACTGACCAGTCGGCAAGAACGCATCGCCCCGAGCCTTGGCCCATCCTTTCCGATCCAGCGCGAAAGCTACCGCGCGCCGTACGTGCACATTGTCAAACGGCGGTAGTTCGCAGTTCATGACCAGCCCGTAGATCACGGCCTCGGCGAACTCTTTGCGGTGAGGTTTCCACCGCCGAGCCGTTTTGTAGAGGCGTCGATGGGCCGGCGTATAGCGATGAATCGCGTCGAGGCCGCCGTTTTGAAAACGCAGCGAGGCCACGTATCGTTGCACGTTTTCGAGGTACACCATGCGGTTAGGTCCCGGGCGCGCGGCAAAGTAGCGCGGGTTGCGCACAAACTCGATTTGCACGCCGCGTTCCCAGCGCTGAAACATATACGGGCCGGTGCCCACCGGGTATTGTCCGACCTGGTCGCCGCGTCGCGCGTAGTTTTCTTTCGGAACGGGGTACGCAAACGTCATGGCCATCGAATTGAGGAACGTCTGATCGGCCTCGCTCAGCGTGAACTCGATGGTGTACCGATCGAGCACGCGAATGCCGCGGATGTGCTTTTCGTTCCCGGAATGGAACGCTTCGGCTCCTTTAATCGAACGAAAAAACGGGAAGCCGGGAGATGCGACATCCCCCGACAGCAAGTGCTCCAAAGACCAGCGGATATCTTCCGCGATCAGTTCGCGGCCTTTCGGGAGACCTGGCATGGGATGAAATCGAACTCCGCGTCGCAACCGAAAGCGAAACGTTTTCCCATCTTCGGACACGGTGGGCATCGTTTCCGCAAGACTCGGAATAAGGTTCGATTGCTCGTCGTAATCGAGAAGGCCGTCGTAGAGGAGACGGATGGCCATATTCGAAAGCTCGTCGTAGGCGAGATGCGGATCGAGGGTGCGCACGTTTGATTCGTGGTGAAACACAAACGTCCCTCCGTCGCGCGGCTTCGGATTTCCAGCGCCTTCATAGCGGGGGCCTCGCGGCCGTTTGTCGCAGCCCGCGAGGCCCATCAGCAGAGAGACACAAAGCCAAGCGGGTAGCGCTCGCGCGTTAGTCTTTTGGATCAAACGCATCCCGCAAGCCTTCGCCCAATAGATTGAAACCGAAAACCGTCATTACGATGAACGCTGCGGGAAAAAGCATCAGGCGTGGCGCGTCGTCCATAAGTTCCTGTCCCTCGCGGAGCATCGAGCCCCAGCTCGCTTGCGGCGGCTGCACCCCCAAACCCAAAAACGACATCGCGGATTCGACGATGATCATCTGCGCGACGAGTGTCGTGCCGAGTACAATCACTGGGCCTAGTACGTTGGGCAGCACGTGGCGCAACAAGATGCGCATTCGTCCCGCACCGAGCGCGCGCGCGGCCTGGATATAGTCGAGCGCGCGAACCTGCATGGTTTTCGCTCGTGTGACTCGCGCCAGCGTGGTCCACGAAAGCAATCCCAACAGCACGAACAGCGTCCACAGCGCCGGGTCGTCCCACACCCGCTGAATCGCGATCGCAATCAACAAAAACGGCGTCGAAAGCAATACGTCGACCAGCCTCATACTCAGAAAATCGAACGCTCCCAAAAAGTAGCCCGACAGCGCGCCGACCACGACACCAAGCAATACGGCGAGGGCGGTCGCGAAAAACGCCACCTGCATCGAGACTGCGCCTCCGTGAAGCAGACGCGATAGTTCATCGCGTCCGAGACTGTCGGCGCCGAGCGGGTGCCCGGGAACCGACCATGGCGCGACTGGGGAGCCGTCGCCGCTGAGCAGGGTCTCGCGATGTTGCTGGTCTGGATCATGTGGCGCGAGAAGTGGGCCGAGCGCGGCCACCAGCGTCACGCTCAGAACCAGCATCCCCCCCCATAATGCGCCCTTGTTCTTGCGAAAACGGCGCCACGCACGACCGTCCATGAAACCAGGGCGTACACGCAACGGGCGGCGCGCGTCAACGGCCTGGAGACACGACTAATCGCGATCGCGCAAATCTGCATCAGATCTGCGACTCGCTACCGTCAGATCGATGTTTGCTGAAAAATTTTGAAGTTTTTTTGACGATCATCTGGGTTTTGTTGCATAGGGCACATGGCGATAGCCCAAACGAAGCCAGTTGAATCACTATTTTGATTCGGCAAAAAATATTTGGTTGACACGATTCGTTTGAAAAGATTATTTTCAACAGATATCAATGAGTCGAAACTTTTTATCCACTAACCCTCGATTCGCATGCTTTGCGTTCCGAGTTCGCGGATGAGCGAATGGACCGAGAACGAGCTCAGCGAAGTGGAGCAACTCCATCCCGACGGGATGACTGTTCAGGAAATCGTCGACACCTGTTCGCGGCGCGGGGTTCGTCTCACCGAAGCGACGTTTCGCAAATATGTGCAGCTGGGTCTGCTTCCTCGAAGCGTTCGCGTGGCGCGCAAAGGAAAACGACGAGGCTCGCTCGGGCTCTACCCAGTGAGCGCGATTCGTCAGCTTCAGCATATTCGCCGGCTCATGGACCAGGGCTGCACGATGGACGAGATCCAAAGGGATTTCCTCTTCGTGCGGGGCGACATCGATGCGCTCGAACGTCGGCTCGAGCGCGTCTACCAGGCGTTCGACCGAGCGTTTGCGGACCGCGATCGTCGCAGTGGGGATTCGAATGGTGCGGCGGAGTTGTCCGACGCGAAAGACATGGGGCAGCAGCTTCTAAACCGACTCAACGCCATCGAGCGACGTCTGACGCTGCGTGCGCGGATGGATCGGGCGGTGGTGTGAACACGAGAAACGAGCAACGGCGCGTGGGCATTGGATGGAGCGCGCGCGAAGTGAAATCGGGAGGGACCGATGAGTGAACATCGCGGTGCAGCGGCAGAGGTAGTTTCAGAATCGGAAGACAACGAACACGAATCGCTGGCCGACGCGCTAAGCTCGATCGGCTCGCCGTCCGAGACCGGCGATACGGCTCCCGTCCGTCGAAAAAAGCGTTCCCGTACCCGGGCGCGAACGATTTCAATTCGTCGGCTCAGCAAGACGGAGCTCAATCGGGGGCGAGCGCTCTATCCTGAAATTGACTACTGGAAGCCGACGCGGCGCTCCGAGTGCAAGGATATGGAACGGCCATGTCCGTTTGTTTCGTGCAAATACCATCTCTATATCGACGTTCATCCAGTTCGCGGATCCATCAAGCTCAATTTCCCCGATGTTGAAGTGTGGGAGATGACCGAGACCTGCGCGCTCGACGTGGCGGAGCGAGGTGGCATCACGCTTGAAGAAGTTGGCGAAATCATGAATCTGACGCGAGAGCGCGTGCGCCAAGTGGAAACCGCCGGATTGTCCAAGCTCGATATGATGGAAGATATGGAGAAGCTCCGCGACTACGTCGCTTGATGAAGTGTAGAGCACTGGTCAGTTTGCCTGAGGGTCTGGCACCCAGACCCTCTCGTCGGGGTACGACCCCGCCGATTCACCCAAGCTCCCCCGCCAGGAGGCAGGTGACATGGTTGCTACTGAGTTCGCGGGACGTCTTCATACTGCGAGATTTCGATCAGCCATACTGACCACTGCTGTAGAGCACTGGTCAGTTTGCCTGAGGGTCTGGCATCCAGCTTGGGTGGCTGTGTTGTTGAGAGGGTTTGGTGCAAACCCTCCCCTTCGATGAATGCCTGCAGCTCAGGGTGCGTCGTCGGAACTCGGTTCTGGCTTTTCGGCGGGGCTCGGTTCCGCGTCGCGCAATGCGGCACCTAATTTGTCCTTCAACTTCACCAGGTCCTGCGAAAGCTGTCGAGCCACAGGGCTTGCGGTGTCTTTGAGCTGTTCGAGTGTTCGCTCTGCGTCTCGGGTGAGATCGGCGAGCTCGTCGACCGCGTGGCGGGCAATCGGATTCGCAGCGTCGCGAAGTTTCTGCACCATGCGTTCGGCTTCTCGCGTCGCCGCGCGGACCGCCGGGTCGATTTTACCTGCGACCTGGTCGGCCTTGGCGGTCGCGTGCTGCACTCGGGAATCGCGCGCGACACGGTCGATAAACGCCGAGGCTGCTTTGCGAAGGTGGCCCGCTGCTTTGACGAGCTCTTCGGTTGCCGTGGGCTCGGAATCACGAGTGGGTTCGGAATCGCTGGCCGGCTCGGGATCTTGTTTGGGTTTGCTGTCGTTCATCGCACCCTCGTGCTTATCGCGTTGACATGGTCGTCGTACGATTAGCCTACCGCGGGTCACTGGCTTCGACTACCGGGTTGGCGGTATTCACGCTAGCGTTCGTCGGTGGGAGCGATTCGGGCGGTCGCGCGCAGGCCGGTTGGCATGCGGGAGGAAAGTCCGAGCTCCACAGGGCGAGGTGCCAGGTAACGCCTGGTGGGGGCAACCCCGAGGAGAGTGCCACAGAAAGCAAACCGCCATGCCACTTCGGTCGCATGGTAAGGGTGAAAGGGTGAGGTAAGAGCTCACCGGGCCCGCGGCAACGCTGGTCGCAAGGTAAACCCCACCTGGAGCAAGACAAATAGGGGAGCGTTTGAGGGCGGCCCGCCCGATGCTCTCGGGTAAAGTCGCATGAGGCATGTGGTGACGCGTGTCCCAGATGAATGATCGCCGTTCGAACGCCGGTGACGGCTTCGAAAACAGAACTCGGCTTATGAATCCTCTCTCCGCTTGAACCCGTCGTGGCATTCCGCCACGGCGGGCGCAGGCGTTTATTTTTCCGATGGACACGCGTCACGTGGTTGGGGCTTTTGACCTGCGAGTGGGGTCGATGCTCCTTGGTTCACGATTCGCTCAGCGAGAAATCTATGGGTTTTTCGTGGCATGCGTCGTGCACTGCTTCCGCAGCGATGCGTACCAAAAACCCCCTTCTCCGTTCGTTTTCTATCTCAACACTGGACTCGCTTGCGTTGGTGCTTCTGCTGGCATCTGGATGCGCAAAAGATGTCTTGCCCGGCTCTAGGGTTGCTGACGAGCATGACCCGGGCGGGGGGGCGAGCCAAGCAGGTGAAAACGAAGAGGTATGCTCCGAGGATGAGGATGGCACTCCCGTATGCCGCGTGAGCGTAGGTGCCGCGACTCCGAACGCGTTTGATCCCGATTCGTCCGGATCGAGTGGCGTGACGGTCGAAGACGGCGCCATCGTGCTGATCGCTCGCTCGATCGCTTCTCACCTGATCTGGATCGCGAACACGAGCGAAGGAAGCATTTCAAAGTTTGATACCCGGACGTTTGAAGAACTCGGACGATACATGACCGGACCATCCGGTCGCGGCAACGACCCCTCCCGAACTTCCGTCAACACGTTGGGCGACGTATACGTAGGCAACCGTGATGGCGGCACCGTCACTCGAATCTCGGCGTTGGGTGGGCTTTGCGAAGACGCCAATGGCGACGGATCGGTCACGACATCGGATGGTCGCGAACAGGTGCTCGCGTGGGGTCAAGACGATTGCGTTGCGTGGAACACCGACCTTGCTCGTTATCCTGGTGCGCCCGGCCGAAAGATACGCGCCGTAGCGGCTCAAGACGTCGAACAGCCGGACGGCACGATCAAGCAGTACGTGTGGGTGGGGGCGCATACGGATTCGCGGATCTTCAAGCTCGATGGACTTACCGGTGAGGTGCTTTTGCACGCGAAAGTTCCGCTCAGCCCCTACGGTTTTGCGCTTGATGGCAGCGGACGACTTTGGATCGCGTCCAGTGGTGCAAACCAGATCGGGAGCGTCGACACCAACACCTGCTCGGCTAGCAATTGTCCCACCGACCTTGTGTCGCTTCCCGACACGACCTACGGGATTACCGTTGATGCGAAACAACGCGTATGGACGGGCGGCCCAACGATTAAGCGATACGACCCGAGCACTGGCGAAATCATTCAGAAACGACCCACCACGATAGCGGGAACCACGTTCGCAATCGTGCACGGCATCGCGGCGGATGGCGCGGGCTGGATATGGGGAGCCGCGCTTACAACGGGAGTGCTTCGCGTCAACGCGGACAACCCCGACGAAGCCGCGGTGGTCCCTGGCACCAGTGGCTACTCGAACAAAGGCGTCGCCGTCGACACCGACGGCAAGGTTTGGTCGATCGCGTTGCTCGAGAGCCGTGCGCTGGTGTTGACGCCAGGAGCCGGTTTGAACGATGTCGCGGTTAACCCCGATGTCGCGACGTCTCTCACCCTGCCCTATACCTACTCGGACATGACCGGCCTCCAGCTCCTTCTCGCGACCGGCGCACGCACCACCGTGGTGCCGATAGGCAACTATCGACGTACGTTTCGCGGGTGCAAGGACGACCAAGGAGAAGAGACCGAATGGCGGCAACTTGAATGGGACGCCGACGTTCCGGAAGGAACCTCGATTTCATTTCGTTTCCGCGTCGCTGATTCGGATGCGGAGCTCGCCTCGGCGGAATGGCTGCCCCTCGCATCAGTGCCGCCTGATGCAGCACCTGCGTCGATCCGAGACGCGCTCAGGGCCATGCAAGCGGATCACGCTCCATACCTGGAAATCGACGCCGCGCTACAGAGCAGGCGTGGAGGTGACCCATCGACGGTTAGTCCGAGACTGAATTCACTTTCTGTGTCCTACGCGTGTTCGAAAGCTCTCCAATAGATCGAGTCCCTTGAAACACCGGCGCCATCCTCAGTCGAAATCGCTGAGAATGGTGCCGAAATCTACATCTTCTACGCGCCACGTGGACTCGTAGGGACGGAGGAGAAACTCGACCTGTCTTCGGTAGGGCTGTCCTGCAAATCGACCGACAGCGGCGCCGCGCAGCGCGATTTTTCCGCCCGGTAGGTCTTGGCTTTCGCGAATTCTCAAGGAGAGCTTCTCTTTCGCGAGGCGATTCCACAGTGCTTGAGAGGTGCGTCGTTGTTCGGGGGGGATTCGTTCGTCGCGCGCCTGACGAGCTTCAACTTGCTCGGCGGCCGTTCCCGTACTCAGCGTGCGTGCCCGCGCGTGGTCCCGTTTTCTCCACGCGTCCAAAAATAGCTCTGCGGCTTGCTCGGGAGTTCGCGCGTTCGGCTGGGCTGGTGGTGCGCCCTCGGATTCGGTCGCCGGAGACCAAACCCACGTTTGGAGCGAAGGGATCGCTCCGACAACGCCCACGCAGATCATCGCGCTCGAGGCTGCAAGCACGAACGTCGTGGGAACTCGAATAGCACTTGGTCTGTTCATACCGACTTCGCAGAATCTATCGAGCGCCGAGTATTCGGTCTGCAACCTCCGCAAACCCTGCTCCCCGTTCCTGTGTTGTGACGTACTTGGGCAAATGCTCAAGCGAATGAATGTGCGCGCGCACATTCGCGACCCCGACCGAATAGGGGAAGAAGCCAAACGCGGCGGCGTCGTTTCCGCTGTCTCCGATAAAGACAGCGCGTTCTCGAGTCTGATCCAAATCGATGTTCAGCGCCGTGCGAGCCGCGCGGACCACGCCTTGAGCCTTGTCCCACGCGCCGGCTACGGCGTGGAGATGCACGCTGGACACCGACACCCGTGCTCCTTCTGAATGAATAATCGACGATAGGCGCGCGAGTTGATCCGGCGAGGCATGGTGATGTTCGCCGATGTCGAATGCCAGGTCGCAGCGTCGGGCGGGCTGGTCTTCGGAGAGCGGAACCTCGGGAACGTCGCGGTGGGCGCGCTCGCGAATTATGGTCAGCGTGCGCTGATGCGTAGCTCGGACGTTCTCGGCATCAAAGTATCCAGCGTGCAGGCGCCCTCGTTTGCGAAAACTCCATCCCGCGCCGTTTTCTCCTACCGCGAGCAGAACGGGCCATTGCAACGCGAACACATCGGCCCAGCCTAAGGGTCGCCCGGTCACCGCGACGAGGGAGACACCTGCTTCGTGAAGACGATGCATCGCGTCAAACGCCACGCGTTCGAGTCGTCCGTTCGATGTGACCGTATCGTCTACGTCGAATACGACGTACTGAACTCGATGCAGCTCGGTCTGGGGAAGTCCGGAAAAAGGGGTAGGGGAACGATCGGTGGCGCACATTTGAGAACCTTTTGCACATGAAGGGCTCATTTTTATCATGAGCTATGCATTTTCGGCATATATGGAAAAAGAGCGTGGTCTTTCGGGGCTGATCTTTCTGGGACGTCGCCAAATCATCAATGGCGCATAATCGCAACGAAGTTGTGTCCAGGTTGCGGCTTTCCGGACGGCATTTTACCGTGTAGGGTGCGGCAACGTCGCGTGCAGGAGAGAATCGAATGCCTACGTTAGGAATGGGCGAGTTACTCGTCGTTTTGGTTATTGTCATGCTCGTTTTTGGTGCGAGCCGGCTTCCCCAAATCGGCGAAGGTTTGGGAAAAGCCATTCGAAACCTGAAGCGCGGCCTCAACACCGATGACGATATCGATGTGACTCCGGCCGACAAGCAGGTCGCCAAATCTTCGTCCGCCAAATCGGTGGTCGAGGATGCTGAGGTCGTCAACAAGAACTAGCGCGGCGTCTCGTATGCGCGATCCGTGGGCTTCAGGACCATGGGCTTCGGGGTTCGATCAGTGAATCACACCTCGGGAGCGGCGTGCGCAGGCTTGCCGTAGCTCGAGCGGCAAGCGGAGCGTTTGCGCGATTTCCTGAGCGTCGGGGGCGGTGAGGAGGGTCGCCAGCTGCAGCGCGATATCCGCCGGGCATTGCGGGTTTTTGACGATGGTTCGCCGAACCCGATAGCAGACGACCCAGGTTGGGTTTCGAAATACTTCCCGGAGCACCGAAGGCGGGGTGTGCGCACCGGCGCACAGCCGAACTACGTCGTCTTCGGTCAACGCCGGGTTGGTGAGCAGAATTCGGATGACGTCGGGATGGGGATCGCGAATCGCTCGTGCCAGAAGGTTTCGTTCCCGACGACGCGCGAGCGACTTTCGTTCGCCGAGGGTGAGCGGTCGACCGGTTTCTGTCTTGGTGCGACGAGGACGAAGCGCGTGTGGATCTTCGCTTGGGACATCGAGCAAGCGGGCTGCATCATCCTGTCCCCGAGTTCGCGCTAGGTCGGCGGCCGCGCGTCGTAGCGATGTCAGGGAAGGGTCGGCGAGTGCGACCGCCACCGCGAGCAACAAATTCGCGTGGTGCGGCTCGCCGGCTTCGGCGCTGCCAGCGACCACGGTGACCATGTCAGCGAGCGCGTCGGCTTCCAAAGAACGAATTTCGTTTCGGAGGTACTGGATTCGAATGCGGACGTCCGCGCACGCGTTGAGCCGAATCGCCAATGCCGCTGCTTGCTGGGATACGGATGCCACGTTTGTATCGTTCCCGATTCTGAACAGAAGTTCCACTTCGTAAAACGCCTGACGTGAGCCGTTCCTTGACGCAGCGCGTTGAGCCGAGCTAACGACGCAGGTACACTGCACTAGGACGCCAGTGAATATCGCTTCTCAGAACGGCGACAGCCAAGAACCGCGGATCATCAAGCGCTACGCGAATCGTAAGCTTTATGACACGAGGGCAAGCCGCTACGTGACGCTGCAGAAAATCGCGGGTTTTGTCCGCGATGGCGAAGACGTTCAAATCATCGACAACGAGTCCAAGGAAGACCTGACCAACGTCACGCTCGCTCAAATTATCTATGAGCAAGAGAAAAACGGCGGCAACGGCGCGCGCTCGGTGATGGGCGTGCGGGAGTTCATTTACGAGAGCCGCGAACGATTGCTCGCGACGCTTCGCGGCGGACCGATTGCCAAGCTCGTGCCAAAACGGGATGAAAAGCTGGATCCGGACGACTCAGACGATGCCAGCGCGCCGAAATCTGGAAATGATGGAATTCGGGCGATGGTCACTGCGCCTCGAGAGGCCTGGGACGAGCTCCAACGCCTCGCGGACGACCGGGTTCGGGCACTAATTTCGAGTGCCTCGGGGCATATTCAGCAGCTCCAGTCGGAAGTCCGGCGGCTGCAAGACCGCATCGAAGAGCTGGAAAGCAATCTCGTGAATCTTACTCGACGCGCCAAGAAATCAGACGGCGGTGCGTCCGATGGGCTGGGAAAGAAAGATCCACCGGAAAAAAAATCGGACGAGCGGAAATAAGCCGGATGGCGGGATTGTTGAACGGGCATACGAGCAGGCAATATGGGATGGTTTTCCACACGCGCGGACCGCGAGACCTCGGCTTCTGGCCGACGCGCTTCGAATCTCCGAAAAGAGTTTGAAGCCGAAGCCTTGCCCCACCTCGACTCCATGTACGCGACCGCGCTTCGTTTGACGCGCTCACCCAGCGACGCTCAAGACCTCGTGCAAGATACGCTGCTGCGCGCCTATCGTTACTACGACCGGTTTGAAGCGGGCACCAACATGAAAGCGTGGCTGCTTCGTATCGAGACCAACATGTTCATCAACCGCTACCGCCGAAGCGTGCGCGAGCGAGCGGCACTGGAGGGCACTCAGGGGGCGGCTGTGGGTGAAGGCGTGATGAGTCGTGCAGCCATGCGACGGCTCAGTGATCCGATTGGCGACGCCGACCGACGGCTGCTGTCCCAAGAGATTCAGCAGGCGCTCGATGCGTTGCCCGAGGACCAACGGCTGATGGTGGTGCTTGCCGATGTGGAGGAGCTTTCGTATCGAGAGATTGCCGATGTTGTGGGCTGCCCCATCGGCACCGTGATGTCTCGGCTTCACCGTGCGCGCCGAGATATGAAAGCTAGGCTCATTGAGCAGGCGGTGTCGCTCGGGATTGTGGAGTCGCCAGCTGAGCCAGCGAAGGAAGAAGCTCCTGGCGAACCGGTATCGCTCAGCGAGTACCGCCGACGCAAAGAGGCGATGTGATGGGGATGGCGAGCAGCTGCAAATGCGCGTGGATTCGTCGGCACGCGGGAACTTTTGTGGACGGCGAGCTCGATACGGGAACGCAGGTCGAGTTCGAGGGGCATCTAGTCACCTGTGCGGAATGCGATGAGGTGATTCGATTTGAGCGCGCGTTTCGATCTCAAGTTCGGGACGCGCTGGGTGATATTCGCGCACCGGAAGAGCTGCAGCGAAGTGTACGTGAAGCGCTGGCGCGGGCGCCTGGGCGTCCCCCGCTTGTTCGATTCGTTCCGATGCCCGTGCGTTATGTCACGCCGGCGGCAGCCGCGGCGCTGCTGTTGTTTGTGTTTGGCGATTCCATGGAGCGCGGGCCTGCGCAGCAGGGATCTTTGCACCAAGGTTCTTCGGGACAGGGTTCTCCAGGGCATCAGGGTTCCGCAGGGCATCAGGGTTCCGCAGGGCATCAGGGTTCCGCAGGGCTGCAGGGCGTTGGGCAAGAAAACCCAGGGCGTCGCGGCTTAGCTCAGCGCACGCCGAATGCGTCGCGGTGGACGGTCACCACGCCACGCAATGTGTCCGCACGCAGCCTGTCGAACAATGATTTGGCTCGGAACGTTTCGGCGCAGGGTGTTTCGAGGCAGGGTGTTTCGAGGCAGGTCGAAGCCGCCGCGCGCATGCCGCAAAGCGCCGCGCATATGATGAACGCACGGCCGATTTTTGAAGACGTCGTCAGTCTTCATTCCAGTGAGCTGCCGGCAGATGTGTCGGCGGAGCGGCCGAACCAAGTCGCCTCTTTTTTTCGAGATAAAGTGGCGTTTCCAGTTCGTCCTGCGGTGTTTGACCAAGGGGACGTTCGGCTCGTGGGGGCTCGACTGTCGAACGTGCGCGAGCGGCGCGCGGCCGCGCTCTATTATCACGTCAATGGCCGGAGAATGACGGTGGTTGTATTCGAGTCGCCTAACCTGCCGCGAAGCGCGTATCGTAGAAACGTGGCCGCGCGGGAGGTCGATTACTGGAATGTGCGAGGCCATACCGTGCCGGTTCGTCGTCATGCGGGGCTGAACTATGCTTTCGCGGGCGATTTAGACTCCGATTCACTGCTCAGACTTGCAGCATCTGCGCGGGTGCAACAGTAACTCGCACGGTCCGTTCGCGTGCGCCGTTCGATGTCGGCCTCGCCCGGGTAAGATCTCCAGATCCTTCCGAAAACGGGAGCGGCAGAGACGCTTCAGTCCGTTGACACGGTTGCCCGTACACCACTACTATTGAGAACCCGCTGAATCTTTGTGGGCGCTTTTCAAGGAGCACTATGACGCAGAGGATTCTCGTCTTCGAGACCGACTCCGGCTTTGCTCGCGAACTCCAAACTGGTTTTGGAGGGCTTGGACTTGAAGTGGATGTGGTGGCCGACGGCGGCGACGGTCTGGAGCGTGCGGCCGACCAAAAGCCCGATTTGATTCTGCTATCGATCGAACTGCCGACCATGAACGGCTTTCTTGTATGCAAAAAGATCAAGAAAAACGCTGATCTTAAGAACGTCCCGCTGGTCATCATGTCGAGCGACAGCAACGCTGAGGAGATTTTCGAACAACACAAGAAGCTCCGTACCCGTGCGGATGAGTATGTGCGCAAACCGGTGACGTTTGACGATCTGATGACGCGGGTTCAACCCTTCCTTCCCGAAGGGTTGGCGGTCTCTACTGAGATCGCGGTAGACCTCGATGACGATGTCGCGGTGCCATCACAGGACGCGCTTGGGGATGATGTAGACGCCGAGATCGACGCGTTTGCTGAAAGTGCATTTGACTCGTTGATGATGGGGGACGCCTTGGAGGCAACGAGCAGTCCTTTGGCGAACGGTTCGGCGGACGAAGAGACAAGCGGCGTCGTGCCCGGCGATGTGATCGCGGGCGGGGGAGCGCTGGGTGAAGCCGGCGCGTCCGAGCTGAGCGCGTCCGAAGACGACGTGTCCGAAGACGACGTGGAGAGCATGTCGCTTGACGATATTGAAATCGAGGAAATCGAACCTGATTTCGATGTGAGCATGGAGGAGCCCGCCGCGTCCGAGTCGGCAGATTCGAGCGCGGCGTTGGATTCTGGAACGTTGGATTCTGGAACGTTGGATTCTGGAACGTTGGCCACCGGCGCGGAGGACTCGAGCGTGACCAGTTCTTTTGCCGAAAGCACTCCCGAGCCGTCGCCTTTGCAAGAAGATTCCGTCGTTTCGAGCATCGCTGCGCCAGACGCCGCCCAACCGGCCGCGCCGCCGACACCGGCTCCTCCGGCAGAGCCGGCTGGCGCCGCGCTTGCGCGGGTTGAGGAGCTCGAACGAGCGCTTGCCGAAGAGCGGGCAAGGTCCTCCAAGGCAGATCAGCTCAAGAAGGAGCTTGAAGAGCTTCGCGCGCGACCCAGCATTTCGGCCGGCGCATCGAGTCGAGAGTTTCTCGACCTTCGCGAGGCATTGAACACCAAGGACAAGGAGATTCTGGATCTCCGGGACCAGCTCAGCGGTCGAGACAAACAGCTTATCGAACTGCGTGACAAAAACCTTTCTCAGGATCGTGCGACAGCCGAGCTTCAGGACAAACAGATCACGCTGGAGCGTCAAGCCGCGGCCGACAAAGAGAAACTGGAGGCTCTCGAACAAGATCGGGAAGGGGCTGCAAAACGGGCGAGCGATCTCAAGGCGCGTTTAGAACGAGCCGAAGGAAAAGCCAAAGGGCTCGAAGAGGAAGTCGATTCGCTCAAGGGCCTGAACGCGGCTGAAAAAGCCAAGCTCGAGCAAGCCAAGGAAGACGCACTGACCGAGCTTCGTTCGCAGCATGAGCAAGCCGTCGCGCTGATGCGCTCCGAGCAAGAAAGTGCGCTTGAAGCAGAGCGAACCGCGCGCAAGGCGGAGCTCGAAGCAGCCCGAGAAGAGCACGTTCGCGCCAAAGCAGAAAGCGAAGCGCAACATCAGGAGACGATTGCGCGGCTCAAAGATGAACACGAGCACGCTGTGTCAAAGCAGGCGTCGGAGCACAAAGCCGCGGTGGACCAACTGCGCGAAGAGGCGTCGGCAACACAGTCCGCGGCGATCGCGGCGATCCGAGAAGACTTGGAAGGGCAGCTCGCGCAGCGTGCGGCGGAGGCAGCAGCGAAGCGAGACGCAGACTTGGAGAGCGCCCGCAGCGAGCATCAAGCCGCGCTGAAAAAGCGCGAGCAGGAGCTTACAGAAGAAAAAGCGGCTGCGATCAAACAGCAGAGCGACGAGCACTCGCGGGAGCTCGCCTTGCTCGGCCGGAAGTTGGCAGATGCCGAGGGCGGCATGGACCGCGCGCAGGCCAAGCTTGCGCAAACCGAGGAACTTACCACTCAGCTGCAGGCGGACCTCGCCGCGCGAACCGAAGAGCGCGATTCTTTGTTTGCGCAACACAAGGCGGCGGCAGCCCGTGCTGAGGAGCTCGAAACGCAGCTTTCGACGGAAACGGCGAGAGTTTCCGCGCTTGAAGCCACGGCGAACCAGCTTGAAGCTCGCCTCACCGCGGCACTAGGCAAAATCGCAAGCGACCAGCAACTGCTCGATCGAGCGCGTAAAGCGATGGCGATTGGCCTCGGGCTATTGGAAGATCAAAAGAAAAACGAGCTTTCCGAGGCCGAAGCGCCACCCCCGGTGGAAGCTGCCTCCTCAGGGAGCGCAGCCCAACCCGGCGAATAAGCCGGTTAATCGGATCGGCCACCGAGGGATACCCGCGCTATAAAGGCTGGCGAGGGATAGATTGTGAGTACTACCCAGGCGCCTCAGAGGGAACTTCCAGAATCAGAGTCTTCGGAAGCTGGCCCGAACTCCAAATCAGGCGAGGACGATGAAGCGGTTTCGGTACCAACGGCAGACTCCGCCCCGGACACGGTTCCCGCGCCACCTCCGCAGTTAGAATCAGCCCCGCAAGAGTCTGCGCCACCGCAAGAATCGGCCCCCCAAGAATCGGTCGATTCGGAGTCTGCCGTGCGGGTGGCGCCGACACTTGTGGGCGTGGCGGGAAGGGTGCCTCCGCACGGAGTTCTGGGAGTGATCCGGCTTGTCACGGGCTGGGCCGTCCTCGCTTGGGCGGCGCGGGCTTTGTTGTTTTTGCTCGGAGTTCGGCAAAGCGCGACCCTGACGGTGGAAGAAGCCACCATCCAAGTGCGCGTGATCTCGAGGTGGCTCGGCCGCAAAGTGCGCGTACGGCACGACGTATACTTCGTGCGCGCGCTTGCCTATGCTGGCCGTTCGGTTCGGTATCCAGGCCTTCATTTGCTCGCGGGAGCCATTTCTCTCTCGGTGGGTATCCTCCTTGGGGGAACGTGGCTTTTCGATGGAGTGCGCACCGGCGACACAGTGCTCTTGCTCGCGGGAGCGGGCGTCGTGTGTAGCGGAGCGTTGCTCGACCTCGTGCTCTCGGTCGTCGTTCCCGGACGTCGCGGGCAAGTCGCTTTTGAGCTGAGGTTTCTCCCTAAGGGAGCCGTGCGGTTGATTCGCGTGGACCCACAGCGCGCCGATCGTGCGCTACGGCGCGTGCGAGAACTTACCCGCCTTCAATAGAGTCTTCTTTCATGGTTGATATCCGAAATAAAACGTTTGTTTTGGAAGCTCGCGGTTTTGAGCGGACTTTCGGGATATTCCTCGGGTGGTTTTTGGCCGCGGGTTTCGGGTGTACCGCACAGACTCCGGAAGAGTCGGCACCAAGCGGCACCAAGCAATCGAGCGACTCGGTGCGCTTCGAGCGATACGCGGCTGATTTGCAGTTTGTGGCCGAGCCAAGGCCGCCGGGAAGCGCGCATTGGAAGCGCGTTCAAGACAAATGCGCGGCGGTGTTTGAAGATTCGGGTTTCGCGGTGGAACGACAGGGCTATGGCACCGGGGTGAATGTCATCGGTACGAAGATGGGCACCGTTCGACCCGACGAATCGGTCATCATTTCTGCGCACTACGACAGTGTTGAGAACTGTCCGGGAGCCGACGACAACGCGAGCGGCGTGGCGGGCGTCCTAGAAGCCGCGCGCGCATTGTCATCGCAGAATCACCAGCGGACATTGAAGGTCGCGTGCTGGGATGAAGAGGAGTTTCTGCGTCATCGTCCGCTTATCGGTTCTTGGGAGTACGCTGAGCGAGCGCACAAGCGCGGGGAGGAAATCGCGGCGGTCTACGTATTGGAAATGATCGGATTCATGAGCGAGGAGGTCGGGTCTCAGGAGATCCCGCCAGGGCTCGATATCCTCTTTCCTGAGCAAGCCAAGCAGGTCGTCGACAATCAGAACAGAGCCGACTTCATCTCGATTCTGGGCAATACTCCGACCAAAGATACGCTCGACGCGTTTTCGCGCGCTGCAAACGAACTATCCCTTCGCTCGGTATCCCTCTATCTAACGCTCCAACCTGTATTCTTTATTGACCTTATTCGCTCCGATCACGCGAGTTTCTGGCTTCACAACTATCCTGCGGTGGTGATTTCAGACTCCGCCAACTTCCGAAACCCCAACTATCACTGCGTCGACGGCCGCGTCGACGACGTCGCAAGCTTGAATCTTCCGTTCGCGGTTCGGGTCGTCCGGGCGACGGTAGCGACCGCGACGGCATCACTGAACCCGAGCTAAACCGCGGCGGGTGAACGCACAAGCTCTCTCGCCGTGCGCCGCCGACCGCGCGTGGTAAGTCAATGCATCACCATGCCGGCCGTCAAACTTTGCGACATTCCTGAAGAAGAGATTCTCCCGGGCCATCGCGTGCGCTTCGTGCATGGGAGCACGATGACGGTGGCCTACTGGTCCATCGCATCCGGAGCGTCGATCCCTGCGCACGATCATCCGCACGAGCAGATAGCGAGCATTCTATCCGGAAGGTACCAACTCACCATCGGCGATGACACACGTATTCTTGAAGGAGGAAGCACCGCCGTCATTCCTCCGAACGTGACGCACTCCGGAATCGCGCTGACCGACTGTCGCGTGATCGACGTATTTCATCCCGTTCGAGAAGATTATCTGTCGCGCGGCTGACGCTCGCGTTTCTGCGAGTTGGATGCGGGATGTTGTCAGACTCTCCTTCGAAGCCTCGAAAACCTCCTATGTCCCGTCGACAAACCTCGGTAGTTCGAGGGCCAGCAACGCGATGGAAACGAAGGAGGAAACATGAAACGCATCACTATGTTCGCACTGTTCGCCTCGGTGTTGGGCGCATGTGCGATGGACACAGCAGAGCCGATTGATGGCCACAGTGAACATCTTATCTACGCCAGCCCGCACACGATAAACCCTGACGCATTCAATACGGGAAATCACACCGGCGGTTCAGGGAACATCGCGAATACATCGCCTGTTCCTATCAACTGTCACTGGAGCACGAAGAGGCGCGTCTACATCTGTAAATGCGAGCTTTTTCACGGCTGCCTAGACCTCGATTCCGACTGTGATCATGCGATCGACGACTACTACACGTGCAGTACCGACCATAGTGGAGATTCTGGATGATTGGGTCCGAGGGTGTGTAGCCGGCTCGCACCCTCAACCCGCTAGGCGTTGCGTACGCGACCTACGTGACCTCAACGGGCCGACGGCTCATGCACATACTTTGGTTGCTTTGAAGGGTGGCGGGCTTGGGTAGTATAGCGTTGGTCTGTGTAGTATGCGCTCGCTTACGTGTTGGAGGCCTTGGCGTTTGTTTGGCTATCTGAGCGGCGCCGCATTCAAACCGCTACCAGTTTTCTTGTCGCTGATCGATCCGTTGGGCTTGTCGCGGGCGCGATGTCCGTTGCCGCGAGTTGGATTTGGGCACCCGCGCATTTTATTGACCGCCACGGGCGACGAAGACGCGTAGCGGGGTGTGTACCGTGGAGAAAAATTTCTCTTTGGTCCATTGAGTTTGGTCACCTATGAACTCGGTGCTTTCCACTTGCTCGCTGACGGTTTGTTCGTTCTCAGGTCGAAAGAAGGAGGCAAAATCGTTGGTGTTCAGCGTGAATGCGTCATAGGGATGCATGACGAGTTGGAGCGGCGTCGATTTCTCCGAGTTCTGTCCGAGGTCCAACCTCAGCCGGTATTCGTCCTCAGGGTTTTCGGTTTCCGGATCGCAGGCGAGGAGCCCTCGTTCTTCGCGCAGGTTGCACGGAACCAAATCGTGAAAGAAGCTTGCTGTCGCTCCTGTCAATTCGGGAATGAGCCGGCAGGCTGTCGTGCTGGAGGAGACACCGCAGAACAGATGGACGCCGTAGTTTAGCGATGACTCTTTGGGCTGGGACGCAGGGGCTTTATCGAAGTTGCATGAAAAACTCAGCCTGCGTGAAACGACCGGCACTCGCACGATGGATGCGTTCTCCTCGTCGTGGTAGACGAGTTGGCGTTTCTGTGTTTCTAGACGGTTTCCCGAGAACGCACGGCATGCCGTGGGCCGAAGCTCTATCCAGTTGTCTTGCTGGCTACCCAAAACGGATTTGGGCTCGGTGGATTCTGCGTCAGCGTCCGTTGCGGCGGTGCACCCGAATGCGGTGACGCAGGCTGCACCGGCCAACATCACGAGCGACACACGATACGTTCCAAGCATTCTGTCCTCCCGAAAACATCTACGTCACCGCACCTGCGTCGTACCGGCACGACTCCGCAGCGGTTGAACCTCAGGTCAAGCGTCCGATAAGCAAGATGTGTTCCGCATCGATGTGACGGTATCTATGCGGATCGAATCCTCGATGCGCGAATCTAAGCATCTGTAATGTTTGACTAAGTTTGGGAGCGCGCAGGCCGATACATCGGCCCGCGTGAAGTTTCGCGGAGCGCATTGTATTCCGGGTGAACACGACAGGCCCCACAAAGGGCGTCGGTGAACTCGATGGGACGCGAAGTCGGCGCGTGGTTTGAGGGTCACTGATTTCCAAAGGAAATGAGAAGGAGATGCACGTTACGCGAGTATCGATTGCGTCGTTGGCTAGATGAGCAGCAGCGCTCTGAGAACGCTCTTTGCATGTGACGTGAGTTAACCAGCGCTTGGCTCGCCTAGCGATGGTTCGTAGACCTCGGGAGTAGAGATGATGTGGTCGCTTCAGAAGCTGGGTTGGTGCGTGTTTTTGGGAGTGACCACGGTCGCACTGGCGTCCTGCAATGGTGAGGGCGCGATGGGTTCGGCGAACCGCGACTGCGTTGGGGACGATTGTCCCAGTGCGCCGGGTTGTGCGAGCGAACCATGTGATGCACCTCACGCCGGTTGCGCGGTAGACAGCGACGGCGACGGTTTTGGCGAGGGATGTGCGCAAGGGCCCGATTGCGACGACGGCGATCCGGTTCAGACGGGGAAAGAAGTCTGCGACGGTCGCGACAATGACTGCGACGGCGTGGTGGACAACGGAACGTCTACATCGTGCGCTTCTTGTCAGCGAAACTGCACCAGTGTTCGCTTCGGCGTGGGGACCGAACGTCCATTTTCAGTCGACGGGGACCACGCGATCGACGTAGCCCAGGACGACCGCGGCGCAGTGACGCTCGGCCAGCGCACGGGAAGCGAGGGCGTGATCTGGATTGCGAACTCCGCCGAGGGCACCGTTTCCCGCTTCCGCACCGATGCGCCACATCAAGAAACCGGTCGTTTTTTGGTGGGCGACAGCAATGACCCCGCCGGCCCGCTCCCTGCCGCGCGACCCAGGCTGACGATGGACCCGAGCCGTACGTCGGTCAATCTGCTTGGCGATGTGTACGTCGGCAACCGCGAGTGGATCGCGTATGCGGAAGATGGGAGCCGACGATCGCGGGCGCCTAGTCCAACGATGGGAAGCGTGGTGCGCATCTCGAGTCGCGGCGCGCGTTGCCCCGACACCAACGGAGATGGAACGATCACGACGTCCACAGACGGCCGATACTTGCCTTGGGGGCAAGACGATTGCGTGCTGTGGTTCACGGATTTACAGCCATTCGGGTTGACCCGGATTCGCTCGATCGCGGCGCAGGATATTGAGGGCCCGACCGGCGACCTTCAACAGTTCGTATGGGTTGGGGGATACGACAGCAATCTCATCGCCAAGCTTGATGGGGTGACCGGCGAGGTCCTGTTCGTCACCGAATCACCCGTGCGCCCGTATGGCTTCGCATTTGATGGCTCGGGAAACTTGTGGATTTCGACGCGTGCGTCTCAGGAGATCGGGCGGGTGGACACCATGCGTTGCGTCGACGAAGGTTCGTGCAGTGGTGCCGCGTGCACGGACGATTCGTGCATCAAGCAGCGTATCGCGGCGCCCATTACGCCTTACGGGATCACCGTCGATTTCAAACAGCGGGTATGGATTGGAGGCCAAAATGCGCTTCGCTACGATCCATCGCTTCCACCAGCTTCCCGCTGGTCGCAGGGATATCTCAGCGGGTCTGGTCCCGGCGGGGTCGGAATCTCTGTGCACGGCATCGCGGCCGACGCCCAAGGGTGGATTTGGGGCGCGCAGATAGCTCGGGGCGTCGTCCGCATCAACGCCGACAACCCGGCTCAGTTCGCGACCGTAGGGGGAACGCCCGGGTTTGGAAACAAAGGCATCGCCATCGATGGAACCGGCAATGTGTGGTCGATCGCTCAAGACAGCGCATTGGTCATCACCCCTGGCGCTGGTTTGAATGACGCGACGGTGGAAACCAATGTCGCAAACACCATCGTTGGCGCGTACACGTACTCGGATATGACTGGCGTTCAACAACGACTGGTGACTCGGCCCCGCGGCACGTATCAGCAGGTGGTCGAACGATGCACCGAGGGGCGCTGGGGAGATTTTCGCTGGGTTGCGGAAACGCCCGACCGAACATCCATTCGGTTTCGTATCCGAACCGCGGCGTCGCGCGATGCATTGGGCGCAGCGAGGTTCATCGGCTTGGCGTCGACCCCCCCCGACGCGCCACCGGTGTCGCTCAGTGATGCGTTGTCAGAAGCTGGCGCGGATGATGCACCGTTTCTTGAAATCGAAGCCACGTTGCTCGTGAACCAACTGGGCGCAATCGCTTCGGATACCCCGCGCCTCGTATCGTTCGAAGTGTCAAGCGATGGCTGTCCGTAGATTGCTCGCTTCGCCAACTTGCATGGCAACACTTGGAGGCGCTCTGCGAGCCATCAGCGATCGGGCTTTCGGCTCTTTTGCCGCGTCCGAAACGGGGCGTCGATGCCTTCGAGGGGATCGCTAGATTCTAGATTGACTCCTTCGAGATCGACGCTTCCAGAGCCAACATTGCCGTGCGCGGCGCGGTTCGTGGTCTTCCCTCGTCGACGCCCGGGTCGCGCGCGGGGTTTCACTTGGGCGGGATGCTCCGCCACCGGTCGTGCGATCTCTTCTGCGGTGGGAACGGGCGCGGATGGGATTTGGTTCAGGCGAGCCTTCAGGCGCCGCGTTTCTTGAGTTGCACGCTCGACGTCGCGAACCAACGTTGCAATTCGTTCGTCCGCTTGCTGCATCGTTGGATGCAACGCGAAGGTATAGAGACCTGCGGCGGTCATCCAAGAGAGAAGCAAAAGCGCAGCGAGCCAGCCGACGCGCCGGTCCCATCGACGGTCGAGTGCAATGCGATGGAGCGCGCGCGTGTGCGCATCTTCGGAAGCCTGCTTTCGCGCGTCGATCGCGGCTTCGGCGTGAAGTCGCGCGCGAAGCATAGACGCCTCGTGTTCCAGCGCCCGTCGACGAGATTCGGCGTGTTGCGCGCGAGCTTTTCGTGAGCGTTCTTCCTGTTGCTCTGCGCGGCGCTGTCGTTCGGCTTCCGCGGCTCGGGCCGCTTCCTTCCGCGCTTGCTGCTCGGCTTCTTCCCTCGCTCGCCGCAGCGCGGCCTCTTCTTCGGCAACCCGTTGCTGTTCCATTTGCATCAAATCGGTCAAGTTGACCACGAGCGATGACTCTGTCGTATTGTGCATCACACCATCTCCATTTCGGGCACGTCGCAAACCCTCTTTGGAGTCTGCCGTTTTCGCAGGGCAAAACTGCAAAGGCCTCGTAAAACGCGCGGCGCTTTTTTTACGCTGGCTTTACGTTGCGCGGGCGACCCATCTCCGATCACCCTCTATACTGTATGTCGATGGGAGCGCCGGAATCGCCGGACCGACGGCGCGTGCTGATCGTCGAGGACGAAGCCAGCATTCGCCAGGGTCTGGCCGACGTACTTCGGTTTCGCGGTTGCGATATCCGAGTCGCCGAACGCGGAGACGAAGGTCTCGCGCGCGCGATCGAAGGAGGGTGGGACCTCGTGATCCTCGACATCATGCTCCCTGAACTGAACGGCTTCTTGGTCTGCGAGCAATTGCGGGCGTCGGGACAAACCATGCCCGTATTGATGCTCACCGCAAAGGGCGACGAAGACGATATCGTTCGAGGTTTCGAGGTTGGGGCAGACGACTACGTCACCAAGCCGTTCGGCGTTCGCGAACTGATTGCGCGCGTAGAAGCGCTGCTCCGGCGGCGGCCTCACGCGCTCGTGAGCACATTTTCATTCGGGCCATTCGAGATCGACCCGGCCAAAAGCGAAGCAAGAATAGAAGAGCATGGCGCGGAGAGTCACTGCATCGCCCTGACGTCGCGCGAAGTGTTGATGCTTCGCATTCTGGGTCAAGAACCCGGGCACGTGGTCAGCCGCCGCACATTGCTTCAGCTCGCATGGGGCATGAACAACGTCGACCGGATCGAAACGCGAACCGTCGACATGCATATCGCAAACCTACGCAAAAAACTGGGGCGTCATGGACAGATCATTCAGACGGTTCGAGGCCAAGGATACCGTTTGTGTGGCTGAACCACTCGCCGTTCGCCAAGCTTCGAATCGCCTTTGTCGCGCTCGGTGGCGCGCTTCTCATCGCAATCGGCGTGCTTTCCCAATCCGCGCTTTCGCAGCTCGCCGAACAACGCCGCCTTCGTCATCGGATGGTGTCTGAGCGCGTATTCGATGAAATGGAGCGCGAGATAAGCGCCGTGCTGCTTCATGAAGCGAAGCGACGAGCCGCTGCGTACGACGCGACCGCCGCGGACACGCACCCAAACCGATGGGGTCCATTCATCATCGGGTACTATCGCCGCGACCCAGCGGTTCACATCGTCGCTGAAGACGCGATCGACGCGGCACGTCGCGGACGAATTCGCCGCGCCGTGATGCACGCGGCGTCGCGTTTTGACCAGGAATCGAGCGGCGTCGCTCGACGGTCGCGCCCGCAGCAACCGTCGCCGGGCAGCGACATGCGCCGCAGCAGCCCGGATATCTTGAGGCAGCTCAATCGCGGCATCAAAGTTCGGGAGCATCGGCAGCGTGGGCTAACCCAAGCGCTCCGCGTTGCGGGTGCCGATCTCGACACCGTCGTGATCGAACGCGAGTCACCAAACGGAACGCGGCGCGAAGGCTTCGTGGTGGACATGCCGTCGATGATTTCCACCATTCAGACATGGGTGCTCGGCGCTCAAGGGCTCGACGCGGTAGCGTCCCTCTCGAGCGAACGTGTCTCGATTGCACGCGATCGAAGTGCACGCGGTCCGGGCACGTCCGTTCGAAACCCACTCGTTCGAAACCCACTCGCTCGAAACACATCGGGCAAAGCGGATCGCGCGCAATCCGCGCATGTTTCCTGGTGGAGACAACCTGATGCCTACCATTTTTCTCATCGACTGGCGCCTCCCCTCGATTCGCATCGGGTTGCGCTCCGCCTTTCTCGTCTCGACGACCGAGATGCGAGCAGCGCGCTATTCATTCTCACGCTGGTTCTGATTGCTGCGATGCTGGCCGGGCTCTTCGCGCTCTACCGCATGGTGCTCGTGCGCCTTCGCTTCGCCGAGCGCCAAGACAACTTTGTCTCTGCGGTCACCCATGAACTCAAAACCCCGCTCACCGCGATTCGCATGTACGGCGAGATGTTGCGAGACGGCTTGGTGGACGGACCTGCCACGCGCCAGCGGTACTACGCGATGATTACCGCCGAAGGCGAGCGACTCACCCGTTTGATTCACAACGTCATGGAACACGCGCGGCTGCGTCGTGGACAACGCCAAAAACACATCGTTCGCGCCGACGTCGGACCGATGCTCCACGAAGTCATCGGGTTCATGACCCCACATCTCAATCAAGAAGGGTTCGAAGTTACGCTCGATATCGAAGACGACCTGCCAGCCGTCTCACTAGATATCGATGCGCTCAAACAAGTGCTCTACAACGTAATCGAAAACGCCATCAAATACGGATCCGACGGCGAACAACGAGCGCTTCACGTAGCTTGCCGCGTTCGCGGAGACGAACTCCATATCACCGTACGCGACTTTGGCCCGGGAGTTCCCGAAGCCCAGTTGCCCTCGATATTCGAACCCTTCTTCCGCGGACAGCACGAACTCACCCGAACCCAAAAAGGCACGGGCATCGGCCTATCCCTGGTACGCGACCTCGTCGTATTGATGCAAGGCAGCGTACGCGGATCAAATAGAAACCCCGGCTTCGAAGTCTGCATCTCATTCAAGCACAACGCGGATGCTGAATCGCCAAACTCCAAGTTGTCAGGACCTGGATAGCCAGAACCACGGGTCGGCTTGAGGATGACGAACGAAGTGCGCTCGTCCAATCTCAACCCGCTGGTTTGCAATTAGATTTGCACCGGATCGCGTTGCCGGGATCGTAGACTGTGTAGCAGCTGCGATTTTCACTCTCACGAGCCCAAGCCCTACATCCGCGAAGAATGTCTTTACACAACTTCAACGAAAGATACTGCTGACTCGCCACGGGGTCGTTGCCTTGCCAGAAATATACGCGACCGTGATTCGGCCCGATACGCTTACATTCGTTTTCCGGACCGTGATAGACGTGGTCTCCGAACAACGGATACTTCCACTGGTGACAATAAAAGTCTGTCCGCAGGTAGCTCTCCGCAATCACGTTTTCGCAGACTTCCCCGTCCCCGCCGGCTGCATTGAAGTCCTCTTCCGAAAAATAGGTTCGATGAGCGACGTATACGCAACCCGTTGTCTTGTCTGTGCAGTCTACGATGTTGATATGAGCCCAGGGTCGGCCCGTCGGTCGGTTTTGTTTTTCGGTTGTCCGGGCCGCTTCATCGGCGATATCGGCGGCGCACCCACCACAGATTGTCGAGAGCAAGCTGCACACGGCAGCGAGACTGATTCTGAGTTGCATCGGAACGTTCTTGCGTTGGTTCTTGTCTGATTATAAGCGAGCACGAGGGCGCCGCGGGCGCGATCACTCGTCTACCGACCGCAAGTAATGCGAAGCACGAGGCGTGCCAGTCTGGATCTGGCGGATGCTGCGGAAGTGAAATCGACCGGGCAAGGAAAAAGAGGCGTGATCTTATGGCGTTATGAAAGTTCTAAACGATCTCATAACTGGACAGTTGGGAAGCCGAACTGCGCACCTGGAGGACGAGAGACCTCGGCAGGCTCGAAAGGGAAGCGGTCGTGGTGCAGGTGTCGAGTCATCCTCGAGCGGGTTCAATCGCCGCACCGCCGCCTGCACCGAGCGTGGTGAACGCATGACACCAAAGCGCGTTTCAATTGTAGGAGCGTGAACGTCTCCAGGTACACTTCGACGACGCACCTTCAGTCGAGGGAGAGATCTTGATAAAGCTTCCCCGGGGGAAAGCGTCAGCTCCAAGATTTTCTCAATTCTGCCGACCGCTTGCGGCGGACCGGACGGTCGAAGTAACCCTGAACAAACTGCCCGAACACTGCATATTTCGTGTGTACAAGAGACGACGTTCGCATTCCCGCGCGAACGATGAAACGCACCGCGTTCGAGGGTGGAGAACAACCGGCGACTGAAATGTATCTTCGATGCTTTCGCGGGTGGTGAACGATATCGTTGCGTCTTCGTGCCGCACGACGACGACGCTCGGGCGCTCGATGCTTGGTCTGCTCTCTATCGCCCTGGTGAGCAACTGCGTAACAGAGCGACACGCGCTGGGATAGCTCAACGATGATTCTTCCTGTTGGATGACGCTCATTTGAAAACCGAATGACAAACTCTGTAGCCTGAGTGGCGAACTCTACGGGTTCGATTGCGTTCGCTATGGAGTCCTTCCGGGGGGCAATGAACTCGTCGGTGTGCTCAGACGACATGACCGTTCACCTCGTTCACCTGCGCTAACCGCGTCAAACGTTCTAGTAACTCGCTACGTCTCCTTCTCCAGGAAGCTCTGCGCTTTCTCGATAAAGTCAACGACGACGGCCAATGGAAGCACTTTTCCTGCGCCCGCCGCATGCAAAGCCATTTCGTAGTCACCCTCGTCGGATCTGGAAATGTCGATCAGCACGTTGTCGTCCTCGTCAATCAGCTCGTAGATCGAATGCTTTCGGTCGATCGGTGAAAACTTCTGGGTTTTGAACGACATATGTTCCCTCCAATCTACGTCACGGCCCGATGAATCCTATGAACTCGTTCGTGGCAGCCGAAAACCGAGCGCCAAAACCACTGGGCGCCCTAATCTCAATCGTCTTCCCGAAACGGCCTAGCTCACGAACGACAGCTGTTCCACTGCGAAGAATGCCTGCGAGAGCTCCCTCTGCAGCAGCATCGATTGCGGTGCTCGTTCTGAGCGTGTTGCGCAGATTTGCTTTCGTAAAACCGAGCAGTTCTGGGTGCTTCGTTAGCGCACGGCCCACCGGCGTCAGAACATTTCCCTCCTTGCGTGTCAGAGCGTTTCTTAGCAAAATCCCATTGGTGAGGCGATCTAGCCGGAATGCACCAGTCGTAGGGTTAGCTTGAAACCGAGCTCCAATCTGCAACAAGTTTTGCCCAGCACGCAGGCCTCGTTGAAGAAACCGAAGAAAACGTGATCCTGCCGCGTTGATGGCCGTGAGTGCAAGCGCGGCGCGCGCGAGGAGTCCTGCACCGAGTTCGCGCAGGTTGACCAGTCCACTCGGGTCCCGAAAGACATACGGATTGTTGTTGGCGAAGACGTAGGGCACAAAGGTCTCGGGTTCGGCGCGGTCGCCATCAGCAGGGTCTCTGGTAGCGAATCTTGCGGTCTGCGGGTCGTAGGTACGTGCGCGTACGTCGTAGAGGCTGGTTTGAGCGTCGAGCCACATGCCATGGAAGCGGAAGTCGCCGCCGCGGGTTACAGGAAGCGCCGTGAGCGTGCCTTGTTGCGCTCGTATGTTGCCGAAGCCGTCGTAGTGGATGGTTGCGGTTTCGGTGGCGTCTTGGTTGACCAGGCCAATGACCGAGCCTTGGGCGTCGCGCAGGTAGTAGACGGTTTCGCTATCGATCACGCCGCTGTCTCCGAGGCGGGCAAAGGCGTGTTCTCCTTGATAGAGGTAGCCGCCGAGGGTTTGTCCGGTGGCGTCGGTGATGAGATGCGGCGCCTCGAGTGATTCGTCGAGGGTGGGGGCGACGACGTAGGAGATGGCGCTTCCGGATGCGGTGTCGGTGCGGCCGACGAGGCGGCCTTGGCCGTCTTGTGCGTATTGTACTTCGGCTGCGGTCGTGACGTTTCGATGGGTGAGGAGTTGGTCGCCTGTGTCGTAGTCGAGTTCTATGGTTTGGCTGTTTCGATTGAAGCCGATGAGGCGGCCAGCGCCGTCGTAGCTGAAGGTTGCGATGTCAGTGCTGCCGCGGGTGATGCGGGTGAGCAAGGAGCCGACTGTGTATTCGTAGGTTTCGGTTCCTGCGCTGGTGGTTTTCGATGTGCGGTTTCCGTCCGCGTCGTAGGCGTAGGTGATTTCTTCTTCGAGGGTGCTCGACGCGTCGAAGTAGCGTTCCGACTCGATGCGCAGGGCTGGGTCGTAGGTAAGATCAACGAAGCTTCCGTCTTCGTTTGTGATGCGGGTGGGTTCTCCGCTGGGAGACCGCGCGTAGGTGCGAGAAGCGATGACGGTGCCGCTGGGGAGCGCGTGCGCGACGGAGGTCACGCGGTCGCGGGCGTCGTAGTCCCATGTGGTGGTGACACCGTTTGGAAGCGTGCGGGTGGTGAGACGATTGACCGCGTCGTAGTCGAGGGTGGCTTCGGCGCCGCTTGGTGTTCCTGGAGAAGTGGATGCTTCAATGACAGTGACGTTGCCGGTGGCGTCGTAGGAGTATCCCGTCACCTGGTCTGTCGGATCCACGGTGCGATCGGCATGCGCAATGATGGTGGTGATTTGCCCGAGTGGGTCGCGCGCGAGTTCGGCGCCGCTAGCGTTTGGGTGCATGAGGCCAGCGTTTCGGCCAGCAGCGTCGTAGAGGAAGGTCGTGGTCCCGGTGGCGTCGGCCATGGTGCCCAGTCGATCGCCGGGCAGGTACGAGAAGGCGAGACTTGAGCCGTCGGTGCCCGTGCGGGTGAGGAGGCGACCCGCGGGGTCGTGGTCGAGGGTTAAGACGGTGCCGTGCGCAAGGGTGATGGAATCGGGCTCGCCGTCCGCGCCGTAGGTGCGCGTTTCGGTGCCGCCATTTGGGAGGTTGATTTGCCGGATGCGACCAAACGGGGTGTACTGCCGCTGAAGCACTTCTCCTTCGGGGCTCGTGATTTGACTGAGACGGTGGCCGAAGGTGTCGACCTCCGAGATGCGCTCCGCGTCTCGCTCTTCGTCCGTAAGCTGGTATCGATAGGCGTCGGGGAAGCCCGCGTCGTAGACGACTTCGACTTCGCCATTTTCGACATCGAAGACGACCTCTCCCGCTTGTGTGACAGAATAGGCGTAATTCCATTGATTTTGTGCCAAGTCTGTCATATCGGAGAGTCCGCCAGTGACATCGTAGCCTGACTGTCGAGATCGATTCGATTCGTCGGTTTGCGATTCGGGGCTGCGGTCGGCCTCGTCCAGCAAGGTGGTGCCGAGGAAGCTCGTCTGGACTCGGCTCATGTCGGCGAACTGCGTTTCGATGGGCAGGCCGTAGGCGCTGGTGATGTCGGTAGTGGTGCGGCTCAGGGGGTCGGTCACAGCGCTGGTGGTGGGCGTTTGCGCGAAGGTCGTGGTTTGGTCGCGGCCGTCGGTGATCGATTCGAAACGACCACCGAGCCTTCGTGCGATGCGCGTTTGGGCGCCGAAGATGTCTTCGATCGAAGTGATGGAGCCGGCGCTCAGCGTCGACGGAATTCGTTAAACGCTAGTACACTTCATTGATCTTTGGTCCCTTCATCTGTCGCCGCGGTATGCTCGCCGAGAATGGATTCATGAAGTGTCAAGAATGCGTGAGCCAACTCTGCGTCGGTGCCGACATGCATACGCTGGTTAAGGTCGTTCGTGGTCGGCTTCCCGAACCTCTCGTGCAATGGCTTGACCAGTATTGCGGGTTCGAGCACCTGGGCCAACAGATCGTACCCTTCTCGTTTCAGTGGCTCTTGGAAGCGTCTGCCCGAGTGCATATCCGTGCTTCCGCGGGAAAACCATCGCACCACATCGAGTGCTTTGTTGTTGCACTGCCCAATGTGACCGGCGATGTAGGCGGCCAGCTCGGTGCGTTCGCCCACCGCGATCCAGAGCGAAGCCCCCCTCGATCGGTCCATTCTATGAGGCGGTCGTCGGCATCGTATCGAAGATCCAGATCACGACCGTCGCGTCGCAAGACGGCTACGCGACCTGCTCCATCGTATTCAAGTGATATCTGTTCCGATCCATCACGAAGTACGTTTGCGAGGCGGAAACCAGGTTCGTACGAGTACTCGTCGACTCCTAAGGGGCTGCTTCGAGACGAACGGTTCCCGTCCCCGTCGTACGTGTAGGTGACCTCGTCCTCCGGCGAACCTGTTGCGTCAAAGTACCGCTCCGACACGATTCGGAGCAGCAGTGCTATGAACAATCCGTGAAACGCGATCGCGTGCGTCATACGAAAACTCACTCACGACGCCGTTGGGGTATCGGTGTTCCACGAGCCGGTTGACATCATCGTATTCGAACGTCGTCACACCCCCTCGTGGATCTCGGAGTTCCACGATATTTCCCCGCCCGTCGTACACGTAAGCGGACTCGAGCTCTGTCGGATCCGCCGCGGGAACCGCTCGCGCGAACACGCTCGTAACGCGACCGAGAGTATCGCGACTGTAAGCGATAGATGGCCCATCAATAACGGCTACGTTGGATAGTTGACCAGCACCGTCGTACGACAAGGTGGTGGAAGCTGTTTCGTTCGCAACGGTTCGAACGCGGTCTCCGTCACCGTACTCAACCGACAACATCGAGCCGTCCGAACCAACACGAGAAACCATTCGCCCGGCGACATCATGTTCAAACGTGAGTACGGTGCCGTCCCCGCGAGCCACCGTATCTGGTTGAGCGTCGGATCCGTACATGCGCACTTCCTCAAAACCATCGTCGAACCTTATGCGCCCCACTTTGCCATTACTTTCGTATTCGAAGCGCTTTTGCTCTCCCTCCGGGCTGGTGATCAAGTTTAGGCGCTGAGCGAAAGATGCAAGGTCGGAAACGAGACGTAGGGATTCGTTGCGCGATTCGGAGTTGAATCGGCCAGTGACACGAGCCCCCGGTGAGATGACTCTTCTGGCCGTTTCGCTTTCTTCGGAGCGCTCGACTTCACTTCCCACCGTGGGCGTATGGGCAAACGTCCACGGGTCATTCCCGCCGACACCGGTGACACTGCTTAGCCGGCCATTCGCGTCGTAGTTGAATCGACGAACGCGACCGGTTTCGTCTCGTTTCGAAAGAGGAAACGTTGTGCCCTCTACGAGAGACGTCGCACCGCCGAGAACCTGACTCCGTGTCGTTGAATCAGGGAAGGTGGTTTCAAGTATCAATCCATACGGATTGAGTCGATCGATCGTCGCCCGCCCAAGCGCGTCGGTTGTCGTGTTTTGTGTTGCCGTATCCTGGAAATCTGTCCGAAGCCCATCCGGGTCAAGCGTGGCCACAAGTCGCCCCGCCCCGTTATAAATATTGGTGAATGTGGCACCCGTCGAATCGCTCTCGGTAAGCACTCGCCCTGCAGCATCGTGTGTGAACTCTTCGGTGTTTCCCGTTGCTTCATTTGACGCCGAAATGACCCGACCCACCTCGTCGTACCCGAACTGAATCGTATTTCCGAAGACGTCCGTTCTTTCAACGAGGCGACCCGACGGATCGTACCGCTGCTCGACCGTGTCGCCGTTCGGGAATGTTGCGCCCAGTACACGGCCTGCTGCGCTGAGTCGTCGTTCAAGGCGGCCGAAAGTGGGCCCTTCGACGGCTACCCAACGTGATTCATCGTCGTATTCGAACGCTATCGTTGTTCCGTTACCGTAGTCCGCAAACGTTCTTCTGTTGAGTGAGTCGTAGGTGAAGGTAACGGTAGCTTGGGGTCGCTGAATCGAGAGAAGGTTGCCGTCCGAGTCGTACACGAGAAGGCTAGTCGCTCCAAATGGGTCGGTGACTCGAGATGGCTGAGGATTATCGAGCTCGTACTGGTATTCGTAGGTACCAAAACGGTCTGTTGACGTAGCGACGGTACCGTCGGCGTTGAACGTTCTGGCGAGGATGACATTGTCGTCGTCGTCCAAGACGTTGAGTTCGTTGCCGGAGTCGTCATAGCTTCTATGAATCGTACCCCCTGCCGGCAGCGTTTCGGTGAGCACTTCGTTGAAGCGGTTGTAGGTAAACGAGGTGGTGAAGCCTGTGGGGTCTTCGCCCGGTTCGTGGGGGTCGATGCGGGTGAGGACGTTGCCGCTGGCGTCGTAGGTGAAGGTCGTTTCGGCCCCGGTGGGGTCGATTT
>JANQQS010000180.1 GCA_028284955.1 Myxococcota bacterium | reverse complement strand
ACCTCCTCGCTCTCTCCCTGCGAAAGGCTCGGAGCCTTCCTCAGTCGTTCGCTGTGGGGGCGCTCGCGCTCTGGCCAAAATTCCACTGCTCTATGGGATGCTCCTTGACCTTTCAATTAACCCATCTGATCGCTGCCTCTAAGCAGAGCACCTGATGTTTGGGTTGGGGGTCATGCTTCGTCTTGACCCTCAACCGCGAACATCAGGAGCGGATGCAGATGCTGAATCTGATACCGACACGGGTGCGGACGCCGGCACCGACGCAGAATCAGATTCTGCGTCCGTATCTGCATCGGAATCGGGATCTACCTCGGCGTCCGATTCGGCGTCGACGTCTGATTCGGTGTCGGCGTCTGATTCGGCGTCGATGTCAGCTTCAGCCTCGGACTCAGAATCAGATCCCGCGTCTGGGTCGGGCTCGGCTTTGCTATGCTATGAGACACCACCTCGAGCGATTCGCTTACGGTAGGGCGAGTTCTTTGCAGAACTGGGTGAAGGGGAGGACTCGGACGTCGGTATCTGCTGCTCCGTAGTCTTTCGCTCCGCGATGGACTTGGTAGAAGCGCGGGATTGGCGTGCGCTCGCGAAAGTAGCGAGCCGCGGGGGCGACCTGCCGATCTCCGGATTTACATTCGACAGCGAAAAGAGGCTTCTCGTCTTGAAGCACCACGAAATCGATTTCGCGTTTGTCGGTATCGCGAATAAAGCGCAGTTCCATCGCATACCCTTCGGTATCTTCCCGAAAGTGGCAATATTTGAGGAGCTGGCTCGCGACGAGGTTTTCAAACCGTGCTCCTTCATTCGCTATCGCGGACCAATCCCACAGGTAGAGTTTTTGCTCTTTTTTGACCGCGCGAATTGCCGGTGCGCCGTACGGCGATATTCGAAAACACAGATAGAGCCGCTCAAAGATCGCCACCCAGTGTTCCGCGGTTGCATGCGCGACTTGGAGCAATAGTCGTAGGCTTCGGATCGAGAGGGGGGAACCTACACAAGACGGTAGATGTTGAGCTAGCTGTTCGAGCTGGGATCCATGACGAATGTTTTCGAGGTCGCGGAGGTCGTCCTTCAACACACGCTTCATACGCTCCCGCCGCCACCGACGATGAAAGCGCTCTTCGCTACGGAAAAGTGGTTCGGGAAATCCGCCGAACTTGAGCAGAGAAGTAAGCGCCGCGACGGGTTCCGCAGAATGAGTTCGGATGAGTTCGCCGAGCGAAAGTGGATGAAGGCGATGGTAGTGGTAGCGCCCCTGTAGAGAATCGCCGCCGTGGCGGTAGAAGTCGAGTTGCGCGGAGCCCGTGATGAGAAATTTCGTGGTGGATTTGCGGGTGTCGTAGAGGCCTTTGACGAGGCTACGCCACCGATGGAACTTGTGAATCTCGTCCAACACGGTGAGCGGGTATTCGGTTGGAATGCGGCGCGCGAGGATATCTTCTCGATGTGCGTCGTGGTCCCAGTTGAGATAGGCAGGGTGGGTTTCACGCGCGCGGTTGCTCCGCAGTTGATTGGCCTGAGACTGGTCGTCCTGGGGCCCCAGCAGACCGAGGGCAAGAGTCGTCTTGCCGACTTGGCGGGGCCCCCCCACAAACACCATTTTTCGCTCCAGATCGTCTTGGATCACGGGCGTCGAGTACCGAACATTGCTCATGAGTAATATTCACTATACTAAGTATTACTCATGAGTAAAGTTCAGTTTGGTAGATATTACTCGCGGTCGAGCTACGGTGGGGGCGAGGTGTTCGAGGGCGCCAGCGCTCGGTTGTCGTTTGTCCTGAGCCTTTAGTTTGTCGCGAGATATGAGGCCGGTTGCCCGCGTCGATGGGGCTTGCGGCATTCGCTTGTATTTTTTTGTTCACCGCGCGAGTCTGCCCGCATGCGGCGGTTTGATCGTCTCTATGTTGGAGGAGCGTGGGTTGCCCCGGCTGGCGAGGGGCGCATCGAGGTTGTCGATTCGGCTTCGGAAGAGGGTTTTGCTTCGGTTCCTCTTGGAAACGGGACGGATGTCGCGCGGGCCGTGGCCGCGGCCAAGCAGGCGTTTGAGTCTTGGTCGGCGACTTCGCCGAGCGAACGAGCAGACTATTTGAGTCGCATCGCGTCGGGGCTTGAGGAGCGGCTATCGGAGATTGCCACCACGGTGGCTCGCGAAGTGGGGATGCCGCTGAAGATGGCGTTTGCCATTCAAGCGAAGCTGCCCGCCCACGTGGCGACGCTCTATGCTGAGCTCGCAGCTCGGTATTCGTTCGAAGAGACGGTTGGCAACTCGTGGATTGTGAAAGAGCCCGTGGGCGTGGTGGGGTGCATTACGCCGTGGAACTATCCGCTCCATCAAATCATGCTCAAAGTCGCGGCGGCGTGTGCCGCGGGATGCCCGGTGGTGGTCAAGCCGAGCGAGATTGCGCCGCTGACGGCGTTTCTTCTCGCCGAGGTCGTCGACGAAGCAGAGCTTCCGCCGGGCGTGTTCAACCTCGTCAGCGGTTTGGGCGACGTCGCGGGAGAAGCGTTGGTCGTTCACGACGACGTCGACAAAGTGAGCTTTACAGGATCGGGGCGCGCGGGCAGGCGCATCAGCGAGCTCGCCGCAAAAACCACCAAGCGTCTTGCCTTAGAGCTCGGTGGAAAGTCGGCCAGCGTGGTGCTCGACGATGCCGATCTCGAACGCGCGGTGACCGCCACGGTGAAGAATTGTTGCTTGAACTCAGGCCAGACTTGCAGCGCATGGACACGCCTGCTGGTACCGAATGCGCTTCGGCGCAAGGCGGTCGAGTTGGCCAAGGCCACGGCGGAATCGTTTGTGCTCGGGCCGCCGCTCGAAGAAGCATCTCGCCTCGGCCCGTTGGCTTCGGCAGCCGGTCGCGACCGAGTTCGATCGTATATCGAGCGGGGCATCGCGGAGGGCGCGACCTTGGTCGCGGGCGGAAGCGCGGCTCCGGTCGGGCTCGACGTAGGTTACTACGTCATGCCCACGGTGTTTGCCGATGTCACGCCGTCGATGACCATTGCGCAAGAGGAAATCTTTGGTCCTGTGCTCTCGATCTTGGAGTACGAAGGCGACGAAGAGGCGGTCCAGATCTGCAACGATTCTCTTTACGGCCTGGCCGGAAGCGTTTGGTCCGCCGACATCGAACGGGCCAAGGGCATCGCGCGAAGGATGCGAACCGGCCAAATCGATATCAACGGAGCCCGGTTCAACCCGCTCGCACCGTTCGGCGGCTACAAGCAATCCGGCCACGGTCGAGAGTTTGGGCGCTACGGGCTTGAAGAGTTTCTCGAGATCAAATCGATCCAGCTGTAGGATGCACGCGGGCGAAACCGAGCCGACTGCTCGCACGATGCACAGTATTGTTTCTGGTCAGACTTACCGTTTCTGGTCTGAGTTACCGTTTCTGGTCTGAGTTACCGTTTCTGGTCTGAGTTATAGTTGGGGGGGGAAATATGAATTTCGTTCGCGTCGCGTTGATTGCTGCTGCCGTAGCGCTCATGGCCCAAGCCGCCGTGCCGACCTCGGTCCAAGCGTTTTGTGGCTTTTACGTGAGCGGCGCCGACGCGTCGCTGTACAACAACGCCACCATGGTGGTGATGATGCGCGAAGGCACCAAGACGGTACTTTCGATGCAAAACAACTACCAAGGGCCGCCCGAGGCGTTCGCGATGGTGGTGCCCGTTCCGACGGTACTCCAAGAAGACAACGTCAAGACGCTTCCCAAATCAGTCTTCGACCGCGTCGATAAACTCGCTGCGCCGCGGCTCGTCGAATACTGGGAGCAAGACCCGTGTGCCCCTCCGATCATGGCGATGGAAGCGATGGGGGCGCCGATGGCGATGCGCCGCAAGAGCGGGGCTCCTGTTGCCGAATCGGAAGACCTCGGCGTCACCGTGGAAGCAGAGTTTTCGGTGGCCGAATATGACATCGTGATTCTCAGCGCGAAAGACTCCACCGGGCTCGATACTTGGCTTCGCCGGGAACGCTACAATATTCCTCAGGGCGCCGAGCGCGTGCTTCGAGGGTACGTCGAAGCGGGGACGAAGTTTTTCGTGGCGAAGGTCGACCCCAAGCGCGTCAGCTTTCAGAGCGGGAAAGCGGTGCTTTCTCCGCTTCGCTTTCATTTCGATGCGCGATCGTTTTCGCTGCCGATTCGCCTCGGCTTGCTGAACAGCTCGGGCAAGCAAGACCTGCTGGTGCATATTCTCGCCCGCGGCAAACGGTACGAAGTTGCGAACTACGGCAACGTTCAGATTCCGACCAACATTCGCGTTTCAGACGACACCCGCGATCGATTCGGCGAGTTTTACAACGCCCTATTCGAGCGCACGATCGGCATGAGCCCGCGGACCGTGGTGACCGAGTATTCGTGGGATGCAAGCACATGCGATCCGTGTCCCGAGCCCCCGCTTACGCCGAGCGAGCTGATGACGTTGGGGGCAGACGTGGTGCCTGGGCAGCCCTACGGGTTTGTGCTGACGCGACTTCACCATCGCTACGGGAAAAACGACCTCCGCGAAGATCTTGTGTTTCGCGAAGCGGCTCCGCTGGTGGGGGGACGCGGCATGCCCGATACAGAAGGAAAGCTGACTGAGCGCGGCGCGCAGGCGGGCTCGGTCAATAACTTTCAGGGCCGCTACGTGATCTTGCATCCCTGGGAAGGCGCGATGAAGTGCGATACTCCGATGCGGGGCCGCTGGGGCGGGCCTCCCGAAGGACGTCCGGTTGGTCCGGTGGCTGCAAAAAACCTCGCGATGGCAGCTGAGACGCCCGCGCCAGTGAGGCTGGTGGCGATGATCGAAGAGCCGATTCCTGCGCTCGGGCTCGAGCCCGGAGTGGACCCGGAGCCGGTTCCGGGCGAGACCGCACAATCCGAAACGGATACGCCTCCGCTGACCCACGCCGAAGCGCCGGTTGCCCGTTCGGGCTGCGCGAGCTGCGCGATCCAATCCGCCGAACGGATCTCCGCAGAAGGCCTGTCGAGCGCCGCCATCGCATGGCTTACGCTGGCGCTGCTGTGGCTTCGCCCGCGGCGCACGAGGCCTCGGCGGAACGATTGAGTTAACATCAGGCGATGTATCAACCCAAGCATGTCCCTGCCGAGCGTTTCGAGGTCGTCAACGGTCTGCGCCATCACGTGCTGACCTGGAACGAGACGGGTGCCACCACTGTGGTGCTCTGTCACGGGTTTCTCGATCTTGCGTGGAGCTTCGCTCCGCTTGCCGATCGTTTGGTCGAGCATGGTCACCGTGTGGTCGCATTCGATTGGCGCGGTCACGGGGAAACCGAGTGGGTCGGCCCTGGCGGCTACTACCACTTCGCGGACTACGTGCTTGATCTCGAGCGGATGCTTCCGCGAATCGCCAACGGCCCGATTCATCTCGTGGGCCATTCGATGGGGGGCACAGCTTGCGCGATGTTCGCGGGAACGCGCCCTTCAAACCTGGCGACGCTCAGCTTGGTGGAGGGCTTGGGGCCACCGGAGCAGAAAATCGCCGACGCCCCCAAACGGTTTCGCGCGTGGTTTGATACGGTGGACCGGGTGCGTCAGGCGCCGCGTCGGGTGATGCCTACGGTACAGGCCGCGCTCGGGCGAATGCGTCGCCAAAACCCCTCTTTAGATGACAGTTTTGGCATATTTTTGGCTTCGAAAGGGACAGTTTTGTCGGATTTGGGTGAAGGCGTGCACTGGTGCTTCGACCCGCTGCATCAAACGCGTGCTCCTTTGCCGTTTCGCCGCGAAGTGTTGCGAGCGTTTGCGGAGCGCGTCGACGTTCCGGCGCTGCTCGTCGCGGGAGAGCGCGGGTTTCGATTGCCCGACGAAACGGAGCGAGCGTCGTCATTTCGGGGGCATACGTTCGTCGAAATCCCTGGCGTCGGCCATATGGTGCATTGGTTCGCGCCCGACGCACTGGCAGAAGCCCTGCAAAACCACTGGTCAGCGTAGAAGGTTGTACTAGTTTCTCTGCATGGATTTTGACCGAGCCGCGACGGAGCTCAAAGGCATTCCCTACACTCCCGCCGCCAAGGGGCGATTTTTCTACAACCTGGTGCTCGAGCGGCGACCCAAGCGCATCTTGGAGCTCGGGTTCGCGCACGGCGTCGGCACTTGCTACTTCGCCGCCGCCGCCGAAGAAATCGGAAACTGCGAGGTCCACGCCGTAGACCTCGAGCAGAGCGCGAGTTTCGAACCCAAGCTGGAAGACCTCGCGTCTCGTCTCAAGCTCGACCATCTGATTCGCGTTGAACGCGAGACCAGCTCGTATACATGGTTTTTGAAGCGCACGATCGCGGAGCACACCAAAGACCACGTATGCGTGCCCCAGTACGATCTGGTGTTCATCGATGGCCCCAAGGATTGGACCAATGACGGTTGTGCCTTCTTTCTCGCAGACAAGCTTCTTCGACCCGAAGGCACCATTCTCTTCGACGACTACTCCTGGTCGTATCGAGGCCACGAAGCGCAGACGGGTCGTAAGTACGAGCGCGGCTACATCTTCGAAAAGATGAGCGAACAAGAGTTTGCCGAGCCACAGGTCAAAGCGATTTTCGAACTGCTGGTGATGCAGCACCCGGGCTACTCCAATTTTGAAGTCGTGGACGGCGACGTCGCGATGGCGCGAAAAACCGAACACGCGGGGCCCAAAGAACTGATCATCAACACGCGCTATAGCCTTCGTCATCGCGTCGTGTCTCGGATTGCCAAGCTTGCTCGTGGCTTGAACATGACGCCCGCGGCGCGGTAGCGCGGACGAGGTTGATTCTCGCGGAAAGATGATCACTGCACCCTTGATCACTGCACCTTATCCCTACGGCGATTGGCCCGAGATCAGCAAGAACGAGGTCGCGATTCGCCGAAAATGCGCGCGACGGATGCCGCGTGTGCGGTGGGAGGAAGTTCGCGCGGGGTTGCTCGAGCTCGCCGGTGCCGAGAGCATCATCGAACAAGGATTCATTCAATATTGCCCACCGGATGATATGCATCGCATGACCCAAGAGGCGCTTGTGGCGGCGGTGTTGGTCGCGCCCGGCGATGGTGCGACGCGGCTCGCGGTGGAACTCGAACCTCGCCTCGCTGTACATCTTGTCGATCGCATACTGGGAGGCGATGGTCTTTCAGAGACGCCGATGGGGCCGATCGAGGAGACCGAATGCGGGGTTCTCCTTTTTCTAGGGGCGCGCCTGCTTGCCACGGCCCAGTCGCACTATCGGCTCGCCACCGTGTTGACCACCCGGGAGGCGCTGCGGGAAGCCATCGGCGATGACGGGGCCATGCTGTGGAGCGCGCATGTGCAGGTGGGCGATCAAGGGGGGCAGGTGCGCGTTTGGTTTCCCAAAGATCATCTCTGCGCGCTCGCGCTGGGAGCACATAGCGCGCAGCATCTTGCGCGATTGCAGCTCGAGTTTTCCGCCTGCGCGGGGGTCGCGCAGCTCGCTCAGAACGAGCTTCGAGAGCTCTCGGCGGGCGACGTGGTCACGCTGGATGAATCGTGGTGGTCGAAGGAGCGAGAGCACTCGCGCATTCGGGTCCGAGCGGTGGGCGCGACGCGAACCACGTGGTGGTGCACGCTCAATGCATCCGAGTCTGAAATCAGAGTAGAACGCGTAGACACGTCGCACGAAATCTCATCACTGACGGGCCGACGCGATTCCCAAACCGCACGAAAACCCGGGGAGCGCGAAGACGCGCAACCGAGACCACACATCAAGGAGGGCGCCATGGACGACCACAGCGAATCAAAAACTCTCTTGCGAGTCGACGACGCTCCGATCGACCTAGCGGTCGAGGTCGCGCGATTCAAGCTTTCGTTGGCGGAAGTATCCGACCTCCGGCCAGGCGAAGTGCTCGCCACCGGTCGCCACATCGGCGAGCGCGTGACCCTTCGCGCAGGCGGGCAAGCGATCGCAACCGGCGAGCTCGTCAACGTGGAAGGTGAAATCGGAGTACGCCTCGTAGAAGTAGGCGCGTAGCGTTGTTTTTTGGGGGTCTGCGGCCAGACCCTCCAAAAAAGCACTCAGCCTCAGTCTCTGATTTCGAATAGTAAGTTGAACGGATGGCCTTTGCGTAGATAGTCTACGCGCAGTTGCGACGCAGTTCGCAGCTCTTCCCACACTGCCAGCGCTTCGGAGGGTCTTTGAATGGGCTGCTCGTTGATACGGGTTACGGTGTCGCCGGGGCGCAGCGCGAGATCTGCAAATCTCGGGTCATCGGGGTAGAGTCGGGTAAGGCGGAACCCGATGAATCGGCCCTTTTCGAGGTGCGCTTCGGTGTCGATGCCTTGCAAGAAACGCCCGAGGCCCAAGTCGAGCACGGGAAGCAATTCGCTCCTCGATATCGTCCCTCGTGAAACACCCTGAGGAACTACGCTAGGGTTTTCTCGTGGCGACTGAGTTGGCGAAGGTTGGGGGACTGTCGCGTTTGCCTCGGATGCTCGCGGCCCACAGCCCGCGCCTGCGACCACGAGCAGGCCGCCCGCGGCGAGTAGAAAGAATCGGTTCCGCTGCTTTGTGTTCGCCACGATTTGTTTCACCTCGTAGTTGATTATTCACCTCGCAGTTGGCGCACGTGTTCCATGACTTCGGCTGCCACTTCCTCGACTGGGCGGTTGGCGTTGACGTGCACCACCGCGTCGTTTGGAAAATGTCGTTCGATGTCCTTGTAGAAACCTGCCAGCTGCTCTTGCAGCCCGTCGTCGTCGTACATTTCGCGCCCTCGAGTGCGTTCGAGTCGTCGACTGGCGGCAACTTCGGCAGGAATGTCGAGTACGATTGTTAGGTTGGGCCGGAGGGCATGCCGATTGAGCTCCTTGACCCACCGAATGGTTTCGTCGTCTCCGCCGCCGGTGAGGGCTTGATAGGCCACTGAGGAATGATCGTATCGGTCGCTGATCACGGTGACTCCGTCCATCAGGTTGGGTCGGATCTCCGCTTCTATGTGGTCGAGTCGGTCTGCCGCGAATAGAAGGGCCATCGTGGTCCACGTCGGAGGGCGCACGCCCTGGATGCCGGGCACCACCAACCGTCCTGTGAGAATCTGACGCAACATCACCCCCACGGGGCCATCGCTGGGCTGCCGGGTGAGATGCACTGGAAGCCCTCGTTCGGAAAGCGCGCGGGATAGGAGTTTGCTGTGCGTGGTGGTACCGGCTCCGTCCACCCCCTCAATCGCGATGAAGAGTCCCTCGATCATGGGGCGACCGTACCAGAAAACGACCTGTCGTGAAGACAGACGATCGCGAGCGCGAATCGGTTAGCGCTTCATGCCCATCAGCGCTTCGAGCGTGTCCCGAAGTTTGGGGGTGTCGGTTTGTGCGACGTGTGCGGAAGCGCCAGCCGCAAGGGCTTCTTGGCCGCGAGGGTCGTCACTGAAGTAAATCACCCGTACATGGCGGGTCGAGGCGCTGCTTTGCAAGCTACCGACGAGTCGGACGCCATCCACGTTGTCCACCATCGCGCCGACCACAACGGCGTCCGGTGCCTCGGCGCCGGTCGCGATCAGCGCCCGCAGAGGGTCGGTGAACGTCTGGACATCGAACAGCGAATCGAGCGCGGTCTGGGTGCGCTCCAAGAGTTCCGCATCATCGTGGAGCAAGACGACTCGCGGTTTTTCGGGAACCAGCGCCGCGGGCACCGGGTAACCATATTTTCGCAAAAAGTCGATGACGTCGGCTCGGCGAAAGCGCATGTGCCGCCCCGGCGTCCGAAAATGACGGATTTCTCCGCGTTCGGCCCAGTTGTGAATCGTCTTGAGATCTACCTGACAAAAACGAGCAACATCTGAAGCAGTAAAAAGTTCCTTCATTACATCCTTTACAGCCATTCAATAGAAGTAGCGGTCGCGAATAAGGGTGTAAAGAAGGACTAGGAGGCTTTCTTACGTCTTCGTACGGTGAATTACGCGAAAAAAACAATGTCTGTTAATTCCGGTAGTCGTGCGAACAACTATCGCAATTGAAAACCGGAGCTCCATTGTCCTATTTTGGTCTCCGTATCGGTTCTGAATGTAGGTCGGCTCGCTGAACACCGATTCATGTGCTACTCTTTTGTGCAGTGCGCGAGGTCCTATCGCACATAGCGTCACTTGGCGTCACCGTGGTGTGGTTCGTGTGGGGGCATGCGGGCATCGCGCCCCGGCTGAGCGAGCTTGGGCCGGCTCCAGATTCCGCCACTGCCGCTGAGGACGTAGCGTCAGGCCATGCGGGCGATGCGTGCCCCGACGGAGACCGTATTCCGCTGCTTCCCGACGGACGACATGCGGTGATGCTCAACGCTTATTACCTCCAGGAGCAAGCCGCCCGAGCGCTTCGAGACGGCGAAGCGCAATCGACCGCGGTGGAGGAGATTCTGAGCGAAGCGGCCTCGCTCGGAGTCCAGCTCATTCGCACCAACGGACACAACGACGCGCCGAAAAAGGCAGGCTTGACCGCCATCCAAACCGCGCCGATGCAGTTCGACGAAGTGTCGTTTCGCGGGCTCGACCTGGTGCTGCACCGCGCAGCCCATCACGACCTGAAGCTCGTCCTCACCTTCGGCAACTACTGGAACCCCTACGGAGGCACGCGGCAGTACGTTGCATGGGCGGGCTTGCCCAATCCCGTGGAGGGCGACGCGCGCTTCTTCACCGACCGCGGCGTGATCGACCACTACAAAGCGTACATTCGCACGCTGCTCAACCGGCGCAATACCTTCGACGGAACACGCTACGGCGATCATCCGGCGGTATTTGGATGGGAGCTGTTGAACGAACCGCGCGGCGTGGGCCTCGACGCCGAAGGAAACGAAATGCGGGCGTGGGTCGACGAAGTTGCGCAGCTCGTCAAATCGCTGGCGCCAGGGCACAAGGTAGGGACCGGAGAAGAAGGGCTCGATACTTCGTACGCGGGCTACGACGAGTTTTTCTGGAAGCACCAGGTGAGGCAGGAATGGCTGTTTCGCGGTGGTTCGAGTTTTCGCAAGAATCTCGAATCGCCGTACATCGATTTCGGCAGCGTTCATCTCTACCCGGACGGTTGGATGTTCCCTCGAGAGCACGCCGCGGAAGCTGGCGAGCGCTGGATTTCGGAGCACATGGCCATCGCGCGGGCGTTCGACAAACCGCTACTGATCGGCGAGTTCGGTCTTCGCAATCGAGGCGGGCATTTTGATAAGCTTGGCGAGCGACGCGCGATCTACAATCGTTGGCTCGCGTGTGCGCACGCGACGGGCGCGGGCGGAATCGGTCCTTGGCTGTTCGCCAACGACGACCGACCCGACTGGGACGACTACACGTTCTACTGGACCGGCGGAACAGATCCTGCGGATCAAGCTCATCTATCGAAAAACCGCTACGTCGATCTCCTGCAAGCGGCCGTGCAGCGTTCAATCGACTAAACGAGCGTCAAAGCCGAGCCGGACCCGCTGAATCTGACGTGGACTCGGATACCGACACAGACGCCGACGCTGATTCAGAATCAGACGCCGAGGGAGATTCCGATTCCGATGCAGATACGGACGCAGAATCTGGTTCGGCATCTGATTCTGCATCGGCGTCGGCGTCGGCGTCGGTGTCGGTGTCGGTGTCGGTGTCAGATTCTGCATCCGCTCCTGATGTTCGGTTTGAGGGTCAAGACGGGGCGTGACCCTCAACCCAAACATCAGGAGCTCTACGATGAAGTTTCATGCCCTCGAACGTTCTCTTCTAACTATCCGACATCTGCGGCCGGTTGTCGCGACGGTCAGTCGACATGATCCGAGCCTCGCCAAACAACTAAGAACTGCCGCTTCCTCGATTGCGCTCAATCTTTCCGAAGCCAATGGACGTACCGGGCGAGACCGTACGCATCTGTTTCGCATCGCGCTGGGAAGCGCCAAGGAAAGTCATACCGCTGTGTCGCTCGCGGTCGCCTGGGGCTACCTCCAGGAAAGTGAAGCGAAGCGAGCACTGGAGCATCTCGACGCTCTGGTGGCCATGACATGGCGCCTCGCCGGTCGGTAGCAAAGTCCGCCTGCGGAAAGGCTCCGAAGGCTTTTCCGCAGGCAGACTTGCGCGTTCTACGCCCGCGACGTGAGCCCCCAGCTCAGTTGGAGTACTCGGTCGACATGACCAAACGCCGGATGAAGCGCGCTATCGGGCAGATAGCCCCAAGC
>JANQQS010000178.1 GCA_028284955.1 Myxococcota bacterium | reverse complement strand
ATCCGGAATAGATGCGTACGGTCTTGCCCGCGACGACGACGTCCCTCACCCAGGTTTAACGCCACGGAAGATGCGGCTCGTCGCAGCTGCTTCTCAAGTGAAGCATCGTGACGACGTAGCTTCACGCTCACATCGCGCAACGACTGCACGAGAAGAATCGCATGCTCGAGCGCAAGAAACTTCGATGCCAAAGGTTTCGATGGATGAACAGTCATATTGGGGTGCTTTGATTTGGGGTTCACACCCCGCTGAGAACCCCAAATCAAAGGACCCCAATATGACCCGCAGCCCCCGGACCCGAAACACCGCCAGCCACCCCACCGCCGAAACTCCTCCCGACCCCAAACCTGCTGCCCCTCCCGATCCGGACCCCCGACCATCCCGACCCCGATGCCCCTCCCGATCCTGATCCTCACCCCGTTCCCGCTGCGAGCCAGAGGCTCACGTTCAACGCAAGCAGGGCACTGCTCTAAGAATAACGGTCGGCCACCAGCTCGCTAAGCGCCACCCGAACGCTCGCGTCCTGATAGCCATAGCGCGTTCGAATCGCGTCGAGCGTTTCTAGCGCTTTGATGCGTCGCGCGTCTTCGATCGATGGGTCTTCGTCGAGCACCGCGAGCGCGTCGCGGCCGATGGTTGCGATCTGTCGGTGCCGTTCTGCAAAGGAGGCTTCGCGGAGTCGTTCGATATGGCGCGGAAACACGGTCACGTATTCGAATTTTTGGCCTGGATGATCGAGCGAGTACGCTGCCACCGCGCTCAGCAAACCGCGACGAAACTCGTCAGCGTCGCTGCCTCCCATATCAAGCTTCTCTTCCACCGATGTCATCAGCTCGGCGTCAGGGTTTTCGTAGGCGCTGGTGACCGAGTTGTAGATTTGCTCTTGTTTTACCCAATGCGATACGTGCGTGACGTACCGCTCAAACAGTTCGAGGTACTGTGTCTCTTCGACGAGCCCGGTGCAGGTTCGAAACTCGCCATCGACACGATCGAGCCAGCGCTTACGGACTTGGCCCACGAACGCGGAGTGGTCTCGGTAACCGCGGTCTGGCTCGTCCCGCAGGAAAGGATAATCGTCGCGGCGACAAAATTCCTGCAGCCGCTCGATCACATTGAGCGGCGAAACGCACTCCGAGGACACATCTGCGGCCGCATCGAGGAGCAGCGCTGAGATTTCGCGAGGAGATGCTCCGCTCGACCCTTCGTAGTCGGTGCTCCCAGATCGCTCCTCGTAGATGTGGTGCACGCCTTCACGGAGCGTTTTCGCGTCCTCGGACTCAAGACGCCGAGGAATCAGGCCGTCGGCGTAGAGCTCCGCCTTTTCCATCGGTGTAAGGTCCGCCGCGATGCGGCCGAGCTTGGGGTCATCGTAGCGCGCTGCGTCGGCGCGCCGAAGACGAGACAGCACGGACCACAACGAGGCCACATAAGTCGTATGAGGCGCCACGTGGGCGCGGATTTGCGGAACGATGCGCGCATCGTAGATTTCTTGTTCCTGTCGATAGTCGCGCAAATACGGCACGCGAACCGGCACCATGCGGCCGCGAAAGGAGTGGTACTCGGGATGTTCTCGAAACGCGCGAAGGTGGAGCTCGTTCGAGCTCGCCACGAGCACGGAATTGAGCGGCAAGCTGGAAAAGGGCATCGACACTTCGCCGGTTTCTATGGCCAACAACAAATACTTCCAAGCATCGAGCGGTCGCTTAAGCAGGTCGCTGTATTCGATCAGCCCTCCTGCGCCGTCCACTAGTTCGCCAAAGCACTCAAACAGCGTGACCGCGCTGAGCGACGCGGGCAGCGAGTTGAGCGAGCGGTCCGAAGTAATCTGGCGCTCGTGGGCGTCCACCGCCATTTGCGGACCAATCGTCACCGCGCCGGTGCGATACCGCCGGGAAATGTAGTAGCGCTCGACCTGAACGTGCGCGAGCACCCGATCCAAGTCTCCTCGGTAGGCGGTGAGAAGCGCCTCGAAGACCTGCCGGTTCTTGTGCCCGAGCTCCCCATGCCAAATAGAATCTGGCGGCGGTTCGACAACTCCGCCCTGCTCAAAAAGTTCGGTCACGAAGTCGCGTCGGTCCTCAAGCGGCAACAGCAAGAGCGGATGTTCGCGCAGTTCGCTGACCAGCTTCACATCCACGCGGTCTTCCGGCAGATGCGCGTAACTGCCGCCATATTCGCGCGCATCGTTCGATGCGCTAAACCCAATGCTCTGTGCATCGCCAGACCGAGGAAAAATCCACGAAAACCGGTAGAGCGCGCCTTCGTCCTCGGCCGAGTACGATTCCAGCCCCCGCATCAAACACTCGGTAAACGTCGATTTCGCGCTTCCGTTGGGTCCGTGGAAAAGCACCAGCCGGTTGGCCACTCCGCCGCGTGAAAACCCCTCGATCACGCGAACAAACGCTTCTTGCACCGACTCGTGGCCGATCAGATGGTCGCGACGACGGGCGGTCTGACCTTCGGGCGCCGCATCCTCTTCTGCGGAAAACGCCAGATCGAAGATCCGCCACCGCGTTCGCTGACCCCACGGTCGCGACACCTGTTCGGTGCCGTAGTGCCGCAGGCAATCGTGCACATAGCGCGACGCGTCCCGGGTATGGCGCACAGGGTTTTCTTGCACGTGCGCGAGGTACTCCCGAAACGACAGCACGCGGTTTTCGGAATCGAATCGACGACGAACACGCTGCCCTACCCGGTCGAGCTCTTCCTTGACGTCCCCCATCTTTCCTTTCCGGCGCCCCCTCAGCGCACGAAACGCTATTTGGTGGGAAGATTCAGCGCCAGCGTGTGATTTTCCATCACGCAGTTGGCCTCGGTGCACATCGCGAAAGAAACTTTCGCCTGCACTTTGTGGTCTCCTGCCGAGGCAGGAGTAAAGGGTACCTGAAAGCGCGCCCGTTCTTCGCCAAATTCCTTTGCATCGGACCGCTGGAGCTTCTTTTTGGGAAACGCCACCGCTTCTGGGCCGCTGACTTCAACGCTCACTGGAAAATCCTGGTTGACGTGCCACTCGCCTCGGCCCGAGAGCGTCACATCGAATGCCGCCGCTGAGCCCGTCGTGTACGCAGCGTTTTGGGCTTTGGCGACCAGCTCAAAAGACTCGCTGTGGACCCGCGGACCGGCTGGTTGTTCAGCGGCCGGCGGCGCCTCGGGGGGACTCGCGGGTTCCGCTCCCCGATTCTGGGCGGCGGTTCCGGCTTTCGTTTCCTCCTGCGAAGCATTCTTCTTAGACCCGCAGGCCAACAGGCACGAAACGACCACGGATAGAGCGAGCGCACGCATACGAGTTCTCCCAAACATTTCAGCCAACGCGTTCAACATACTCATCATAGCGCAAGAGCCAACAACGAGCCGGGAAACTCTATTTCACGGCTGTCCCCTATTTCTCGATTGTAGATCCGAGGGCGCACGCAGAGCCGAAGGCGCAGCGAACCGACCTTTCTCCCACCCGTGGGCCACGCACCAACAGCTCGAGCGTCCCAGAACCCCGCACCACGCAGCGAAGCAATCGGCGACTCACGCTCCCTCGAGACCGCGCGTAGAAGAGCGAATCGCTTCCCGAAAAGAGCCCTCGCCCCCACCCTTCGAGATGTCCCACGTCCACCCGTGGCCGCGGGGATACCAGCGAACCACCATGGCACCGAACCTCTGCGACGAGGGGAATGTTCCAGCTCAGCTCTTTGGCCGAAGGAATCCCGTAGGTGGAGACGTAGCCGAGGTTTTCAATTCGAAAATCCAGCGCGGTCATGTCCTCGCCGAGAGGTGTCGAAGCCACGTGGTCAACGCCAAGACGGGGAAGCATCGCACTGACCTGCATCGCGAGCACACTTTGCTCGCGGCAGATACCCGCGATCCGATCGGGGGGAGGATTCCAAACGCCTCGGCTGGGATCGAGCCCGCCAACTTCCACCTCCCCGAGCTGGGGATGCTGAACCGGATTCCATGGGCGGACCATGCGCCCTTCATTGTGCTCCGCGTCCCAGCGTCCAAGCGAAATCATGTCTGCCCGGCTGAGGTGAGTATAACGATCGACGAAACGCTTGGGACGTGGCAGCGACAGCTGCTCGAAGAGATCCCAAAGCTCGCATACCCACGCCAGACAGCCGCGCTGGTGATACGCGTAGTCGGTCGCGTCGCCGTGAAGCGGCTTGTTCGGCTCGTAGGTGAATTCTTCAAACCCGCTAACCATGGGATAGCCGGTGCATTCGTTGGCCCAGGCCTCCACTTGTCGGTAGAGCGCGAGGTCTCCGGGGTTCATTTCGTGATCGGGTTTGTCCCCACGCGGTCGAATGTGGACGCCGCCAAATGTGTGCAAGTTGAGCCACCCGATGATGTTCGGATGCGCAGTGGTAAACTCGACCACCGCGCGCGACTCGAGTTCGCTGAGCGGGAAACGCCCGGCGCCTTGTTGCTCTGGCTCAGGAGCCCAAAAATAAGGGAAGTTGCGATTGAGATCCGTATCGTTGTCCGAAAAAAGCGACGGGTCAGGAACGGTCTGACCATCCCACGGCTCTATCACCCCTTCCGGGTAGATCTTGTAGAAAGGCTCCACGTCGTCGACGTTTCTCGGAACCATCAGACCCGGCACTTCCGGCGTCTCGACAAAGTCGCCCGCCACGTCTTTCACGCGCATGATCAGCGCGCGCCCATCCCCATCCATATCGCGCGATATCCAGCGAGGCATCCGCGGTTCGAGGCGCGCATCGCGAGGCGCGGAACGCAGTGTCCGCCCGCTGCGGATCACCTCTTCGGCCCCGTCGGGGGACATCCGGGGCAGCACGTACCAAAGCGCTTCCCGCGCGGCTCGCGCCACTGGCTCGCTGAGGTCGTTCCTCTCTGCGGGGACACGCCCGGCTTCGAGATGGAGCTGAATCACGTCTTCAGCGATCGACAGCGCGACACTCGACCCGCAAAGCTCCATCGCATGCATGTTGGCGTCGACCCAAAAGGCCGGCCGAATGCGGTCTGGCTGCTCGCCGATGGTCAAGAGCCAGAGCTCGCGGCCGCCCTCAGTTTGCGCGAGCGACGAAAGACGAACCAGAGACGGAAATGCTGCCGACCACGCCTGAACCTGTTCGGTCATCTCTGCGTAGGTCAGCACTCGGCTGCGGAACCCTCGGTGCAACGCGCGAAGTTCCTCGCGAAGCGCGGCGACCTGAGAGGGCGCCGATGCTTCAGGAGGAGCAGATGGGGGAACCGATTGCGTCATGTTGCGGGCCACCGTATCACGGCCCCTGTGGCGAAACGACGACCCGGGTATCGGCTGGCCCGCAGAGGCGTACTCCGCGCGACGGCAGCGACCGGCATCCTGGTGTGCGTGCTGAGCGCAGGCTGCGGTCGCCACGTCCCCTGCGGAGCTCAGCGAACATGTCCCGCGCCAACCGTCTGCGACTTTGATGGACAATGTCGGTCACTTCGCAAACCAGTCGAATTGCGATTCACGCAAGTTGTTCGCGCTCGTGCGACCGACTGGGGCCACCAAGACAGAGCGCGCCAACGTAGAGCGCGCCGCGCTCCGCAGCACAATGCAGCTTCCGGTAACTCGGACCAATGGCCTATGCGTCCTCGGGCTCAAAGTTCAGCCCATCTTGAGTTTCAGCCGCCACCCGACCGAAAAGTGGTTCGCGCGTGGCTCGAGCTCTTTCCACATCCCGCGTTTCAGTCCAGCCAAGAATCACGGAACGTGGTCGTCCACGCCACCCAACCATTCCGCGGCCGCTATGTGACTCGCTTTCGCGCGCCCGCGGCCCATGGCGACCCCATCCTCCGAAAAACTGTCTGGATATCCCCGCGGCGTCCGGTTCGATTCGATGTCACCAGCGCGGCACGCAACGCCGCTCGATTGCGGAATCCGATCCATCTATCCGTTCGTGTGACCTCCGGTGTTCCGTCGGTCCCCTGGCTGGTCGCATCACCTGATTTTCCAGATCCGAGCAAACAGCCTACGCTCGTTCTCCTCGTTCGCTAAAGCAACGACCGCAAACATCGCGATTCTGCGATATCAATTAACGCGACTCATTCGATGGAACCGCAATTGTCCACCGTCAGCACTTTCCCTTAATTTTTGCTAGGTTGCCTCTCTGCCGAATTCTGCGGCACGCTGTAGGGCAACCGAGAATGGCGCGTAAAACAAAGCGGCTCGGACGCTACCACCTCACCCACCGCATTGCCTTTGGTGGGATGGCCGAGGTCTTCCGCGGGTTCACATTCTCCAGCAAAGGCGACCGCCACGACGTCGCCGTCAAGAAGCTGCTCCCGTCGTGCGTCGAAGACAAACAGTTCATCACCATGCTGACCGACGAATACCGATTGGTGAGCATGCTTCGTCATCCCAATATCGCGGAGGTTTACGAATTTGTTGCGGTCGATGATTCCTGCTTGATCGCGATGGAGTTCGTCGACGGGAAAGACCTCCGCTCCACCATGGAGAAGGCGCGCAAAACAGGAACGGAGTTTCGCTACGACGACATCGCCTACATCATGCGCGAGGCGCTTCTTGGCCTCGACCACGCACACGGTGCGGTCGACGCGCAAGGCGACCTGCTGCGCGTCGTACATCGCGACTTCAGCCCTTCCAACGTGCTGATTGGATACGACGGAACCGTCAAAATCTGCGACTTTGGCATCGCCAAAGCGCGTCACAACCAGATCGAAACCAAAGCCGGCATCATCAAAGGCAAGGTGATGTACATGTCGCCCGAGCAAGCCTTCGGGCGACCTCTCGACCGACGCAGCGATGTGTTCAGCGCGGGCAGCGTCCTCTATGAGCTTTGCACCGGGCTCGCGCCATTCATTGGGAAAAATGAAGCCGAACTTTTGATTGCAGTGCGCAAAGCAAACCCGCCTCATGTACGCGACCTGGCCGAAGACATCCCCAACCCGCTCGAAGCCATCATTCAAAAGTCTATGGGGCGAGGCCGAAGCCAGCGCTATCAAACGTCAAAATCCTTTAGCCGGGCCCTTCAAAGATTCTTGAAAAGCTTCAACCCAGAGTACCATCGAGGCTGGCTCGGTCGATTCATGAAAGAACTCTGGGCCGACGAAATCGAGGAAGAGCTTCGCGCCCTCGAAGAATACGTAGTTGATTTGCGACCCGGCGGAAACCTGGGCACGAATCTGATCGCCGACGCGCTCGGCCCCGACCCCACCTACGCACGATTTACGCCCAATCCCACCGGCAATACACAGCAGGCACCGTTTATTGACGCGGCAACCACGCGCATCGATATCTCATCAGACCTCGACGCCGACCCAACGCGCGTCAGCATTCGTAAAGCCTGATCTCGTAATGGGCCGCGCGCGGACGGCACGCGGGCGGCACATCCGATCACGTGTTCGTGACTTAAGAAACGGCAATGATGATCGAGTGGATCGCCGTTTGCTTTAACACGTGCATGCGCCATTCATTCTTGTCTTCTTCTTCGTTTTATTTTTTCTCGTTTCTTCGATGGGTCGGCCGTCCGCTGTTGGTCTCCGTGACAGCCTGTTCGCTCCCCCAAAACCCGACGCCGGAACCCGTCGAGCGAATCACCACAGCGCTCGACGCGCTGCCTCCGCACGGCACCGTCTTCTACGTTGACCCCGTACGAGGAGACGATCGGAACTCGGGAACGGGGGATGGAACGGGTGGCGGGGACCCGGATGGCGGACCGTGGGCGACCCTCCGTCATGCGCTATCCGCGACCTCGGCTTTTTCCCCAAACCCGGGAGGTTCGAACACAACCCCGGGTGACACGCTCTATCTCCGTGGGGGAACCTATTGGGAGACCAACGTGGTCATGGATTGGCGCAAAGGCGGAACCGCGGCGCAACCTCTTCAGATTTCGAACTACCCCGGAGAAGTCCCGATTCTCAATGGGAGCATTGAAGAATTCAACACGGTTCCCAACGACCTCTGGGTGCGCACTCGGCCGGACGGTTCGCCGATTCCAGAAGCCGATGTCTATCGCTCCGCCAATCCCTATCCTTCAGACCCTGCGCAGCTTGAAACCCGGGGGAACTTTACCGGCGGCTACTTCGAATCGGGCGGCAAGCACTACCGACTGATTCACTACCTTCGTTACGAAGACCTTGCCGCAGACACCCAATACTTCAGCACGAACAGCGGATACTACGCCGGTCCAGGCACGTTTTGGGATCCTGAGGACGGAAGCATCTACATTCGCCTAACGCCCCCTAACCCAAGCGTGACGGGCCCGATTCCCCCGCTGCCCCATAGCCCCGACCCACGACTCACTCCGCTCGCCATTGCGCACAACTGCGGCGGGTGTCGCCACCTACAACTCGAAGGCACTCGGAACGTCCGGGTACACGGGCTTACCTTCTTCGCGGGGGGGCAAAATGCGGTACGCACGGCCGGACAGGTCGACAACATCACGCTGCAGCACCTCGACATTCGATCCGGCGCGCACGGCGTATTGATCGGGCGCGGCCAAACCACCGTGCAAGATGTCCGGGTGCGATGCGATATGCCGCCCTGGCTCGCGTGGAGCGACAACAAAGAGCGAGGCAAGATCACCACCATGGAGCTTGACGGCGTGGTCGTCACGGGCCGCGGATCAAACTTCACCGTTCGACGCAATCGCGTATCCGATTGTTCGGATAGCTACCGCATCGCCTCCAACCAAGTCATTCACGACGTTGAGTTCACTGACAACGTTGCGGTGGGAGGACGCGACGACGGCCTGCTCCTGTCGATGAACACCCACAACATCAACGTGGCGCGCAACCGGATCGTTGGCGGAACGCAGGTCTTGGCTGCCGCGGGGGCTGGAACCGAGCCCGAAGAGCGCGGCAGCGTCTACATCCATCACAACTTCATGCAGATTGAACCGTTTTTCTTCAGTCGCGCCACCGGCCCGGGCGCGTTGCCTGAATTCAAAGTGCGCCCCGCGGTATCCAACCACAACTTAGCCGCCGGCCACGAGCACCCGTGGAAAATCTACAACAACACATTCGTCATCGATTTGGGCAACGTTGGGGAAATCCAAAATGGAAACGGCTTCAACATTCGCCGGCAAGGCAACAATCTCTTTGAATCCGGCGAAGCCCACGAGGTGCTCAACAATATCTTTGTGGTCAAAGGCGACCATCATATTTTGTCCGGATCCGTGGTGGGCAACGGCGAAGAAATTCACGATGGGAACCTCTATTGGCGGGACGTCGAGGGAACCCCCACCGAGCCACTTATGAGATCGCTCTATCAAGATCGGATCCCGGTCCCCTTCCCCGGCATCAGCCGTCCCATCGGCCAGTCGCCGCCCCCACCGGCTCTGCAAACGCTGGCGCGCTACTGGAGCAACGTCGACGTGGATCGCGACAGCGGGTCTGGCTTTTGGTGTCCGACCACGAGTTACTACGCCCCGGGCTGGGACCGCTCGAGCATCGAAGCCGATCCCCGTCTGACCACCGATTACGCGATCGCCTTTGACGGACCGGCCGCGTTCGGCGCCATCGATTTGCGCGGAAAAGGCTGGCCAAGTGCCGGGCAAACCTACTACCGCGGGGCCGCGCCACCTCCGGCAAACCAAATCGTCGGACATTGGGATTTCAATACCGCGGGGCTTCCCGACGAAAGCCGACTCGGCAGCCGAATGACGTTGATCGGCGGGGCGGCCACCGCTCGAGGCGGCATCGCGCTCGATGGGGTGACCGGCTACGCAGAAGTCGAGCCCAGTGCAACGCTCAAACGCATGGGCGCGCAATCGTTTGCGATCTCGATGCGCTTTCGCGGCAGCGGCGCAGGCTTCGCCCTGCTTGGGCGCGAGGGCGGACAGGACCATGAACAGATTCGCATCGTTCAGCCCGCAGGAAGCTCAGGAGCGCTCGAGGCCGCGGTGGGCGCCGCGCGGTATTTCAAAGCCGGCTTTTTCCCAAGCGACGGCAACTGGCACACCCTCGATGTGGTGGTCACTCGTCGGCACCAGTTCGACTACGCCACCGCGTTTTATATGGACGGAGTACTCGCTGCCGACGAACGCGACCTCGTGAATCGCGACAAAGATCTCGTCCCCAGCAACGCCCCGATACGCATCGGTACCGCGTCGAGCTTTGGTTCGCCTTCGGAGACCTTATTTTTCCGCGGGCGTATCGACGACGTGCAGTTTTACGACTACGCGCGCGACCCTGACGCCCACGTGGTAGGCCGCTGGAACTTCACAAACCTGTTCGGCGAGCCAGCGTTCGATAACAGCGGACAAAAAAATCACGGCGAACTCCGAGGCGCATCGGTCGCCCTCATCGGCTATTCGGGCTCGCGGCTCGCGTTTCCCCGGGGCACCGCGGCGGGACTCAAAATCGATCCAGAAGGCGAACTGCGAGAGATTCTGGGCGACTCGTTCACCCTATCGCTGTGGTATCGAGAAACCACTGCGCCCATTCGCGGCTGGATTCTGCGTACCGGGATTGGCCCAGGCCGCCTAGAAATCTACACCAGCGGAAGCACGGTCTACGTATTCGTGGGCACCCGCACCTTTGTGTTTCGAGATGCGTGGCCGGCCTTGGACCAGCAGTGGCACCTGCTTTCGCTGGTCGTCGAGCGCCAGGGCCCGACCGAATACGACGCTTCGCTCTACTTCGATGGATCTTCCGCGGGGACGCCCACGGAACAAGGAAGCCATAACCTCGCGTCGACCTTGGTCCGGCCCCTCGTCTTTCATAGCGCGAGGACCCCCTACTCCATCGACGAACTCCGCGTGCTCAACTACGCGCGCCACCCCACTCCCATGGACAACGGCTTCGTCGCACCCCCGTGCCCGTAATTTGTCTGAGGGTCTGGCACCTTGCTTTTTTAGGGTCTGGCACCCAGACCCTCTCGTCGGGGTACGACCCCGCCGATTCACCCAAGCTCCCCCGCCAGGAGGCACGTGACCTGGTTGCCTGGTGGTTTGCTGCTGGGGCCCCGCCGCTGCGCGGTGGGGCGGACGCGACAGCGGCCGGAGTCGGGAGAGGGACCCGAGCGGGTCGTACCCGCGCGGGGGAGGGTTTGCTTCAAACCCTCCAGACAACACAGCTCCCCCGCCAGAACGCACGTTGCCAGGTTTCGTTGGGGTGAACTGCCGGGGCCCCGCCGCTTTTGCGGTGGGGCGGCCGCAAAGCGGCCGGATTCGGGACGAAGTCACATCACCGCGGGACGTAGATGGAACGGCAGGAGCAGCCAAGATCAGGCCAAAAGGCCACTGCTCTACTTGCGTGCGCCGGTGGTTTTGCGCCTTATTTCCAGAAGCGATTCGACCTTTCGGACCATGGGGCCGCTGGCTGACGACAAATGCCACCGCGGCACTACGTCGCCGTTCCGTTCTTTCCATTTCACGAACATCACAAAGTTGTGGTCCAGAAGCTGCTTGTGGTGGCCTTCAATGGTCTCGAAACCAGCGTCTTCGTGGCGCGATGTGAGCAGCAGATGGTCCTCGACGCGGCCAAACATCTCGTTCTTGACGTCCACCTGGAGCCGATAGGTCACGTCCCGGTTGGGGTCGAGGTCTTGTCGCACAGTATGCACGGTGATCGCCGCCACCACGTCTGCGCGGCCCACCCGATTGTCGAGCTCGGCCGACCAATCGTCGGCCCACTGCCCTTCGAACGCGTCCGGATCGGAGATAAAATCCGCTCCGTTGTCGAAGTGGTGGGCGTCCTCGTCGGTGAACGGCGTCAGTTTCGCGACCGTTGGTTTGGTAGCGCCTCCGCACCCTCCGACGGCAACCACACATCCTGCAAGGAGCCCCAGCGCCGCTCCAAACCGCAGCCCGGCAAACCGCCAATTACGAGCAATCATGAGGGAAAAATAGCGTTCTCACCCGCTGGGTCAATCGCGATATCGCTCATTGGCCATCCCAGAGAGCCCGCAAGTCCTCCGGCCACGGCGCGACGACCCGCAGGAGCTCGCGGGTATCCGGATGGACGCATTCCACCGAATAAGCGTGTAGCGCCTGGCGATGATGGCCTAACGCGGCAACCAAGTCCGGGGTTAGTCCACGCTCAATGCACTCGAAAAACGGGCTCGCACCCTCCGGCCCGTAGAGTTTGTCGCCCACGATAGGGTGGCCAATCGACGCAAGATGGACGCGAAGCTGATGCTGTCGCCCTGTCTCCGGATGAAGCTCGAGCAATGTGGCAGCGCGTTTTCGCGCGCACACCACGTACCGCGTTCGCGCCACGGACCCGTCTGCCCGAACCGCCATCAAAAAATGAGGCCCCCCCGGAGCCCCACCAAGCGGCTGGTCGATCACGCCCTCATCGTCTGCCACCACGCCCCGGACCACCGCGCGATATCTCTTCGCCACCTGGCGCCGCTCAAACGCCTGTTTGAGCCCTCGCTCAGCGTCGCGATGCTTGCCGCAGAGCACAACCCCGCTCGTCTCCCGATCCAACCGGTGTGCAATATGCGGAACTTGGTTCGGATACCGCACGCGAAGCAGATACGTAAGCGTGTTGCGATGGTAGGTCGCGGTCGGATGCATGGGCAGCCCGGCTGGCTTGTCGACCCCAAGCACCGACGCGTCTTCGTAGAGAACACCGAACTCTTGGGGTGTATCGGGCTCGTCAAACGAAGGCCGAACCAGCATCACCACCTCCCCCTCGCGCACCCGTTCGCTCGCCCGGCGCCGCGTTCCGTCGCGACGAAACGCGCAAGATTGCACGACCTCTTTGGCTCGAGTGCGAGAAAGGCGCGGAATCCGGATCTGGATAAATCGGTCGAGTCGCAGCCCGGCCTGCTCGGGCGGAACGGGAAATGTGAGTACGATCCCGTTGGGGTCCGCGCCTGGAGGCGGCCGAATGGGATCTCGCGCTGGCGAGTCGGAATGTTGCGGAGGGGAAACTGCAGAGGGGGACGTCATCGAATCGCGGGCCATAAGAGGTTAGGCTGCGGCCGCAGCCAAGGCACGCGCCTGCATAGCAACCCCGATGAACCCACGCGACTGGATTCCTTCCGGCAAGCGAGCCGCAAAACGGGTCAAGGCCCGCGCCGCCACGTCTATCGCAGCGTGCCGCCGCGCGAGCCAAACCTTCACGCGTGTCGCCACGAAACGGTGGCGTTCGTGGAACGGACAGTGGCCGATGCACGCGGCAGCGCTTTGGATTGGGGTCATGGCGACGCTCAGCGGATTGCTCCCTGGGCCGTCACGGGTCGCGCCGAGGCCCGCCCACGTCGCGTTCGCAGAGGAATCGAGATCGGAATCCGCCGGTAAAGCGTCCGCGCCATGTGCTCAGCTGACGGTGCGAACGCGCAGCAACCGCGGACCTGTGTCCGGAGCCCGGATAACTTTTTGGCCCCGCAAAGCCGCCCCCCGAGGCGCCGCCAAGGGAGACCTGCGCACCAATGCGAGTGGCGAAGCCACGCTATTTCGTCTTTCCTGCGGCGGCTGGCACATCTTGGTGGAAGCCAATGGGTACGCACGTGCCGAGCGCGCGGTCGACATCGCGCCTCCGCAAACCTCGCCTCCCTCCCTGGCCGCCACCAATTCTCAGACTTTGGACGTGGAACTCGTGCGTGGCGCCTCGCTTCGCGGGGTCGTGGTCGACGAGTCCAATCGTCCCATTGCGGGCGCGCGCGCGGAAGCGAGGCATCACCAAAGCTTTGCGCCATGGACCGCAATGACCGATGAGCGAGGTGAATTCTCCATCCGGTCACTCCCTCGAAACCAAAAGGTTTCGATTCGCGTCGCCGCGGCTGGCTACGCCGAAGACGCGCAGACCGCGCGCACCGATGACCAGATCCGTTCCGTATTGCGATCCGCGGCGACCGTTTCCGGTCGCGTCCTCGATCCACAGGGTCGCCCGGCCGAACAAGCCGATGTGTGGCTCGTGGGCAGCGGAGTGTGGCCGCCCGTCCATATCCGGTCGGACGCGTCCGGACATTTTAGTTGGCCCGATGTACCGCCTGGCGTCTACGAAATTGGAGCGAACGGCGGTCAGGGAATCGCGAAACGGCGCCGCGGCTTGGTGGTTGGCCACGGGGGCAGCGCCTTCGTCATATTGCGGCTGGAACGAGCCATATCTCTGCGCGGACGCGTCGTCAGCAAAGCCAACCAACAAGGAATCGCGGACGCGGAAATCGTCATCACCGATGATGAAGTCGATTTGATTCCAAGCGCGACTCGCACCGACAAACACGGCAAATTTTCGGTGCGTCGATTGCCAAGCCAAATCGCGGTGATCACCGCCTACGCGGAAGGATTCGTCCCGAGCGCTCCCCTGAGTCACGACCCCGCGTCGGAAGCACTCGTGATCGAAATGGAACCAGAAGCGGTGGTGTCGGGCGTGGTGGTCGACGCACGCGGTCGCTCTGTCGCGGGAGCGCGAATCGACATTGTTCGGGACGCGAACGGAGAAACTTCACAGTCGGGGTTCTCCGGCGCAGGTCTCGATGGCGCTGCCCCTGGATTAGGCAACGCGGGCGTATCGAGCTCGCTCGGTCTGGGAACCACCACCGGCCCCGTGCCGCCCATTTTCGCGGCACCCATGTCGAGCCATGAAAGCAGCTCCTCATACGACCCCGGTCCTACGGCGCCTGCCATCCGATCTCTGAGCCTCGACATGCCTACCACCGACAACCACGGACGATTCGAAGTTCACGGCCTCCCCGCTGGCAAGCTGCAGCTCGTCGTCAGCCATCCCGACTACGCGCCCGAGTGGTCCTCGACCCTGCATCTCAACGCTGGACAGCGTCGCTCTGGGGTTCGCGTTGTGCTGCCAAAATCAGGAACGGTGCGAGGCAAAGTAGTGGATCGCGCGGGGTTTCCGGCCGCCCGGGTGCTCATCGAACTGCGCGCCGAGCGCGAGCCACATCCCCGAACCGCGGTGACCGAATCGGATGGAGCCTTTGAGTTTCGAGGCACGCTCGGCCCTGTCACACTCACCGCATCACCAATCGACCAGCCCGCCGCACGAGCACGTGCCACCGTCGTCGCGGGACAAATCGCCCGGGTTCGTATCGAGCTTGCCGGAGATTTCGTCACACTGTCGGGACGGGTGGTCGACCGATCTCGGTTTCCCATCACCAATGTTGAAATCTCACTCTTGAGCCTCAACCCTCGCGCACCCGTATCAAAAACAACACTAAGCCGATCCGATGGGACATTTGAGATCACCGGGCTCCCGCCTCCGCCGTACCGGGTGACAGCGAATCATGATCGACACGCACCCAAAAAACTGGGCCCCGTTCGAAAAGCTGGGGATCCGCTCCGCATTGTGCTCGACCCGGCCGGAACCGTCCGAGGCTCGGTCGTCGATGACTGGTCCTCCGAGCCAGTCTCGGCCGAAGTCTCGCTCAAGGGCTCCGCAGGAACGAAGCGAACCCACACCGCGGAAGACGGATCGTTTCGTTTTTCTCGACTGGGCCTCGGAGAGTACACAGTCGTCGTTCAATCAGAGGCTCATGTTTCAGCGACAGCGCGGGTGAGCGTAGCCGCGTCGAAAACCGGCGTCCGGCCAGTCACAATTCGACCGATTCGCCTCAAACCAGGAGGTATTATTTCGGGAGAGGTGGTGGACGCCCTGGGCCGGCCCACAAGCGACGCAGAGATCCACGTACGCAATCGGACGCTCCGTGTCGTCACCGATACGAGCGGGCAATTCAGTGTGAGTGGACTCCCACCCGGTTCTCATGAAATCTGGGCTGCCCACTCCGGAGGAGGAACCACACCCGCGCAACGCGTCCGCGTCTACCCAAGCGATGAAACATCAGGAGTTCGATTCAAACTCCCCCAGCGACGAGACGCGCCGAGCGCCGACCCCGCAGCCCAGGCGATGCGTTCTGGCGTGGCCATCAGAGTTGCCGACGAAGACAACGGTGTGCGCATCGTCGCCGTGCGCCCCGGGTCTTCGGCGGAGCAGGCCGGTCTCAAAGCAGGCGACACGCTTCGGTCGGTCGATCGCAAGGCCATGACCTCCGCCGCGGAAGCCCGCCAGCACCTCCGAGGACCGGTCGGCATCGAAGCCGTTATCGAAACCGACAACGTATCAATACCAATACAACGAGAGCGTTACAGCGCCGATTTCTAGCGAGTCCCTTGCCATCGGGTCATGATCCCGCGCAGCAGCGCGGCTAAGGCTTTTAGTTTTCGCAATAACCCGCTTCGATGCCGTAGAACCACGAGCGCGCGCGCAGCCTGAACAAGCCCCGAAGTATACGGGAACCACCAGAGCTCCGATTTGCTCCGGCGACTATCGACCAGCACGACCCGCGACCGAGTTAGGACGTCGAATGCTCGCGTGGAGTTGGTCGTGCCGTAGCCGCTATGGCCGACCCCTGACCACGGTAGCGACGGGATCGCGCCGGAGAATCCATGATTGTTGACCATCACCACGCCCGCGCGGAGCTGGCAGGCGAGCAGCTCTCCCTGCTGGACATCCCGTGTCCACACGCTCGCGGTCAAACCATAAGGAGAACGATTCGCAGCCTCGATCGCCTCTTCATCGGTCGCCACCTCGACAACCGGGATCACGGGCCCAAACGTTTCCTCGGTCATCAGTGGCTCGTCGGCGGGCACGTCACCGATTACGGTGGGCGCAAACCAGCTTCCGTCGCGGGTTTCGCGCTCGCCCCCCGCAAGCACCCTGGCGCCTGCCTCTCGCGCGGAGCGCACGTGGGATTGGACTTTGAGGAACTGCGCATCGGTGACCATCGGCCCGATATCCCGGTCGAGCTCGAGCCTCCGGGCGAGCTCCGCGAGTCGGTTCTTTAGCCGCTTGGCGACGGGCCCCACGGCATAGACACGCTCCACCGCGGCGCAGTTTTGCCCCGCATTGGCCATGCTCGCCCACAGCAACCCGCGCGCGGCACGCTCGACGTTCGCGTCGGCCCGAACCACTGCCGCATCATTGCCGCCTAGCTCGAGAGAGCAAGGAATCAGAGATTGTCCCGCCGCCTGGGCCACTTTCCGCCCCGCTCGGACGCTTCCTGTGAACACGACCGCGTCGACCCCGGCTTCCACGAGCGCCGCCCCGACGTCCGCTCCGCCCATCGCGATCTGCACTACGTCACGACCGAACACCTCGGTGGCAGCCCGCGCAATCCGCATGGCAGTACGCGGCGCATACTCAGAGGGCTTGAGAATTACCGTGTTGCCCGCCAAAAGCGCGGGGAAAAGCGTTCGAAGCGGGAGTGCGAACGGGAAATTCCAAGGCGTGATCAACGCCACGACGCCCCGTGGCAAGCGCTCGACCAGCGCGTGCTTGCCAGGATAGTCCAGAGCGCTCAGTGGCTGCTCGTAGGCACCGAGCGCCACTGCGCCATCCTCTGCCCAATAGCGAAACAAATCAGCGGTCGGCAACACTTCGTGGAGCCACACCTCGGCTTCAGGTTTGCCACATTCGCGGCGGACCATATCGACGATATCCTCGGCTCGAGACATTAGCGCGTCTCGAAAGCGGCCAAGCAAGCGAATGCGCTCCGCGAGTGACCGCGCGGCATGTACCTCGCCGGCCACCCGCGAGCGCTCTACAAGCCGCCATACATCGTCGGCGGCGAGCGCATGTACGGCCGAATGCTCCGACCCGTCGAGGGGGCTTGCGCCCCGGAGTTTCCCATCGAGCGCACTCGTTTCCACCGGATCTGGACGACCTGAAGGAGAACCCACGCTCCCTTATTCACCCGACCCGGACGCGGGTCAAGTACAGGTCGCCCCATCTGTCCGGCGCTATGTCGAGGCTACTGGCAAGAACATCCACCGCAGCGCGCGCTCCCGGATTCCTGGCGGGGAGAACAGATCGGCGAATACCCTGCACTGCAGTTGTTCACCGCGGCAGCGCACATATTGCGAAACCCGCTGTTCGAGCAGCTGCAGGTTCCTGCGAGTTGGCCGGGCGGCGCGCACACATCGAACGTTGGGTGGTACCCAAACTGCTCACCGACGTCGTGGTGACATACGTTGGAGGGCTTGCAATCGGCGTCCGAATCGCAATCGCCCACGCCGCGGCTGCACTGACAAATCGGCCCCTTGCCGCTGCAGCGAGACCACAAGGCGGTGCTGCAGGTGAGCCCCTTGATCCAATCGAAGTAGGGAGACACCGCGATCGACTTTGTCACCAACCCGTGGAGCACAGTGGGAAACAACCCAGAGTGAATGCCGACTAGTTTATTTCGAAAAAGGACAGGGCCACCCGAATCACCATCGCACACTACCGGATCATTGAACTGCATGATGCGCCGACCGTCGACAAACTCGTCGATCCGCGCCGTCCCAGAGTTGAGTCTGCCAAGTGGCCCATCGCAATCCTGACCAGTGAATCCGAAGCCCAGAAGGGTCACCCGACTCCCCGTTGGCACGGGGTGCGGGCTTACGTCGAACGGACGAGCGTAGGACGGCGCAGTTCGATCCATGTCGACGATGGCCAAATCGTTTTCGATTTCTCGGTCGGTCCACGACGGATTGTAGCCGGGGTGCCAGGTGACAGTTCCCCGAATCCTAGGGCCACGTTGTCCGGATACAGGGTTCGGCCGAAACTCGACTACAGCCTCTGTTTGGCAAATGTTCGCACCCACGTATCGTTCAGTGCACACGCAGTGCGCCGCCGTAATCACGCGATCGTCCGCGATCAAGACTCCGGAACACTGAGTAGTCGACGTGTTCACCGTCACCATGCCGAGATAGAGGTTGTCGGGCACTGGCGTGGGATCAACGATGGCGATGCCAGGAGGGCGAGTCGCGCGAAGGTCGGTCTGCGCCGCGGAACTCGGAGCAAGCGCCGTCGCAAGCTCAGACTCCTGCGCGTCTACCCCGTCTTGTGAATGCATTTCCGCGACACCCGCATCTTCGGAACCCTCGGAAAGACGGTGGCCTGAGCCGACGTCATGGACGCATGCGGAAAGCCAAACCCAGATGATCGCAGAACCTACGCGAACACAGGTGGATCGCGTCGTTCGCCCGGTGCCGTGGTGCCAAACAGTTGGCGTGGAGGAATGCATTGTGGTCCCTTCGTGTTGTGAGCTTGAGAACAGGCCGGCTCGCCGCCGCCGTTCCCAACGCTCACTTGCATCCCCTGTACCGTTCGAAAACACGAATCAATTCGGCAACCAACACCCTGTAGCGTGCAGTGCTGCACGGGCGTGTCACGTGCGCCCGCACGGTCTGTCTAGCGCACAAACGGAATGAGCTGGCTACTCGGCGACGGTGGAACAGTTTCCGGTATGCATGACGGCTTGTTGAAGGCGCTATCCGGGTGCGCGGGGTGATTCACCGACAGGATGCGCCGGCAGTCTCGCGATACGTTCTCGGCGCGAACGTCGCACAGCATGGGAAGTTCATTGCTGCTCCTGGTGACGGTGGAGTTGATCAGCCGCGTACCAAACACGGGTGGCGCAATGTTGTTCGTCAGCTCCACGCGATCCTGGTTTTCAACATAAATCGCGATCGCGAGGCTCGGGTCAAACGCCGATGTCGCGGCACGGCTGCGACCAAACGCGTTTCCGTCGAGCGCGATGTCTGAGTTCCTGTCTCCTGTCACGCCGTAGCAACCATCGGGAGTCGTCAAAAACGAATTGGTGACCTGAATGCCCACCCGCGTCCCGCTGCTCAGTTCAATCGAGTTGTTTCGAGCCGTGACGCGATTGCTGTCGATGATCGCAATGCCCGCACGCTCGCGCCCTGCCCCCCAAAACCCAACTGAATTGCGAAACGATTCAATCTCCGGATTGCTGCCCAACGGGATCGTCGACACGATTTTGTTGCCCGCCACCAGTACCCCCGAACCAACATCGGCCGCGTTATTGACCATGATGCCGCCCGCACTGAAGGAAATGACGTTCTCGGTGATCTCCGTAGCATGAACTCCGCGCGGGAGATACCCTGCTCGAATCCCGTAGGGCGCATCCCGAATGACGTTCCCATGAACCACGCCGCGGCCATAGTCTTCGAGCAAGATGCCGCGGACGCGGCGGAGCGTGTTGCGCTCGACGTTTGTCGCCCACCCGCTCACATAGATTCCGCCGGCCAGCGAAGTAGTTCCTTCAATGTCGTTACCGACAATCCGGTTCGGTTTCGCGAACGCATCCAGACCATCACGACCGTGATGATGCGACGCGTAGATCGCAATCCCGATATATTTTGAATCGAGCACCGTGTTGTTCGCGACTCGGTTGCCTGGCGAATGAGACATCTTGATGGCTCGGTACCAATCGCGAAGGGTGACGTTTTCGATTGTGACGCGATGACCGCGCGAAACGACAATGCCGGCGTTTTCGGAGTCAGTCCGAGCAAGATTCGCCGGGTCGTTGACGATCTGAATGCCTCGAATGAACACATTCTCGCCCTCCGATTTCCAGCCTGGAGGCCTCGCGCCGCAGCTGCGCGAAAAATAAACGCCGACCCAGAACAAGTACGTATGCTCCGTCGGCGGACGCGAACTCGCAGACGACTTGAGCGTCACCGTCCCTCCACCGCTCACCCCCACACCGCCGGGAATACGAAGCGCAAAACCATGTTGCCGGTCTGCTGCATCAAGACCGCATCCAGGATTGTGCACATCATCGAACACCTCGGTTTGCCGCGTGACAAAATAGTGGCCTCGCAGCGTGACGACGCCTCGATGGCCTCTTGCGTCCGGGGCTTGCGATCCCACGAAATCTAGGCAGCGTTGAATGGCCGCGGTGTCATCGGAAATCCCATCACCAACGGCGCCGTACTGCTCGGGGTAGCACTCCACTCCCGTCGAAACTCCCGTCGAACTCGCTCCAGACACTTCAACCCACGACGAAATGGGGCGCGATGATGGAGGCCGTGACGATGTGCGCTGCGGCGAGGCCAGAATCGGCATGGCCGCCTCCGAACGGACCTTGGAACCCGGCAGTTCAGGGTCCGCAGTTGCGTTTCGCGAACCTAGACCGTTTGTACAACCGAAGAGTAACCACAAGACGAAGACATTGCGCGTCACGTTTGCCCTCATTTCGAACTGGTTCGAGAGATGTTCTGGTGCGCCGCGCCATCCGCGGAACAACCGCGCCACCCCGTTTATCGTCGCGAACGGTTGCCGGTTGCGTCTTTTCTGAGTCGAACGTCACGAAGCGATGCAATCAGCGGAGTCGCGAAGTGGTATGCTTCCATGCCAACCATTGCGGCAGAAAATGCAGCCGACGATCGACAAGAACGCTCTTGAATGGCGATGGCGATGGCTTCGCGGTGCCGACCTCGCGACGGCATTGGTCCTGATGGCCGTGGACCTCTTCGCCTTTATGGGGCTGCGATACATCGCGGTGGAAATGGAAAGCGTCACCGGGGTAGTGATGCTTTCGTTGTTCCTCGGCTTGCCGCTTATCATGGTGCATCTGCAATGGGCCCAATCCGTGTCGTCGACCACGGTCGTGCGCGCGGAAACATCGCCTTTGAAACAAGGCGCGCGCATCGATGTGCGATGGGGGCCGATCTGGGGCGGGTCCCGCACGATTTCCGCCGCAGACATCAAAACGCTATTCACCGGCGTGGCATCTCGCGGGGGCAACGCGGTGTGCGCCGCGCTTCACGATGGAACAAACCAAATCGTGGCGCGCCATTTGCGGCACGAGCAAGCGCAAGCGCTCGCCCATCAACTCGCGGACTATCTCGGCATAGCGCTCACGCCGTCATCGGGTGCAGCCCCAAAGAAATCCACATGGCGCGCATGGCTTCTCGGGTTGGCCGGGGCCGGGGGCGTGGCCGCGGGCGGCTACCTCGTAACGCTTCCCGTGCAGCGCACCGAAGGAACATCGCTGCTGAACGGACCGATCACCTTATCCGTGCGCGCCGACGCAGGCGAAACGTTTTCTTTTTGGACCGCCACCGATGTCGACACGCCGCCCAGCGCAGGTCGACCGCGCCTCTACCACTACATGGACCGCGTGCTCGTGGATATTCGAGCCTCCGACCAGGCTGGCCGCACCGTGCAACTTGCATGCGACCCCTTCGAAACGAGCTTCAGCGACTGGCAGTCATCCGACCAAGGCCTGCGCGCGACACGCTGGAAATTTGTCTCGCGCATGGACGGCTGCGCGTTCAAAGCCCCCGCAGCGGGCCCATGGCGAATCGAAGCACAGCTCCGGCGTCTTCGAGACGGCAAATCGTTCCGTTTCAAACGGCTAGAACTGGTGATTCGCTCCTCCGCACCGGAGTAGCCTACCAAACACCCCTCATCCACAGCGTTCTGGGTATTGGTTCGTTCGATGCTCCGCGGCATTTATTTTGCTACACCGCACCCGTGGTGACCGTACCGCGCGCATGAGGAACGAGAATGCAAACGAACGCTGTGCCAAATTTGCCACCCGCTGCCGTCATCGTCTTCTACTTCCTCGGTGCCATTGCGTGCGCTTCGGAAACATCCACCAACCAAGAGACTAGATCGACCACCAAACAGTCGACGAATGGAGTCCGTATATTCGAATGCGAGGTGGCGGACTACCCGTTCACGCCGCAACCGAACGGAGCGCGAATCACGCTCACTGAGCAGCAGAATGTCGAGCAACAGAGAATGGAGCTTTTGGACGTTTTGGACGCGCCCACCCCGTCACACCCAAGTTCAAACAACCCGCACAAAACGTTCACCATACACATCGCCACAATCACGCAGAACGCTGAACTTACCTATTTTTCGGCGCCAATGCAGCAAGACCCTAGCTCTCAGGTGGAGCGCTATCAGTCGGATAGCGATGACCACGCGGTGCGTCGCGCCGATGGCACCATGATCGCGGCGAATTGGGGATCGCTTGCTCCGGAACACCGCAGAGTCGCGTCGCTACTCGCCAACAACGACAATTCAGAATTCACTCTGTTCGCTGCAAACGACGGGTACGACCCCCGATCGCCCGTGCTAATCTCCCTCACGAGCTGCGCTGACAAAAACACTAGGTGATGCCCCTCAAGCTAACGAGGAGCGCGACTGCTGAACACCTCCGCCTCTCCCCAAGCTCGCGCGGTCTGTTCTAGGAGGCTGGTGTCAAACGCGGACCGAGGATCGCGCAGCGCCGGTAGGCCAGTCGTCGCATCCGCGAACCGAGGACATGCCGAAGCATGTTCGAGCGTGCTCATGGCGAATCGAAGCACAGCTCCGGCGCCTCCCAAACGGAAAAACGTTCCGTTTCAAACGGCTAGAGCTGGTGGTTCGGCGTACGCCGTCGCGCTAGTATTCGCGCGTGTGGAAGGACGCAGCAACTGTCATCCGCCCCGCGAGTCCGTTAAATCAATGCCGCGCCTGTACCGACAGCTGTCCTCGTAAGTCGGGCCAAACTCCGTGAGCACCTTGCGGACGATCGCCGCTGTCGCCCTTGTCTTCGCAGTGATGGCTTGCGACGCTTCAGCAAACATACGACCTGGCGCGGTGCGCAAGCAGGCTGTCGACTGCAAGGACCTCGCCAACGCATATTTCGAAAAACCCCATGAGAACGTTCTTCGCACATGCGCCCGGCAGATCTTCGGAACACCTAGCCAGCGAACCTTGAACAAAGTGATTGACGGTCTGGGCTATGTGAAGAGCTCAAACCCCGAACACCTTCCGCTCTTCGTGATCTTGGACGAATCGAAGGAATTCTTCAGCGAAGATTTCGCCCGCAACATAGTCAACATTACCGACCAGCTTCCCTCCAACAGCGGAAGACCAGAATCCGATGCGGTGCACGGTTTTCCCGGCTTGGGTTATGAGTATTTCCTTCCCCAACGTGGGTACTTCAAGTTCCAAGATCCGCTCGTCGGCCGTTCGGGCAAAGCCCTGGTGTTGTTCGGCTACTGGATGGAACAGCTCTTTAATCTTGCTTACGCGCGACAGGAAAAGGTTAAGGTTGAAGCAATCCGTTTCTTTTTCGAACCGGAAGGCTTCGGCGATGACAAACAATTCCACCAACACGAGAGACCCGTCCAGTCAACGATGGCTTTCGGGGAACAAAATGATGGCACCATCTTCAAGAAGGGGAATACCGAACGCCAAGCAAAGCGCAGGGAAGCCACTTTCTTCGCCGGTTCGAAGAGAGGCGGAACGAAGAAATGGGCAGCTTGGCACCGGGGTGAGGAGAATGAAACCTGGCGCATGTTATTTCATGTGACCTACATGTGGAGCCTCGCGTGTCCCCCATAGCGTCCCGATCCGTACAGTCTGCTCTAGGCCGGATGATGTCACGGGGTCTTGCTTGGCCGTCTTCCACGGGACCTTGGGCCACCATCGGGCGACCTGGGGCGGGTTGAGGGCGTCGACGGTTTCGCCAATGCGCGGGGTGGCCACGTGCACGCCTTCTTGGTTCGCCGCCACGAGCACGCGCTCCATCGGTTCGGTCCAGCCGTGAAGAGCTAGATCAAACGTGCCCCAATGCACAGGAATCATGATCTTGCCCTGCACCATGCGATGCGCCTGTACGGCCTGCTCGGGACCTAGATGCACGTCGGCCCACATCGCGTTGTACGCGCCCGATTCGATCATCGTGACGTGAAACGGACCAAGTCTTTCTCCAATCTCGGTGAAGCCCGGAAACATCGCCGTATCTCCGCTGTAATACGCTCGATGCGCGGGGCCGATCAACGCCCACCCGGACCACAGCGTGCAGTCGCGGTCGGTTAGCGAGCGCCCCGAAAAATGTCGCGATGGCGTGGCGACGAGCCGAACGCCCGCGACCTCGTGCTCTTCCCACCAATCGAGCTCGGTGATGCGCGTTTCGGGAACGCCCCAATACTGCAGATGCGCGCCCACCCCCAAGGGCACCACGAAATCCACATCCTTCCGAGCGAGCCGCACGATGGTGGGATGGTCCAAATGATCGTAGTGGTCGTGAGAAATCAGCACTGCATCGAGCTTGGGAAGCTCCCGAAAAGGCAGTGGCGGCCGATGAAAACGTTTTGGCCCGGCCCATGAGAACGGAGCCGCCCGAGGGCCCCACACCGGGTCCACAAGCACGCGCGCCCCGTCGATCTCGACCAGCAAGGTCGAATGTCCGAGCCATGTGACCCGCAAGCCATCGGCGATCGAGGAAGGGAACTCGTTGCCGTGACGTGACTTGAGCGGCTGCGGCCGAGCGGGCGCGCGGTACTCGCTACCTTCAAATAGCCAGCCTCGAAGCGCGGGCCAAAACCCGGGCTCCTTGCGGGGCAGCACGTCGATAAAACGGCCTTCCTGCCACCGCGGAGAATGGCGCATGCGCTCGAGCCTCGCACCATCTGCCCGCGTACCCATCGCCGTCCAGCCTGTAGAGATCGCCGCCGCGATCCCCACGAGCGCGAGCAATGCTCCATAAAACCCGTAACGAAAGATTCGTCTCAAACGAAAAGCCATAGGGCAGCCGCGACAGAATACCACCAGTCTCTCATGCGCCCACCCTTCGTTCTCGAACAACGCTGCACGACACTCACTCGTGAAACTCGCTACCCGCGTTTCATCTAGACGACGCGCGCGGCGTCGTTGTAGGCTCGCGAGCCCAAACGCCAACCCAGGAGCATTCCTCATGAACGCATGGTCGAACGGCTGTCTTTGCGCCCGAACTCTTTTCCTTGGCGCGACGTGCGCGTTGTCGCTCGCGGGATGCGACGACAAGAAAGCAGAGAAAGACCTCGCTCCCCAGACCGCGCCTCTCGAAGCGCCCGAAGCTCCCACCGAAATGGCGCGCACATTTTCTGTCGACACCGGCGCGAGCAACACCGAGTTCTTGATGGAAGCTCCGCTCGAAAACATTCACGGCGTGGCGCCCAAAGCAATGAGCGGCGAGCTGTTTGTCGATCTCATGGACGTCACCAAGACCACCGGCCTCGTGAAGGTCGACTTGCTCAAGCTCGAGCTATTTCAAACCAAGCGTGAAAACGAAAAAGAAAAGTTCGGCGAAGAAGAAAAGAACGCAACCCAAAACGAACACATGCGCACTTGGTTTCAAATCTCCGACGACGCGCCTGCTGAAATGCGCGAGAAGAACCGCTTCGTTGAGTTCAAAATCGTGAAGGTCTCAGGCGTCTCGGATGCCAACGTGGGCAAACTGAGCGGCGCGCAGCGCAACATCACTGCGACTGTGGCCGGAGAGCTCCGACTGCACGGGCGCACCACGAAGAAAACCGCGAAAGTCGATATCTCATTCGTATTCGACGGCGACACACCCAAATCGATGAAGGTCGCTACGCAAGAGCCCGTGCCCGTCGGCCTTGCAGAACACGACGTCCAACCGCGCTCCGCGTTCGACAAACTGGCGCAAAAAACACTCGGCGCGCTCGGCCAAAAAGTAGCCGAAGCCGCGCCCATAACCTTCGAGTTCACCGCAACGCCAAAGCCTGCCGGCACCCCCACAAAACAAGCCGAAGAAACCAAAAAACCAGAGAACCCCGCCTACTAGCAGCTCTGACGCTAACGATCGCCTTGGCCGATCGAAGGAACACGAGGCGCTTTCGGGATCTCGGGAGCCGCTGATTCGGTCCTCATGACCGAGCTAGAATCGTCCTCTGCATCGTCCAAATCCAGAGTGCGCGCTTCTTCTTGCTCGACCTCGGGATTATCGAGCGCAGGCGGTCGGCCGCCAGGGTACATGGACGCTCGGCGTCCGGGCAAGATGGATGGCGAACGTCCTTCCGTCTGACCACGAGGATCGCCTACTAGCGCCAAGGTCGCTTTCGAAATCGTCTTCAGCGTCTCGAACACGCCGACCCCTCGAATCGCGATCGACTCGAACTGCGGCACCTCGCTCGGAACGCCGAGCTCTTCCTGCAGCGTGGCGCAGGGAAGCGCGGTAGGTAGGTCGCGTTTGTTGTACTGGACAACGAGCGGAAGCCGATCGGGGTCGTCACCCTGAAGGGCCAGGTTTCGGTAGAGGTTGCGAATGCTCTCCACGTTGTTCGACAGCTGTGCCTCTTGGCTGTCGACCACAAATACGACCCCGTCGACGTGGCGAAGCACCAGCCTCCGGGTCGCGTCACGCGCGATTTGCCCTGGCACGGTGCACAGATGGAGGCGCACCGCATAGTTACGAAACGTTCCGAGCTCCACGGGAAGCAAATCGAAAAAGAGCGTTCGCTCTGATTCGGTCATGAGCGAAATCAGCTTGCCGCGATGTTCCGGTCGGCTCGAGCGATGAATATGCTCGAGGTTTGTGGTCTTTCCTCCAAGCCCGGGGCCGTAGTACACCAGTTTGACGTGGAGCTCCCGGCGGGCGTGACTCACGAGTGGCATCTAGACAAACTCGTCATGCTTGTTGCGTCGCGTCATCGTTTTCGCGAGACGCATGGTTATGATAACCGAGATCGGATAGGGACCCAACTCGTGCGATTTTGCAGCAACTCCGCGACGCAGAGGAGTCATCGTTGAAACTTGCAGTGTGCCTCACATTGCCAATCGCTGTCCTGGGCTGCGGGCCAGCGGTCCCTCCGGCACCTACCCACGCGCAATTCCAGGCGATTCAGGAAGCCGAAGCGACGATTGCTCGCCATACGGCGCGTCACTCTACGACAGCTCAACGAAACTTGGGTTCGTCGACCGCTCCGAAATCAACCGAGAAGGAGTGTTCGCGCAACTGCACCCGCACCAAAACGATTTGCTCGGCCGCGGGTCGAATCTGTGCGATCGCACACGAAACTTGGGACGCCGACGCGCAAGCGCGCTGCCAGCGCTCACGTGAAACTTGTCATCGCGAACGGAGAAGCGTTCCGCGATGCGATTGCGCGCGCTGAATTCCCGTACCAGCCCTTTTCTTTCACGAAGCGAGCAAACAAACCCCGATGACCACCCAGCAACGGAAACTCGACCTCGCGGACAGCAGCGTATGGCCAGGTGCTCGATCCTGGAAGCTGCTTCGACAACCAGCCACGGCGCTGGTTCTCTTCTCCGTCGCTATCGGAACCTTCGTCGGCGCAGCCATGCGCGATCAGCCCGATGCCCTCGACCACACTGCTGCCCTCGATCCCTTTGCGATCCTCCTGCGAGGAGTCGGTGTTGTGGCAGCGATTCGCGTGCTCGTCATAGGCCTCCGCAGCTTCGGCGATTTCGCAACGTGGTGGAACGCTCCGCGGTATCGCCTATCGCTCGATGATGATACGCTCGCGCTCACCCAACCGCGCGAAACCACCACGGTGCTCCGAACCAACGTCATGGACGTCGTCGACCCGGGCGCCCTCGTCCCCCATCGCGCTGCGGACGGATTCATTCATATTCTCACGCGCGCGCACACGCTGACGATTCCTCCTCTGTTTGGACCCTCGGGTCAACTCGCAGAGCACCTCATGCGATGGCAGGGCGCAGCGGCTCCCATTCCTCCATCGCAGGCACCAACCGATCCAGGCGTCAAAGAACTGCCGAGCCGGGTGTACAATCAAGCGGTAGAGAGCGCTCGCTCAGGCCGCCCCTCCCCTTCAACATCGCGTTCCATTCCCGGGAGCCATCGCTGGTTGCTGCGTGGACCTCACGCCGGGCTCGTGTTCGCATCGGTGTTCATCGAAGGGCTCTTGCGGTCGCCGCAGGTCTCGTCGATGTGGTGGATGGCCGCAGTGGTAATTGTGGTCAGCGCAGGAACGCCTCTCGTTTGGGCGGTATCCACGCATCGGCGCCTACGGCACCGCAAGGGCCTGGCCATGGTGCTCTTCGGAGATGACATCCTCGTTCGAACACAATCAGGCGTGCACTCCTACTCTGCCGCGGCCACAACCATCGAACTGCGTCCACAGCGCGCCTGGTCGGTATTCGAAGGAACCTACACCAAAACTCGACTCATTCTCTCGGAACCAGGCAAACTGCCCATGACCTTCGAAGACGGCGAACTCGGCCTCCCCCCGCATGTGGTGCAGGCGCTAATCCGCTGCTCTAAACTTCGGAGGGTCTGAGCCGCTGTTGTTCCGGAGGGGCTGGCCGCAGCCCCTCCCCCCACGGAATACGATTCCGCGGGGCCCTCCCAACGCCAGCCGCTGCGCGGCCGCCCCATCGCTGCGCGACGGGGCCCCGGTTGCGTTGGATTTCAGCGGTGGGGCAAGACTGCGAACGGTCTCGGCACTTTGGTCCGACCCTCGTAGTTCAACGCCAGGAAACAAATCACGCGCATCTTGGCGGGGCAAACCCTCAAACAACACAGCTGCGCGGCGAGCTGTTCCATCTGTATATTGAAGGTAGCGTTCGTGAACGGTGGGGACAGTTCGCAACCTCGAGTCGCGTACCATAGAGTGCTGAGATTTTGAGTCTGATTGCGAGCGCCCCCACAGCGAACGACTGAGGAAGGCTCCGAGCCTTTCGCAGGGAGAG
>JANQQS010000145.1 GCA_028284955.1 Myxococcota bacterium | reverse complement strand
GTGCTGAGATTTTGAGTCTGATTGCGAGCGCCCCCACAGCGAACGACTGAGAGGTACAAACGTACCTCGCAGGGAGAGAGCGAGGAGGTAAGCCGCAATCAGGCCAAAAGATTAGCGCTCTACTCTAGAATTGTGGAAGCTCGACCAAGCCCAGCCGACTCGCCACCGCGGCTCCGGAGATACCCCAACACAGCGCGCACAAGCCGAAGCACGTCAACATGCGGAGCCACCGTCGGGTTTTTTGTCGGGGTGCGATGAATGCGCAGAGTCCGAATGAAATGAGCGCAAGCGTTCCCACGTCGAAAAGAAACCACTTCGGTACGCTCATCAACCCTGCGCCAGACAGAGGAAGGGCAAGCACGGAAAGGGGCGAGAGCAAAACCAGCGCCATCACCACCATGGCCCAGCCGGGGAAAACGCCAGGGGCTTCCACCACGCGGTCGTCGTGGAATGGTGAAGGAGCTCGATAGGGGCGAAGTTCTTTTGGTCGTCCAAACATAATGGTCTCCAAGGCAAGCTCTCCGAAAACGTACGGTCGGTCGCCCATGGATGCCAATTCTTGAACCGTAATTTTTTGTATCGAAGCTTGTTTGTCTCAGAAAAAAGGAAATCACTTCAGCGGTTTGACTGTTTTGCGGAGTGATGAATGGTGTATTCGTGCACCCGACATTTTCGTACAAAAAGTCGCTCGCGATCTGCGTTTTGCTCGGAACCACGGGGGCGTGCGGAGCGCCACGAACGAACCCCCGAGACGCAAACAAGGTGGAAGGTGAACCCGTTCGCGCCGTGACCGAAGATGGGTTGACCAAGCGCGTTGCGTCTAGACGCAGGGCAAGTTCGTTTCCCGAGCCCGGCAAGGAACCGGCGGCCTCGGGAAGCGCGGACGCAAGCTCTGCCTTGCCGTCGACCCGAGTTCACCTTCGTCGCTATGGAGTTTCGGTTGCCGGGCCGTCTGATGCCGCATGCGCGACGCTGGTCTACGAGCGAGGGTTCGACGTTCCGTACGCATCGCTTCGTATCACGCTCCAATCTGGGACTCCGAGCGAGTCCACCGCCGCATGCCATCTCGAGTCGCGGAAACGTGCGCTAGCCACGATGTTTCGACTTATCAAGCGGCAGATGGAGCCTGCGGGGTGGATTCCGCTACGCCGGGTTGAAGTGCTCGATGTACGCGATGCACATCTGCCCAAGCTCGGGGTTCGCCGCGCTCGTCGGCTTCGTCCCTGTGAGGTCGCGGTGGCGGCCGGGCTCGGAGAGATCGTGCGCGCGATGACCAGTCGGCAGGATGCTCCAACATGCGAGTTCGGCGACGCGCGTGGCCGGCGATGGGTGAGACCAACCGAAAAGCGTCTTGATCGCGTGGTGTTCGGGTTTGAGACGCCACCTGGGGCGGATTCGTCTCAACGCACGGTGTCCTCGGGGCAGCCCCCAGAAGTTCCGCCGCGTCTTCAGCTGGATTCGACCGTGCGGAGGACACCCGAGGGCACAGTTTGGGTCAACGGCTATGGCTTGACCGCCGTGTCTCCAACATCATGCCATCGTCTAGAGTATACGTATGCGCCGGGTGGTCCAATGGCGCGCGCCGAGGAACAGCCAGAATCCGCGAAGCAGCGGGGGACGCTTCGATTTCGTCGTGTGCCAGGTCGTGTACCGGACTGTGGAGCGAGCCGAGTGGGCGGAGCGGGTATAGTGGGCGCAGAGGAACGACGCGGCGAACTCCGGTCGCTTATCGAGGCCGTCCGAGCCACCGCGCGAAAGACATTTCGCGTGGACGGGATATCGGGCGGCCTGAGTCGCGATTTCTATCGTCGACTCGCCCAAGCCTCGCTCGCATCGAGAGAGTGGGATACACGTCGTGGCCGGGCAACGCGGGCAAAACGGTTTGACGTCGGTACGACGTATGATTTGGTGTGCGCGTTGATCAACGAAGCGCATGCTCATCAAGAGCTGTCGCAGCTTCTTTCTCCCTATGCGAGCTCGGTTCGCTGCGAGGGTCTCGAAAAACTCAGCGTGCGGCCACTGTCGGAGCTTGAGTACGGCGGTGATTTGATCGCAGAAGGTGCGCCGCGGTGGGCTAAGGTACCGCACGACGCGATGTACTATTTTGTCGCGCAGCCCGCCGGCACCAACCCTCAAGCGGGCGAATGAGTTCGTTTCTCGTTACCTGCCCCTTGGGCACCGAGGAAGCTCTCGCGCAGGAGCTGAATCGTCTTGGTGTTTCTGGGCAGTCTGTTTCGCGGGGCGTATGGAGACTCGAAGGAGCGTTGGCCGACGCCTACCGAGTGGCGCTGTGGTCGCGGGTCGCGAGCCGGGTGCTTTGCGAGCTGGGTCGTTTCGAAGCTCCGGACGCCGAAGCGCTTTACGCGCAGATCCGGGAGCTATCGTGGGAAGATCATCTTTCGAGACAAACCACGTTCTTGGTGGAGTGCGTCGCGGCGCGGTCGCGAAAACAGGATCACACGCGATTTCTCGCCCAGCGAACGAAAGACGGCGTCGTCGATCGATTGCGCGCGCGCCTTGGGGGGCGGCCCGATGTGGACCGCGACGATCCCGACCTGCGTATCCTCATTCACTGGGCCGACGAAGTCACGGTCTCGGTCGATCTCCGCGGGCCGCTCCATGCGCGGCGCTATCGAATGCGCGGGCATGCCGCTCCTCTTCGAGAAAATCTTGCTGCCGCATGCTTAGAGCTCGCGCAGTGGACATCCGAATCTCCACTCATCGATCCGATGTGCGGAAGCGGGACGTTTCTTATCGAAGCGGCGTGGATGGCCAAACGCGTCGCGCCCGGCCTGCTCCGCCCATCGCTGCGCGGTTGGCTTGGCCACCAGCACGACGCTTGGGCCGAGCTTGTCGCGGATGCGCGAGAGCAACAGCACGCTGCAGCAGAGCAAGAAGTGCGCATTCAAGGGAGCGACAGCGATCGTCGGTCGGTGGTCGCGGCGCGCGAAGCCATTGCACGAGCGGGCATTTCGGGCGTCACGGTGGAACATCGGGACGTTCGGGATCTCGCGCCTCCTGCGGGGTGGGCGCGCGGCCATCTGGTGGTCAACCCTCCGTACGGAGAACGCTTGGGAGAACAGAGCGAGGCCGAAGTGCTCCACGCGCAGCTTGGGGATGCCCTTAAATCCCGGTTCGGGGGGTGGACCGCGCACGTGCTCACCCCGAAAGCGCTGATGGGCGCGCTGGGGCTTCGTCCCGAGCGCCGGCACACGGTGTACAACGGCCCGCTTGAATGTCGCTGGGCGTCGTATCCCATCGTGGCTTCAAAGCCTGCATCTTCATCGTCGCGTCGCTGGCGCACCGATGCCGACCCGTTCGCGAATCGCTTGCGAAAAAACTTGCGCACCGTAGGGGCTTGGGCACGCCGCAACGAAGTGCATTGCCATCGTCTCTACGATGCCGACATTCCTGAGTTCCCGGTCGCAGTGGATCGCTACGACGGTCACGTGGTCGTCTCCGAATACGCGCGCTCATCGAAACGAAAAGGCGCCGTGCGGCTACGGGACTTGATGCCAGTCATCGCGTACGTGCTCGATGTGCCGGAGCGGGAGATTCATCTTCGGGTTCGTGCCAAGCAAGGGGCTGGCCAGTATCAAAAGCGAGGAGAATCGGCGGCTGAACGCGTCGTGGTTCACGAAGGCGACCACGCGTTCCTGGTCAATCTGAAGGATTATGTGGACGTTGGCCTTTTTCCCGACCATCGCGTGTTGCGCGCAAAAATCGCTCAAGAGGCTCAGGGTAAGCGGTTTCTCAACTTGTTTGCGTATACCTGCACCGCGAGCGTCGGCGCGGCCGCGAACCGCGCGCAAACCACCAACGTGGACCTTTCCGCGACGTATCTCGAATGGGGAAAGGATAACTTCACACAGAATCGCCTTCGAGCTCGCGATCACGAATTCGTGCAAACCGATGCGCTTCAATTTTTGAATCGTTCAAAGCGGAGGTGGGATGTGGTGTTTCTCAATCCGCCGTCGTTCAGCCGTTCGAAATCTATGCGAGGCGATTTTGTGCTCGTTCGCGACCAAACAGAACTCATCGAGCGCGCGATGGACCGCGTTGCGGCGGATGGCACGCTCTATTTTTCGACGCATGCACGCGATTTTGAGCTCGACCCGGCGATCCTTCAGCGTTTCGCGGTTCGCGACATCACCGCCAAGACGGTTCCGCGAGACTTCGCGCGCCATCCGTTTCGCGCGTGGACCTTGCGCGCGCGGTCCCGAAGTTGAGAGGAACAGTTGAGAGGAACCCGGATTGGACGCGAGCCTGGAGTGGACGGGAGGCTCGGCGTGGACGGGAGGCTCGGCGTGGACAGGAACTAGTGGAGGGAATTCAAATCATGGGTTCCCCCGGCTGCGTAATGGCTCTAAGCTAAAAGACAATAGGTGGCTAAAAACAATGGGTGATTTTGATTTTCAAGGATACGTAAGCCAGCGCGAGCAGAAGGTATACGGCGGCGTCGAAGAGGAAAGCCGATACGCGTACGCGGCGGATGTGGCGATGCTCAAGACGTTTCGTCGGCTCAAGCCGGTCGAGCTCGCCGCCGCCGCCGTCGTACGCACATACAAGAACGTTTTGCGCAACCAGTATTTGGGAACCACCATGCGGGTCGGCCCCAAGCAAGTGCCGCGCATCTATCACCTGGCGGAAGAGTGCGCGGTATCGCTTGGGGTTCCCGTGCCGACGGTGTACGTCGCGAACAGTCCTTATATGAATGCATACACCTTCGGGACCGACGACGAGTCGTTCATCGTGGTGCATTCCAAGCTGGTCGATGATTTTTCCGACGACGAGCTGAAATTCGTGATCGGACACGAGACGGGGCACGTACAGAACAAGCACGTAGTCTACGGCACGGTGCTTCATCTCATCAAAACCAACGCTGCGATTTTTCTTCGCTGGCTCGTCCCGCCCGCGGAGCTTGCGCTCTCGGCTTGGTACCGCCGCGCAGAGATCACCTGCGACCGCGCCGGGTTGCTGTGCACCAAAGATATTGGCGCCGCCTCACGCACCTTTCTCAAACTCGCCTGCGGTTCCCAGAAGCTATACGATCAGCTTGATGTGGAGAGCTACATCGAGCAGTTCGAGGAAGGAAAAGAGGGCCTTGGCCGGTTTTCTGAAGCCTTTGCCTCGCATCCTTATTTGCCCAAACGAATTCAAGCGCTGCGCGTATTTGCGGAAAGCGCGCTCTACCGCGATGCGATCGGAGAAGACGGTGGGCTGTCGATGAGCGAAGTCGATCGCCGCACCAGCGAAATCATCCAGATTCTCGATGGCGCGAAAGGGTCCCGCGAAAAAGGAGAACAGTGACCGAGTACCAAGAACAAAAGTCGTCCGTGCTGGCTGCGCTTCGCGAGATTGCCGAGCTGGCCCAGCAATCAGGCGCGGAAACGCTGGCCATCAAGTTGCGATCAGACCGCATTCCGCGACTCGAAAACGATCGATTTCACCTGGTGGTGCTGGGGGAGTTCAACCACGGGAAAACCACGTTCGTCAACGCGTTGCTGGGTCGGGCGGTTCTTCCGGTCGGCGTCATGCCCACTACGGCCGTGATTCATCGCATTCGGTTTGGCGAACCAGCGAGCGCGTCCGCTCAATATTCAGACGGAACCGAGCGCGCGATTTCCGTCGACGACTTGAAGCAGTTCGAGGTGGGAGGAAAGCAGGATTCATCCGTTCAACACATCGACCTTCTTTACCCGGCGCCCGTCTTGCGCGAAGGCCTTGTTCTTGTCGACACGCCCGGCGTCAACGACCTCAACGAGGCGCGCGCCGAGATTACCTATGACTACATCCCGCGGTCGGACGCGATCGTATTTCTGCTCGATGCAGGCCAAATTCTCAAGGAAAGCGAGCGAAGCTTCGTATCCGGGAAACTTCTTTCGGCCTCGAAAAACAAGGTGCTGTTTGTCGTCAACAAGGTCGACCTGCTCAGCGACGAGGAGCAAAAGGAAGCGCTCGCCTATGCACGAAAGCATCTGGAAGAGCTCGTTCCTGATCCGAAGGTATACGCGCTGAGCGCTCAGCGCGCGCTCGAAGGCAAGCCTTCCGGAATCGACACCTTCGTGGACGAACTGCAATCCTTTCTCAAGCTCCAGCGCGGTCGCATGCTGCTGGAAAACGCCCTCGACGTTGGGCTACGAGCCACCCACCACCTTACCTCTGGGGTTCAGATTCAACGACGCGCCCTCGAGATGGAGCAGTCCGAGTTGGAACGCCGGCTCAACAGTCTGGGCGAGAACCTGCGCGCATCGGAAGAACGGTACGCGCAGCGCTCCCAGCAGATTCGAGAGTCATTGGCTGGGCTGAAGGGAAAAGTTCGTTCGAACGTAGAGCGGTTCGGAGACCAATTCGCGGAGGCATTGCCTGCGGAGATCGATCAGAGTGGTTCGGCAGATCTGCGCAAATATCTGGCGGGGTTTATTGAAGAACGATTTCGTGGCTTTGCTGAAGAGCAAGCTGACGAAGTGGCCGTCCGGCTCGAGCAAGTCGCCGAGGAAACCATCGCGTTTGTGACCGACGACACGCAAGTGCAAACCCAGCGCTTACGGGATGTATTTGGCGACGATACTCCGCGGCTCGAGCTCGACGTCAACACCTTTGCCTACGACGTGGGGGTATTTGCGGTGGGTGCGTTTGGCATCACGATGATGATGTTGTCCAACGTAGTGGTGGGAGGCGCCCTGACCGTGGCTGCGCCCGTGCTCGCGTATTTGTTCCGTGGACGCGCAGACAAATTAGTTCGTGCGCGCGCAAAGGAAGAAGCGCCGCAAATCGTTCGTGAGGCAGCCGCGAGCATGGCGTCCGCGTTCGAACGTCGCATCGACGAGTTCGGCGAAGAACTCATTCGCTTTGTGTCCACCGCGGGCGAAGAAATGACGCGCAATATCGTCGAGCTCGTGCGCGCCGCCCAGGCAGCCCAAGCTCAAGGTGATGACGCCCGCCGTAAGCTCGAATCGTCCGTGAGCATATCGATCGCGAGACTCAGTGAGTTGCAGGGGCGGATGGAGTCACTAAAGACAACACTGTAGACTAGCTAGAGCACTGATCTTTTGGCCTGATTGCGGCTGGACTGGGGTCCTTCGGACCCGTACTGCGTCTAGACCTGTGCAGCTCCACGGACTTCGTCCGCTCCGCCTTGCACAGCTCCAGCCGCAACAACCTCCCCTGCTC
>JANQQS010000138.1 GCA_028284955.1 Myxococcota bacterium | reverse complement strand
GGGATCGTATCCCAGCCAGAGGGTCTGGGTGCCAGACCCTCAAAAAACACAGCTGGGTGAATCGGCGGGGTCGTACCCCGACGAGAGGGTCTGGGTGCCAGACCCTCAGGCAAACTGACCACTGCTCTCGACTAGGACCGGGAGCGAAAACGGTAGTAGTGCTCCAACACTCGGCGGACATATCGGCGCGTTTCGGCGTAGGGTGGTACGCCGCGATACCGCAAGACGGCGCCCTCGCCTGCATTGTACGCGGCTACCGTGAGCACTAGATTGCCGCGAAAGCGGTTCGCGAGGATTCTCAGATAGCGCGCGCCCCCCAAAATATTCTGTCGCGGGTCAAACGGATCGCGCACTCCCATGGAGCTTGCCGTTCTTGGCATCAACTGCATTAGACCAATTGCTCCCGCGTGACTGACCACGTGGGGATTGAAGTTGCTTTCGACCTGCATCACCGCGCGAATGAAGGATGGAGGAAGCCGGTACAGATGTGCAGCGGCGCTAATGATCGCGTCGTAGCGATGTCGTCGGTTTGGATCGCTGGCGGTCTTCGAACTGCGCTGCGCAGCATGGCGCGCCGCTGAGGAACTCAGTTTTGGGCGTGTCGCTGATGAGCGGCGTGTTCGTCGTTTGCGTTCACGCACCGCCACCCGACATCGGCGTCCCCGCTCTCGGACGTTCGTGAAGTGGACGGTACCGTCCCGATCCGTGCATCGATAGATGTCGGCGTTCGCCGACGTGGGCAGAAGAGCATACGTAAGGCAGCCGATTGCCGCCCAATAAGAAAGGAAGAAACGCATGGAGTATTGTTCTTCTGTACGATCGTAATCTCTTTTCGCGCGGGTGGCCAAAAGCCAGGCGTGCCCCGCGGATACCTCGGGATTTGCGCGTTTGCTATTTGCGACCATCATGAGCGGCCGATGACGATTTCCTCGGGAAACCCTGCAGAACCCCCTACCTATTTCGAGGGTCCGGAAAAAAAAGTGGAAATCGCAGTGGTCGGCGATCATCCGCCTCTTCGCAGCATGAACCCATCGTGGTGGCACGAAGTGGTCGCCGCAGCGGGAGCGCAGGTTCTCTCCAAACTGGAGAGCGACGTGTGCGACGCCTACCTGCTTTCCGAATCCAGCCTTTTTGTATGGGACGACCACCTCACGCTGATCACCTGCGGGCAAACACGCCTCGTGGATGCAGTCGCCATGGTGCTCCGGCAAATCCCTCCCAAACAGATTGCATCGCTGATTTACGAACGGAAAAATGAACACTTTCCCGAGCGGCAGCCCACCTCGTTTCGGGAAGACGCCTCACGTTTGGCGACGTGGCTTCCGGGGCGCGCCCTTCGTTTCGGCGAGGAGCACGACCACTGCGTACACGTATTTCACACGACCGCGGAACACCTGCCGCGAAGCGACGACACAACGCTTGAAGTGCTCATGCACGGGTTGCCTGAGGATCGGTTGCGCTGCTTTCGCCCCGGGTCGACCCGCGTGGACCCGGTCGATCTCGGAAATCTCTTGCCTGGCTTTCGAGTCGACGAACACGCGTTTACGCCGGCCGGCTACTCCCTTAATGCCCTGCGCGACCATGAATACTACACCATCCACGTCACGCCCGAACGAATCGGGAGCTACGTAAGTTTCGAAACGAACGTCGACGTTCGCGGCGATTCCCAAGATTTGATTTCTCGCGTGCTGCACATCTTTCGGCCCCGTTCGGTCGATATTGTGGCGTTCACTCCAGCAGCGGGTTCATCGCCGGGATTCGAGCTTCCGGACTATCGCATCAAAGATGACGTGAAGGGCATTGCCGCGGGCTACGAGGTGCGGTTTCTGCATTGCTATCGACCAGCGGCGCGAGCCAGCGAGCCATTCGTATACACGTTGTAGGGAGTTGTTATGCGCGTTGGAATCATCATCAAAGGAACATCGAATGACCCGTTTACTGCCACGTACTCTTCGGACGGCGCTTATGTAGACGACGACCTCGTGCTCGTTGAGGAACTTAAGCGGCGTGGCCACATCGTGACGCCTATTCGGTGGGACGAACCGCCGAGCGCGTTCGAGGGCCAAGACACATTGCTGATTCGCTCCACCTGGGATTTCCTGTTCCGGATTGACGAGTTTCGAGGCTGGTTGGATCGCTGTGAACGCGGCCGGCTTCCGCTGTGGAATCCTCCTCGAGTGGTGCGGGAAAACATATCGAAGCGCTATCTTTTGCGTCTCTCCGAAGCTGGCGTGCAGACGATCCCGTCGCTTTTCGTGGCGCCCGGAGAAACGTGCTCGCTGCGTAAGGAGCTTGCTGCGCGAGGCTGGGACGAGTTCATTTTCAAACCCGCGATTTCGGGCGGCGCGGTAGGCACCGTTCGAGGACGCCTCGAGGAATTCGCCGCGCTTGAGCCTCAAGTGGCTGCGATTCGCGAACAAGGAGACGTGCTCGTCCAGCCCTTTTTTCCGGAAATCTGCTCCGCTGGAGAATGGAGCTTCGTGTTCTTCGGATCCACGTTTAGCCACGCGGTTCGGAAAGTCCCGAAAGCCGGGGAGTATCGCGAGCAAGCGACCTACGGCGGCAGCGCGGTGCGCGACGAACCCTCGCCACAACTGATCGAGCAAGCGGCTAGCGCTCGTGCGGTGTTGGCCGAAGGATTGCCCTACGCTCGAGTCGACGGAATCGAACGTGACGGATCCTTGTTTGTCAACGAGGTCGAGCTGATCGACCCTCGGCTATTCTTCTTGTTCGACGACCAAGCGGCAGCCCGCTGCGCCGACGCGCTCGAGGAGCTTGCGTAACTCTACGAACGAGAACCCCCAAAAAACTGAAGCGCAGCGATCACTACCCCTGCCGAAGCCGCCGCAATGAGCAACGCGGCCAAGATCCATAGGCCTCGCGTGCGTATGGGCAACTTCAGCGGTTCGTGCGGCGGCAAAACCTCTGACGAATCAACCGACGAGCTGGAGCTCGCGGCTGGTGATGCCGTTGGCGGCAGAGGCTTGAAGGAAGGTCTTGTTTCACCATCGTTTCCGTCGGAACCCTGGTCTGCCGCGGACTGGGGCGGTGCGCCCGAATTGCCGAAGGTGCCGGGGGATAGATCCTGGGGCTGTTCCCATAAGGGACGCGGTGGGGCATCGCTGTCTACTCCGCCCAGTACGCTGGTGCGCATCTGCGATCGATCCCTGACCTGGCTTGAAGCCGCGACTCCTGCCGTCGCCGCCGCGCCCCAAGCTTCACTCAGGGCGCCCACGTTGGGGAAGCGCGCCTCGCGTACGCGCGCCATAGCTCGAGACACCACCGCCACGATATCGTCGGCGAGGTCGGCTCGATACGACTTCAGCGGGGCTGAGTTTCCATGCAAGATGTTGATGACGAGCTCACTTGGGTTGGTTCCCCAAAAAGGAGGGTGACCCGCGAGCGCTTCGTAGAGGATCACGCCCATCGCGTAGACGTCCACGCGTCCGTCTAGGCTACGGTCCGCGGAGAGCTGCTCGGGCGCCATATACCGCGGCGTACCAAGGATTTGACCAGTGCGGGTGAGCCGATCGTAGCCGTAGATTTTTGAAATTCCAAAGTCCAGAATCTTCACCGCGGGCGGTTGATTCGGGCCCGGCCCACAAAGGAAAATATTGTCGGGCTTGAGGTCGCGATGAACGATGTGCGCCTGATGGGCTGCCGTCAGCCCGCTGGCTACGTCTCGGACCACGGGTGCCAGCTCCCCAGGGTTCATGGTGTGGCGCCGCATCCGTTCTCCGAGAGTCTCGCCTTCGAGAAGCTCCATCGCGAGGAACATGCGACCGTCTGGAAGCTTTCCAAACGTTTCGATCGCGACGATGCACGGGTGCTTCAGTCGACTGAGCGCCTCACCTTCCCGGCGCATGCGCTCGACGGCTTCCTCATTGCTGGCGATATCGGGCTTCAGCAGTTTTACCGCCACTGCGCGATTGCGAGCGAGGTCCCAGGCTCGAAATACCTGTGCCATGCCCCCTGCGCCAAGCTGTGCGTCTAGTCGAAAACGACCGCCGATGACCAGGTTTTGGGCCTCTTCGTTCACGCCATCAACCGCGCGGCCCAGAATACAACGCCGATTATGGCCAGCGCGAGCGCGATTTTTTCGGCATGGAGCGATTCCAACGTAGACCACACGGGCTTTCGTCGCGCGAGCCCCCACGCCGAGACAGCGGCCATCAGAACGGTTGCCGCAAATAGTCCAACTCCAAAGACGTTGGCCCGGGCCGCGTTACCCACCTCGCCGCGTATCAAATGCGCGAACGACGTCGTTAGACCGCATCCGGGACAAGGGTAGCCGGTCATCGTCAAGAACCCGCAGGGCGGAAGTCCGAGCTGGGTATGTGTTCCATGGCCCGATGGATCGGGGGTCAGAAAAAAGGCCAAAAGCAGTATGGTTCCCGTGATTGCGAGCCCACCACACCAGACGAGTTGGTTCACGGCGGTAGCAGAGCGGGTGTCCTGCATCGAGTTACCGCCCCCATTTGTAACGGTCCCCATCCGGGCCATGGCCGTTTCCCTGACGAGCGTGTCGCTCCTTGGTCATTGCGGCGTCCACAATGATCTTCCGGGCGCCTTGTTCGATCAGGCTCGCCGCAACTTCTGCTCCGAGTTGCTGCGCGGTGGAGATCTGATTTTCGCGTTCCCGCCCCCGAAGGTATCGCTCGGCGGTTCCTGAAAGTGTACGCCCGTTGTCCGATGATGCGACAAACGCGTCGAGACTGAGTCGGGCACCGTCGTCGTGCACCCGGGCGAGCGCGGCGATGGGCACGTGGCAGTTTCCTTGGAGCGCTTTGAGAAAGCTTCGTTCAGCCTCTGCAGCGAGGCGCGTAGACTCATGTTCGAGCCCCTGCAATATCTCTCGGAGGTCGCTGCGTTCGCTCGGCGCTTCGATGGCCAAAATGCCTTGGCCCACCGCCGGCAAACACAAGTCGATAGGAATCGGCCAGTGTGCCCGAGCATCCAAAAGCCCCAGTCGGCGGAGGCCGGCCGCAGCAAGAACGATGCCCTGATAGCGCCCTTCGTCGAGGCGCCGCAATCGTGTCTCCACGTTTCCTCGCAACGTTTCAAACCGCATGTCGGGCCGACGCAAACGAAGCTGGGCGACTCTTCGGGGGCTGCATGTGCCTATCGACCCCCCTGCTTCCAAAGCCTCTAGTTCGCTGCTGTCGGGGGTGAGCAATACATCGTGTGCCGCCTCGCGCTCAGGAAAGCACATTAGCTCCATGCCATCGGGAAGCGGAACGTCGCCAGGAATGTCTTTGAGCGAGTGCACCGCGAGGTCAGCATCGCCCTCGATAACGCATCGCTCGACTTCGCTTACAAAAAGGGCTTTACCACCGATCTCGGCGAGCGGGCGATCAACGACCTTGTCGCCTCGGGTTTGCACTGGAACCTCAACGATCTCTGCGTGGGGCATTTGTTTGCGAATCCACGCCGCAACGGATCGCGTTTGGTTCAAAGCCAAGCGACTCGACCGGGTCGCCATGCGGATTTTCATTTTCGTTTTCCTTGCGCAGCGAGTTGCGCAGAGCGAGGTTCTTCGAGCGATGCATCGTTATGTTCTCGCGCTTCGTCGAGAGCAAAGAGGCGACGGGCGGCCTCGATGAGTTGCCGGTCGCCGTCGCCGCCTGCTCCGCGTTTCAGTTCGGAGAGCGGCTGATGCAGCAATTTATTCACCATCGCGTCGCTCATACGCTCGAGCGCGACACGGTCGCGGTCGTTCAAGCCTCCGAGCCGTTCCATAGTTCGCTCGAGTTCTGCGCGAACCACGTCGGAGAAGCGATTGCGCAGGGCTACGATGGTGGGGGCGAGTGACAGCGAACGCTTCCACGACTCGAATGCCATCACCTCCGTTTCGACGATGGCTTCTGCGGCAACGGCTTCTTCTCTGCGGACTGCGAGGTTGTCGGCGGCGACTTGGTCGAGATCGTCCACGTCGTAAAGAAATACGTTGTCGAACCCTCCGACGCGAGGGTCGACGTTGCGGGGGACGGCGATGTCAATAACAAACAATGGCCGGCGACGGCGCGATCGAACCACGCCTTTCATAAGTGCGGAAGTCAGTACAAAGCGATCGCTCGACGTAGAGGTTAGTACCACATCGGCGTTTGTCAGTTCGGTTGGCAGATGTTCAAAGCCTCGGTGCTCGCCACCGACTTTTTGAGCGAGCGTGGCGGCTCGCTCTCCGCTCCGATTCATCACCGTGAGCCGCGCGCCGAGCTGCGCGAATCGCTCGGCGGCCTGCTCTCCCATTTCGCCGGCTCCGACCAAGAGCGCACGTCGACCGCGTACGTCACCGAAGATCTTTCGCGCAAGCTCGCACGCAATAGACGGAATGCTCACCGCGCCGGATGCGATGCGGGTTTCTGTGCGCACCTTTTTGGCCACCGCGAACGCTCGGGTGAAGCAGCGATCGAGAAACGTTCCCAGCGTGCCCGCGCGTCGCGCAGCGTCGACCGCGTCTTTCATTTGTCCGAGAATCTGGGGCTCTCCGATCACCATGGAATCGAGGCTAGAGGCCACTCGAAACGCATGCCGCGCGGCTTCTGCACCGCGATGTTCGTACAGCCCTGCGACTTCAGGCACCCGCGTACGAAAGTATTCTCGCGCGCTCCGGATGGTTGCGCCCGCGTCAGGGCCTTCCGCGTAGATTTCCACTCGATTGCACGTCGACAGGAGCAAACTCTCACCAACCTGGGCATCGCCGAAAGGCCCGTTTGCCGCCATGAGCGTTTTGAGCTCGCGTTCCACTTGGCTCGTCGACACCGATAGGCGTTCGCGGAGCGCGAGCGGCGCGGTGTGGTGAGAAAGGCCAACCACGGTGAGATCGGTCACGCGCGCACCATGTACCCGACGAGCACAGCGAGGGCACAAACGAACCCCATGATCGTCCCGATAGCGGCTCGTCGGCCTCGCCAGCCTACCGACACGCGGGTCAGCAACACGACGGCAAAAAGTACCCACGAAATCACCGCGAACGCCTGGGCTGGGGAAATCAGCGGAACCCCTGGCCGAAGCCGCGCGGCCCAGAACGCCCCGGTGACGATTCCCAAGGTGAGCAAAGGAAACCCGATTACCACCGCGCGGAGCCCGAGTGCGTCGAGCGCGTCAAGCGAAGGCAACCGTTCGAAGACTCCCGTGAGCCGGCGACGGCGAAGCAATCGTTCTTGGAGCACGTATCCGAGCGCAGCTCCGAACGCGAGCGCGAACGCGACAAACCCGAGCACGTTGACCGTAATGTGCACCGGAAGAAGGACCGAGCGCACTTCGTCTGAGACCTGACCTACGCCCTGCTGCAAGCCGGACCCCAGGAAGAACACCAAGATCAGAGGTGTGAGGAATGCTCCCAGCATTTCCACCGAAGGCCGGCGAGCAAAGACCACAAACGCGAGCGCAACCCCCAAGCTGAGCAGGCTCAGCGCGCTATGAATGGTTCCCCAAGGGCCGCCGCTTTGAAGCAGAAACGCGGCATGGGATGCGGCCGCGAACGCGAGCACGCCGCGGGAATAGCGCCCCACCACCGCCGCCCCGCGCAGCAACATCGCGAGATAAAAACAGCTTGATGCAGCATAGAGGAGCGCTGTCAGAGCAAACCAACTACCCACCGCCGACATTGGTTACTGCCGCGTGCCCAAAAAGAATCGGGCGACGCGTTCGGCGTTGGAGCTTGGCTCGCCGTCGCCGAGTGCGGCGCGAGTGGCCGCGGCAAGGTCCGAACCGGTCGCAACATCTGCTTCAGGGGTCAGCGGGTCGCCCACAAATCCTTCCACGACGTCGTACGCGTTGTCGCCGAGAATCACCGAACCAGCACAGTGTTCGCCGCCCAGCGCCTCGATCTCGCTCAGGTCGTGAACCGTGCCGACCAGCTCGTGTTCGTCGCCGCCATCCGCCACTTCCGCGACGAAGTGCAGAGCCGTGATAAGTCGAAACGATTGTCCTTCAGGGTTGAGCGTCATCACCTCACCCTCCACCGACACGCGCTCCTCCTGAAGCCAATGGTCGAGTGTCTCTTGGGACAAGAACACGCGGTGCGCCTGCATAACCGAGCTCCTCAAAAGGGGCGCAATCTCCAGCACCCGTGCGGCAGCAAACAGTTCCCATATCGTACCATGAGCCGGGAACCTGGGCCATTCTGCGGCCTTGACCACGGACGCGTTGACAGACGGCGAGGGAATCCTTACTTAGGGTTCATGGCAGACAACAAAGTCCTCGAAGTCAATGACCTCAACTTTGACCAGGAAGTCATCCAGTCGGACATTCCGGTGTTGGTGGATTTCTCGGCGACGTGGTGTGGCCCGTGCAAGCAAATCGCTCCGCTGGTCGGTCAACTGGCGGGAGAGTACGAAGGCCGCATGAAGGTGACCAAGGTCGACATTGACGAAAGCCCGGGATCGGCGTCGAAATACGGCATCCGGGGCGTGCCCACGCTTCTTGTATTCAAAGGCGGCGAAGTCGTCGGGCAACAGGTCGGCGCTGCGCCAAAGACCACGATCGCGCAGCTCATGGATCAGGCCCTGTAGACCAGAGCCGCTGTAGACCAGAACGTAGAGGGCGGCCTATCGGGTTGCTAGGAAATACACCAATGTCGCCAGCACCGCGGCGAGAACGAGGACGCCGGTCCACACGATCTTGCCGGTCGTCGACCTTGCCGGCGGGTGCAACGTGTCGACGAATCGTTCGCCTCGTTCGGGAGCCCGCGCGGCCACCATTCCTCGGCTTTGCACCCGGTGGTTCACCGGCGGTTCGCTGCGGCGAGGATCGCGAGTGCGATGGGCATCGGCTGGTTGAGAATCCCGGCGGTGGGCATTCGCGATCGCCCGGCGACCGGGATCTCCATGGTGCGCAGGCGCGGACAATCGCGATGGTGACCCGTTCGTAGGGCGCGCCGGGGGAGGCGGTGGCGCCGATGACGGGGCGCGCGGCTGAGGTGTCGCCCGCGGCATCCCCGCCGTTGGTGTTTGAGGCGGCGGCGGTGTTTGAGGCTGCGGCGGTGCTTGAAGCTGCGCTGGCGCTTTGGGCCGCGGAGGCGGAGGCGGAGCCGGTTCCTCGACGTACGCAAACTCTTCGATCAGCGCTTGGTCGGTGATGATGTGGGTCTTTTCGCTGCTCAGCGGGATGTCGAGAACCGATGTGCGTTCTCGATGGGTCGACGACGGGGTGCTCACGGTCGGCGGCGCCGAGGCGCGCTGCACCCGCTCTCGAAGCGCGGCGCACAGACGTTCCGCGCTAGACGTTCGCTGTTTGGGTTGGTTTGATAGGAGCGTGTCGATGGCCTGCCCTACGGCGCCTTGGGTTTCGGCGAGGGGCGCGTCGGTTTCGAGGCGAGGCAACCGAAGTGTGAGTGCTTCGAATGCGATCGCGCCGATACCGAAACGATCGGCGGCTTTGCTTTGTCGCCCCGCAAATACCTCGGGCGCAAACATTCGCCGCAGGGAGCGATCCGTTTGCAGCATGGCTGCCAAGAGCCCGGCGGGCATCGCCGCCAATAAGAAGGCTCCCGAAAGACGCAGACCCGCTTCCGGGTCCACCCACACGTGCTCCGCGCGGACTTCGCCATGGTGCCAGGGAGCCGGAACTTCGCCGAGCGCGGTTGCGAGACGTGTGACCACCGGCAGCAATTCGCGTGCCGTGAGCGGACGACCGGCGGCGTTCCGGCGGTCGAACACATCGCGCAGGGACACCCCAACGGGAACCTCTTCGGAGGTGTAAAGAAGGCCGGCGTGTTGTCCTGCGGATATCAGACCGGGTAGGTAGCGCCCGCGAACGCCTACTACGTCTTGCAGCTTGTCGAGCGTAGCCGCCTGGGCGAACGGGTCATCGAGTAGTCCTGGTCGCAACACGCGAAGCAACGCGGGAACTTGGGTGCGTACATCGCGCGTCAAATACCCAAACGAAAACACGTCATCACGCAGGCGACCGCGGATTTCATAGCGACCGCCCACGACATCGCCGCGTTTGGGTTTCGGCCCTCGCTGCTCGATAAACCCCGCCACACGGGTGCGATCCGACGACGCCTCGCTCACAGCCTTCTCAAAAAAGCGAAAGGTTTCATCGGGGCAGGTCCACAGAGGTCCTTACCACGATTCAGTGCACGTGCATGCCCAAAGGCTGTACGGGCTGTCAGATACCGAACTTGTAGGTCATGCCGACACGGCCGTACATCTCCGTGTCCGACCGGTCTCCGCCGAGTACATCGCCGAGAATCCGCCGGCCGCTGCCCGCCAAAATCCCTTCGAACAAGCCCCAGATGTTCCACCGACGCGTGATCACCAGCTCGAGCGATCCCCCGAGGCGAGGACGCACCAGCCCCTGGCGCTCGAAACCGCCGCCGTTCTCGGTCAGCACCAACGTCGAACGGTCGCTGCCTTGCCAGTCCCATCGGTCGCTGTGCACATCCACGGAAAACCAGAGTGTGAATGCTCCGGCGTGGCTAAAGTGCAGCGTGCCCAGGGCTTCCGCGGAAAGAAAAAAGCTATTGGTCGGATGGCCGCTGACCGGGCCGCCCATCGCCGCGTCGACTTCTTCCTCGGTCGCTCCGCGGTTCGGGCCAATGCCGCCGCCGAGCTGCGTCTGAACGCCCAGCGATAGCTGAGGAACTGGCCGCCAGCCAAATTTTGCTCGGCCTACGAACTCGGTCAGGCGTCCCGAGGTGCGAATGCCGATCCCTGCGTCGAGGATATCGAGCACGCCGATGCCAAAACGAAACTCGGCGAGGTATGGCCAGCCGACCGAGAAGTCGACGACGGTAAGGTCCGCGGGAAGCACCGCGGCGCCGCGGCTGATGGCCTCGCGTCGCTGCTGTTGCCGCTCGACGGCCTTCGCGGCGAGCTCTTCCTCACTCAAGTCGACCGTCTCGCGTAGCGTGACGTCGAATAACCGCGGCTCTGCGCTCGGCTCGAGGTGAACCTGCTCAGCGTAAAGGTCGTACCCGCCGGCGCGCACTTCTAGACGATGGGAGCCAACCGGAAGGCGTCCTTCCCAAGGCACAGGTCCGGCCAACTTTCCGTCGACGAACAACTGGGCGTCGTCGGCATTGGCAGCGACCCGCACCGGTGTTTCTTCCGGAGCGAGCTGCGCTCGAATGGAACATTCCCCTCCGGGGGCGATGGTGCAGGTCGTTCGAAACTCGTCGTGGCCAGGCGCGCGAACGACGATGGTATGCATCCCTTCCGCTGGCTCATTGATGGCCACGGGTGCTGCGCCATGGTCTTCGCCATCCACAAATACGTTGGCGTTCGCAACGTCCGACGTCACCACCAAACGACCGAGCGGTGCGCGCACGGCCTCGAGGCGTACCGAGACGATTTTGCGCCGTCCTTTTTCGACGGTGACGGTACGTTCGGTGTCCCGATATCCCTCGGCGGAGATGCGCACGATGTGCTCACCTTCTTCCAAACGCTCCACGTTTGCCGGGGATTCGCCGATGCTCTCTCCGTCCACGCTGATCACGGCTTCAGGTACATCTGCAAGCACACGCAAGCTGCCTCCCTCGGGAGGTGGGGGCGTATCTGCGTTCAGGGATATGGGCAGGGTAAAGACCTGGCCCCCCTCGAGCTGCACCCATTGGCTCATGGGCGCGTGTCCTTCCTTATCGATCTGAATATGGTGGCGTCCCGGCGCTACGGTCTGCTGATAGGGAATCGCGCCCACCGGTCGGCCGTCGAGCCGCAGTGTCGCGCCTTCCGCCGCGGGGTTTCCGGCTCGGACGTCGATGGTGGCGAGCGCTTTGAGCTCTGCTCGGTAGGTCTCACGTCGCTTTTTGAACTCAACTGGCAGCTTGCGTTCTTCGTGGTTCGGTAGACGAAAAATGAGGGTGTGCGCCCCGGTGGGAACCCGAATATTGCGAAGCGGCGTGGTGCCCACGGGCGTGCTGTCGGAAGAATCGAGGTACACCACGGCTCCCTCAGGAGACGACTCGATATTCACCGGCACATAGCGCTGCGCGTGAGCGGTAGAAACGGCGCTTACCCACAAGCTCAGGCCCCACAAGCTCAGGCCCCACAAGCCTAGGCCCCACGAGCCTGGGCTCCCCAAGCCTGGGCTCCCCAAGTCTAGACCCCTCAGAAATCGAAACATGTCTACGCGAGGCTAGAACGGAGTCTGCCCAATCTCCAAGAATCTGGTTCTCCAAGAATCTGGTTCTCTAAGATTATGGCGCCGAGCAAACAGGCTTCGAGGCGAAAGCTCAGTGAAGGATTGGAAGCTGCATCGAACGATGGTTTGGGTAGCAGCGCTGAGGTAGCTGTGCTTGAGTACCGGGAACGTATTGCTCGGGCTCAAATCTCCGGCTCGAGCGTCACCCGGGGGGACATACGATGAACGAATCTGCGCTCGAAAGCGTTTCTCACGAACACCGCTTATTCGAGCCGCCAGGTGAGTTCAAAGCCAAATCGCTCGTTGGCTCCCGGGAGGCGTATGAGCGCTTGTATGCGCGCAGCGTGAACGAACCCGAGTCATTTTGGCGAGAGCAGGCCGAGCACTTTCACTGGTTTTCCGCGCCCAAGAGCGTTGTCGAGTGGACGCCGCCGCACGCTCGCTGGTTCGGCGGGGGGACCACCAACCTCGCGTTCAACTGCCTCGACCGACACGTGCTGGCGGGCCTTGGTGAGCGCATCGCCATCCGCTGGGAGGGAGAGCCAGGGGAAAAACGCAATCTCACCTACCAGGAGTTGCTCGACGAAACGTGCCGGCTTGCGAGCGGCCTCAAATCATTGGGCGTCGAAGCCGGGGATCGGGTGGCCATCTACATGGGCATGGTTCCCGAGGCGACCATCGCCATGCTTGCGTGCGCCCGCATCGGCGCGGTGCACACCGTCATTTTTGGCGGCTTTGCGGCGGAGGCGATTCGCGACCGGGTGCGCGACGCCCAAGCCAAAGTGGTGATTACCCAAGATGGCACATTTCGTCGCGGGAAAGTGGTCCCGCTCAAGCCACAGGTGGATGCAGCGGTCGCGCAGAGTGACAGCGTGCGCCACGTCATCACCCTGCGGCGCACGAAGAACGAAATCGCGACGGAAGGGCGCGACGTCGATTGGCACGAGCTGGTTCAAAGCGCGTCGCCTCACTGCGACGCGGTTCCGGTAGATTCGGAACATCCGCTATTTATCCTCTACACATCGGGAACCACCGGAAAACCCAAAGGCGTTCTCCACACCACGGCGGGCTACATGATCGGTGCAGCCCTGAGCTGTCGCTACGTATTCGATTTGCAAGACGACGACGTGTACTGGTGCACCGCCGACGTAGGCTGGATCACCGGGCACAGCTATATCGTTTACGGGCCGCTCGCCAATCGGTCGACGATCGTCCTTTATGAAGGCGCGCCAAACGAGCCTGACCCGGGTCGTTTCTGGAAGATCATTGAAGAACATCGAGTCACGATTTTTTACACCGCGCCAACCGCGGTGCGTGCGTTCATCAAATGGGGCGACCAATGGCCAAAGAAACACGACCTGTCTTCGCTGCGATTGCTGGGCACGGTCGGCGAGCCTATCAACCCAGAAGCATGGATGTGGTATCGCGAGGTCATTGGCAAAGAACGCTGCCCGATTGTCGACACGTGGTGGCAAACCGAAACCGGCAGCATCATGATGACGCCGCTGCCTGGGGCGGTAGCCACCAAACCAGGATCGTGCACGGTCCCGTTCTTTGGCGTTTCGCCCAAAGTCTTGCGCGAAGACGGTTCCGAAGCCGCGCCCAATGAGGGCGGCTTGCTGGTGATCGACCAACCATGGCCAAGCATGCTCCGGACGGTGTGGGGCGACGACGAACGCTTTCGCGAGCAATACTTCTCCCGCTTCGAGGGAATCTACTTTACCGGCGACGGCGCGCGGCGAGATGAAGACGGCTACTTCTGGGTCATGGGGCGCATCGACGATGTAGTAAACGTCTCCGGACATCGCCTAGGCACCGCCGAAATCGAAAGCGCCTTGGTGTCTCACGATGCCGTAGCTGAAGCGGCGGTTGTCGGACGACCCGATGAACTCAAAGGGCAAGCCTTGGTTGCGTTTGTTACGCTCAAAGGCGGATGTTCGGCGTCCACGAAACTAAACGACGAGCTCATCGACCACGTCGCGCGCGAGATCGGCAAGTTTGCCAAGCCGAGCGCGCTACACTTTACCGACGCGCTGCCCAAAACGCGCAGCGGAAAAATCATGCGCCGCCTACTTAAAAAAATCGCCAGCGGTGAACAAGAACTGGGTGACGTGACTACGCTCGAAAACGCCGAAGTCGTCAAGAGGTTGTCCGTTTAGGAACGGGATGAGGATCGGGATCAGGAGTAGCGTCGGGATGGGGTGACAGGTTGAAGGTCGGGAGGAGTTTCAGCAGTGGGGTTGGCTGGCGGTGCTTCGGCGTCGGGCATCAGATTCAGCATTTGACTCCGCTCCTGTCTGGGTTGGAGGTTGGCTCGGTTACGCGACGCGCTTCTTTTGGGCACGATCTAGATCGTACGTCGACTGCAAATTCATCCATAGTTTAGCGGTCGTTCCGAGCACTTCTGCAAGGTCCAGCGCTGCGTCGGCCGTGATTCCTCGTTTGCCTCGAATCAGTTCGTTGAGCCGAGCCGGCGTCCACCCAATGCGCTTTGCAAAAGCCGCCTGACTCACTCCCATCGGCTGCAGAAACTCTTCCAGGAGAATTTCACCTGGATGAAATGGATTCTTCGGCGCTTTCATAGTCTTCCCACTTTAATGAAAGTCGCATCCCATAGAGCAGTGGAATTTTGGTCTGAGCTTGAGCGGCTACTTTCCTCGGGGGCGATGCCGCCCCCGCCCCATCGAATACATCCGATGGGGCCCCACCCCCCACTGGGCAGCGCAGCCCGGATGACGCACATTAGTGCTTCGTCCGGGCGAGCAGGGGAGGTTGTTGTGGCAGGAGCTGTGCATGGCGGAGCGGACGAAGTCCGTGGAGCTGCACAGGCCCAGACGCAGTACGGGTCCGGAGGACCCTAGTCCAGCCAAGATCAGGCCAAAAGGCCACTGCTCTACTTCTTGTTGGAGAAGAGCTTTGATAGCAGATTCCCCACCGGTTGCGCGCCCGCGGGCGAGGGAATGCGCTTTCGTTTGCGCATTTCGGCGAGGCGCACTTCGCGCGTTGCTTCGAGATGCTTGGGGTTGAGCTGGACCACGGTTCGAAAATGTTGCAGCGCCGCTTCGTCGCGACCCTCGCATTTGAGAATCAGTCCTTGCGTATAGTGTGCACGCTGACACTTCGGATCATTCTCGAGCGCCACCCGCGAGAACTTTTTCATTTGGCGAAGCTTGGCTTCGTCTTTGATGCCGTGCTGGTGGAATAGAATAAACGCCTTCATCGACATGTAGTCGGGATCTTCCGGAGCTGTGGCGAGCGCGATTTCCAGAGACTTGAGCGCTTCTTCCCACTCTCGTCGGCGCACCAAAACCTCAACCTTCTGAAATTCAACCGCTGCGTTCACAATCGCCGCGACATGACGAGCGCTTTTGGGGGTGCCGCCTCCCTGACGAACCGCTTTGATGTACTTGATACGCTCTTCCGCATCGGCGAGCGTGTTCATCGCGTCCGTAAGGTGCCGAAAGATGCGTTCCGCCCAGGGTTTCAGGATTTCGATTTCGGCCGGCAAGCGATCGGGGTGCCAGGCTTTTACCTGAGCAAAGTACGCGTTGCGGATCGCTTGCTCTTCCGCGTTTTCTTCTACGCTCAGCATCTGGAAATAGGTCTGATTGTCGATCTCTCGGGCTCGCTGGGTGACCTCGTTCCATCGCGTGACGGCGTCAGGACTAAGGGTGACAGGGGGCGGCGGAATTGAATCGGCGGGCGCAGGCGGCGGCACGGTGGACGACCGTGTAAGGTTCACGCCTTGTGCCTCAGCGTGCGCTTCGGCTAGCAAATGCGCTTCCGCGGGGGACGACAGCGGCGGCTCGGAAGGAAACCCCGGAAGCTCTGGTTCCTCCGCGGGCGGCGGAGGAATTCGCGAATAAGATTTCTTTGGAGGCGGCGGGGATGGTCGGTGGGCGGCGGCTGCGAGATTGTCAGTGAGCGAAAAAAGATAGAGCAAACGTTTCGCCAAACGCTCGTCCCCTGAAGCGCCAACCAGCGTGGCAACCGGCGCTGACTCTGCGAGAATCAAATCCACAAACGCGCGCTCTTTGCTGTCGAGCTCGAATCGTTGCAGCGGGACGCGTGGTTTGAGCCGAATCGGTTGCGTGCTCCAGCGGGCGAGCACAGCGTCGACAATGTCCTCCCGAGCGCCCCCTCGAAGCGCTGAGACCGCAACGGCCCAGGGGTCCACGCGCCCCTTGATCACCTGCGCGCCAGCGAGAACATTCGCTTCATAGAAGGCATAGGGCGCTTTGGTGCGCCGAAAGATGGGAAGCAGGCCTTGCTCCAGTGAAGAAGCGGCATCGATCAGGGTGGCCGCGCGAGCCGCGCCGTCCTCGAACCAGATGCGATCGGGACGGTTGGTGCCGTCGTCGGGCCAAACGGCGAGGGTGCCGGTGAGTTTGCGCTGCTCGACGGAGATCAATACGTGCAGAAACGGCGTCTGGGTCAGACTCCCTTCCGCGATCGCTTGGGGGGCGCCGGTCATCGGCAGGGCCTCATCCTCCTGATGGTGACACATTCCCGAGTCGTGGTGGAAGATCGAATAGACAAGCCGGGGCGCGAAACGAAAGCGTGCGTTTGGCGCCGCGTTCCTCCCTGCGCTAGGAACTGCCGATGCCGCTGCGAACCCGAAACGACCAGCTTGAGCGCCAGCTTTCTCAGAGCGTTGGTCAGTGCATCGGAGACTATGACCTTATCACCCACGGAGACCGTATCCTCGTGGGGGTGAGCGGAGGGAAAGACAGCTATACGCTGCTTCACCTGCTCGAACGCGCTCGCCGGATTGCGCCGATTCCATTTGAACTGGTTGCCGTGCATGTCGATCAGGGACATCCCGGATACGACGGGACGCCGCTCGAGGAGTGGCTAGAGGAAAAGGGCCATGCGCACCGGATCGTGCGCGAAGACACCTACTCCATCGTTACCGATCGAGTATCACCAGGCGACACCTATTGCGCCCTCTGTTCGCGACTTCGCCGCGGAATTCTCTATCGCGTGGCGAAAGAGCTCGGCTGCAACAAAATCGCGCTCGGACACCATCGCGACGACGCCATTGAAACGTTGATGCTCAATCTCATGTTTACGGGCTCGCTTGGCGCGATGCCGCCGAAGCTTGTGAGTAACGATGGCGCCCATGTAGTCATTCGTCCCCTACTGTATGCGGCAGAATCTGACATCGCCGAGTTTGCCGAGGCGCAACGGTTTCCGATTCTCCCTTGCGACCTATGCGGTTCGCAGGAGAACCTTTGGCGCAAGCAGGTCAAACAGCTTCTTACCGACCTCGAGGGTCGCGTGCCCCACATGCGTCAAAGCATGCTCGCCGCGCTATCAAACGTTCGTACCTCGCACCTGATGGACGCATCGCTTTGGGACTCCGAGCTCGGCAAGAAAGCTCATCGCCGACCGCTGCTTCGAGTCATTGAAGACTGATATCCCCGGGGAGGAGAACTGAGCTTCAAGCGCGTGGATTCACACTTGGGCGCTCCCGTTTGAGCGACCCAAGAGGCCGAACAGACTCGCCCGGTGGGAAGGCGCCGGGTCGGACGGATTCGCGCGCAGGGTTGGCCCAGCGAAACTCGGAGTGATCGCGACGATTGAGCCGAGCGGGCTCACGGGCGGGAGTGCGCGGCTCTTTGCGGTCGCGCTTGTTGGCGTAGAGCTGCTGATCGGCGGCCGACAGCATTTCGGCGCGGGTCACCGTCAAATCGTTGGCGGTTGCGGCACCGATGCTGATGCGCAGGGGCGACCCGGCCACCCGTGCCGATTCCACTGCGTCGCGTAAGCGCCGGGCGACGATCTGTACGCCGTCTCGCTCCACATCGGTAATCAGCACCGCAAACTCATCCCCGCCTAGCCGTGCGACGAGGTCGGTTCCCCGCAGCGTGTCGGCCAAGGCCTTTGCGGCCAGCTGAATCGCCTCATCGCCAGCCGCATGACCATGGGTGTCGTTGATTTCCTTGAGGCCATCCAAATCGAGCAACAGCACCGCCAAGCCTCCGCCATGCCGATTGTGGCGAGCCACCTCTCGATCCAAAGCATCCTCAAACGCCCGGCGGTTTGAAATTCCGGTGAGCGCGTCGCAGCCCGCGAGGCGTCGAAGTTCCTCTACTTCACGAATGCGATTGGTGATTTCTTCGAGCAGGGTCTCAAGGACGGCGGATGCCTCGCCGAACTGGCGTCGAATGCGGGATTTTCGAAATTCCGCTTCCTGGACGGAGGTGGCAGCGGCAAGCGCAGTCAGTGCGGGTACCACGCCGGGGGCTTTGCTGGTCGCGGGCTGAATGCGCACGTTTTCGTACGTCCCGTGTGGATAGGTTGCGGTGTCATCGTTGGTCATCGTCTCCCCAATGATGCAATCACCATACCAGTGAAATATTATATAAATATAGGATGATCGCGCGCTCCGAGCGCCAATGTTCTGACTGCCTGGCCCCTGCGGAGGCATCTTTTGTCACGTTTTTGACGGCGCGGGCTTCGTTCCCGGGGGCCGCGGCGCGACTTTTGACATTGCCCAGTGACAGCTGGGTCTCCATGGTACAATGAAAGGCCTATCGCGAACGCAGATACCATGGCGAATGCGTATGATCCCGGCACCGTGCTCGGTGGGCGGTATCGTCTGGAGCGCGAAATCGCCCGCGGGGGCGTGGCGACCATTTGGGAAGCGGTTCATCTCACGCTGAACACCCGAGTGGCGGTGAAGTTCCTGCTTGCCCGTACCCCGGACATGAACGAGCGATTTGTCCGCGAAGCTCAGCTCGCCGCATCCGTGCGCCACCAAAACGTCGTCGAAATCATGGATTTCGGCACGACCCCGGATGGCACTCCGTATATGGTGATGGAGCTGCTTCACGGGGCGAGCCTGGCCCACCGGATGGAGCAGGATCCGCCTCCCAACCTTATGGAGATTCTCCGTATCGTCTCGCTAACCCTACGGGGATTGTCGGCGGTGCACGACGCGGGAATCACCCACCGAGACCTCAAGCCGGACAACATTTTCCTGGTGGTGACGTCGGACGGAGTTCTCCCGAAGTTGCTGGATTTCGGTATTTCCCGACCCGCTTTGGCTGGCGACACGGCCATGACGCAAGACGGAATCATCATGGGCACCCCGGACTACATGTCGCCAGAGCAGGCGCGCGGTCTCCCCAATGTCGACGCGCGCAGCGATGTGTATTCGATGGGGGTGATTCTCTATGAAGCGGTGTCCGGTCGGCTGCCGTTTGAAGCGGACCATGTGGGCGACCTCATCGTCAAAATCACCACCGAAGAACCGACTCCGCTGGCCGAGTTTGTCCCGAACGTGTTGCCGGAGCTTCGCGCGTTGATCGAAACTTCGATCAGCCGCGACCCAGAACACCGCTATCAAGACGCTCGCGCGATGCGGGACGCGCTCTTTGCCGCATTCCCCGAAGATATTGAGCTCGCGCCTTCGGGGCTTGCCTCGATGTCGGAGTTTCCGTCCGTGACCACGGGGCGAGGCTTAAAAATCTCTACCGTGGTCGACTCGACTGAACGACAGGTCGCCCTTGACCGAGTTGCTCTCGATCGGGGCGACCCCAGCACCGGCTCGCGGCGAGAGGACGACTCCGCGGTGTTGTTCACCACCCAGGAACGAACCGAAGAAGACGATTCGGCGGGGAAGATTCGTCCCATCGATACCTACCGACCTTCGTTTCGACCGGGAGTGGGGGCGAGCTGGTGGTGGCCTCCGCTTGCCTTGGCGGTGTTGGCCGGCGCGGGCTACGCCGCATTCCGGCTTGCGACACCTGCTTCGAAACAGCCTGCCTCCGAAGTGGCCCAGATCGATACTCATCCGACCGGCAAAAGCCATTCAAATTTCGGTGGGGATGCTCCGGGGGCCGACCCTTCAGGAACCGGGACGTCGACGGGAAGAGAGCCGCCTTCCCCATGGGGGGTCGACGGCATTCCCGCGACGAGGGATGGAGGCGCGATTGTACCCTCGTCGATCCATGCATTCGACGCTGCGCTCCCGTTCGATGCGGGGGTGGACGCGGGGGCTGGGGACGCCGAGGTGGCTCCGGCAGATCGAAAGAAGTCGAAGCGGGTCCGCAAACGGAAGCGTCGCGCGCGTAAGCGAGCGCGACGAAAGCGGCCGCGCAAACGACCGTAGACCAAGAAGCCTATCCTGTGCATTCGACCGTCGACGGCGGTTTTGTTTCGGGCTAGATACCTGGCTCGCGCTATGCGGTTTTCTTCGGCATTCATTCCGACGCTCAAAGAAGTTCCCAAGGAAGCGACTCAGCCATCTCACGCGCTACTCCTGCGCGGAGGCTTTGTACGTATGGTTGGCGCCGGGCTTTACGATATGCTGCCGCTTGGCGTTCGCGTGGTCCGAAAAGTCACCGAAGTCGTCCGGCGCGAGATGGATGCCGCGGGAGCGCAGGAAATGCTCCTCCCCGCGTTGCTTCCTGCCACCTACTTCAAGGAATCGGGCCGCTGGGAATCTTTCGGGCCCGAGCTGATTCGGCTGCAGGACCGTCGGCGTCAAGACTATCACCTTGGACCTACTCACGAAGAGATCGTCACCGATTTGGTTCGACGCAGCCTGAGCAGCTACCGGCAGCTCCCGTTCACGTTGTACCAAGTGCAAACCAAATTTCGTGACGAACCACGACCACGAGGCGGCTTGCTGCGTTGTCGAGAGTTCTTGATGAAAGACGCCTACTCGTTCGACCAAAGTGAGGAAGCAGGACGCAGCAGCTACGACAACATGCGCCAGGTGTACGAGCGCATCTTCGACCGACTGGGCCTCGATTATCGAGTGGTGCAAGCGGATAGCGGGGCCATGGGCGGGTCGCTGAGCGCCGAGTTTCAAATCTTGGCGCAGACGGGGGAAGATGCGCTTGTGGCGTGCGCCGAGTGTTCTTATGCGGCAAACGTCGAAGTCGCCGGCGAACAGAAGGATTGCCCCTCGTGTGGCGCCTCGCTCAAGAGCTACCGCGGCATCGAAGGCGGTCACATTTTTCTCTTGGGAACCCACTACAGCAAAGCCATGTCGGCGCAGTTCCTCGACCCTGCAGGAAACCAAACGCCGGTCGTGATGGGTTGCTACGGAATCGGCATTTCTCGCCTAGTCGCGGCCGCGATTGAGCAACATCACGACGACGCCGGCATTGTCTGGCCGCTCTCGATGGCTCCCTATCACGTTATCGTGACTCCTCTTGGCGGCGACGAAGTACTCCAAGCGGCCGAGGGCATATACCAAACGCTGATCGAGCAGGGAGTCGATGCCATGCTGGACGACCGGTCTGAGCGGCCGGGCGCCAAATTCAAGGACGCCGATCTCATTGGATTCCCGATTCGCGTAACCGTAGGAAAGCGCGGGCTCGCGGAGGGCAAAGTCGAGCTCAAGCGCCGAACCGAGCCGGAAGCGGTCGCGGTGGCGGTAACAGACGCCGCCGAAGCGGTGATTCGAATGCTGAACGACGACATGCACGACCCATCCGGGGAAACCGCGTGAGCGAGGACCTCTCGAACCGGGAAAGCCCCTGGCCCCGCAACGTGGCGCTTTGGGTGGCGTTCTTGGTGGTGTTGGCGGTCGGCGTGGTCACGGTGGTGATGCCGGAACTCGAGCACGACCCGGAATCTGATTCGGGCGCTCAGTCCAAACAGGAATCGACGTCAGAGCCAAAGACCAACCGCTAGCGCGGCAGCGGCGTTCGGTTTGGCGCCCGGACCGGGATCAGATTCGGGATCGGCATCCGGGTTCAGCGTTGGGATCTGGATCGGCATCAGCATCAGGTTCGGGATCTGGTTCGGCCCCTAGTTCCGGCGCCGGGTACGGCATCCGGTCCGGGACCAGGTTCGGGATCTGCGTTGGGGCCGGGGTCCAGCGACGCTTTACCGGGCAAGATGGGTTACACTCGTTTGTTCAGTATGAGTTTTGAACGCGGAGCGACGCGGATACGTCGGACTAGATAGCGCGGGGGTTTTCGCCGCGCTTTATGCTTGGAATTACAAACTTTTTGCGCTGAGTGCGATAATGTACCACAATAGGGGTGGAGTGTTGGTCAGCTTTCGGTTACTTTACCCAGTTTTTGTTCTGATTTGGGTAGTTACCCTGTGGGAACCCTGGAATTCGTCAGCCCGTGCGTGGGACGGGGGTCCAGACGCATTTGGGCTCATGTGTGCAAGCGGCGCACCTCTATCGTGCGTCGCCAGCGCTCGCGTCTCCGCCTCCTCGGCCGCTGTTCGTTCGCCGGTTCGCGGCGCCAAACCCAAGTCTCCCGAGGCGCCGGCTCGAGCCACGACGCCACGACCTTCGTTGATGTGTCACGAGGCGTCAGCGGGAACGCATCGTAGCGCGGCAGTTCGCCACCCGCTTCGTGTCGCCGAAGAACTCGCAGGCGAAGGACGCAGCGGGGCAGCTCTCGCTTTGTTGGAAACGACCGAACGCAGCTATCCGCGGATTGCCGACCGTGTAGCTCTGGCGCGCGGACAGCTTCTCCTTCGCGAGGGCAAATATCAAGAAGCCAAGCCCGCGTTCGATGCCGCCAAAAAAAGCGTCGACAGCACGGTACGGCTGGAAGCGCAGGTGGGCTCGGTTCGAGCGCTGATTTCTGCGGGCCATTGGAGCGGAGAAAAAGCCCTTCGCGCATTGTTGCGTCGCTATCCGGAGCTGCCCCACGAAAGCGAACTACTGTTCGCCCACGCACGGGCTCAGGAAGCGCGTGGCAACAACCGCAAAGCGATTTCTCTCTACAAGGAGATCGATCTGAATCATCCCGCAAGCTCGCTTGCCGCGCAGGCGCGGGCACGGCTGCAGGCGATGCGCGATCAAGGTGTCGCGGTACGCGCCTACACCGCGGTGCAAGAGATCGAGCGCATCGAACGACTCGCTCGATGGGCTTCACCGAAACAAGCTCAGGAAGCGGTCGCCAACATGCTGGAGCGAACCCGGCTCCGAGGCGACCTTAAGACCCGGCTCGCCGATGTGCAGGAGCGCGTTGTGCTCGCTGGAGCGTCTACCGAAGACCAAGCGCGCAAACGCGCCAAAGGCGCGAAAAAGAAGATTCGCGCGCTTCGGGGACGCAGCGCGCTTCGGCGTCTGCCGACCGCCCGCTTGCTGGCGGTGATTCGGCTTGCCGCCTCCGGCGCGCTGCAAACAGAAACCGACGAAGCGCTCGCGGCGCTGTCTCGACGAACCCTTCCTCCGCGCATCCGAGTGCGTGCTGCCGTTGCCGCAGCCGGCACGGCTAGCGACGAGCGTCTGGTTGCGTTTCTTGCCTCGGTTGAAGGCTCTTCCTCCGCAGGAGTTCAAGCGACGTATCACCAAGCTCGCGCGTTCGAGCGACTCGGGAAACTGAAGGATGCGGAAGCGGCGTATACGAAAGTGATCGAGCGAGATCGCTCCGCGACCCGATACTACGCGATGTGGGCGCAGCTTCGGCTGTGGCGGGCTCGTGAAGCCGCGGTCGCGCTCTGTGGCGCCAAACCGAGTTGTGAAGTGTCGGCCGACGCGCTCCTCGCCTTTGCGCGCGAGCCTTCGTCGCCGAAGCTAGCGAGCCTTGGCGGTCATCTTCCGCGTACAGAGGCTCGCGATGAAGGCACGGTGGCGTCGTTTCGCCGCAGTCCTCGGGCGCCAGCACCTGACCACGCGGCGCTGGCCGATTTGCTGCGACCGATCGGCAAAGCCCACAGCGAATCCTTGCCGTGGATCGGTCGGGCTGAAGACTTGTTGCGGATCGACGAAGTCGACGCCGCGGGTGCCGAACTCTATGAGGCTTATTTGGCCTGGCGAGAGGCGAGGCGACGCGCGATTCGCCGCGCCGGTCTCGAATCGGTGAGCCGCGGCGCGGAACGGGCCCGCAGCCGTATGAGCTGGAAACTGCGCAAGGCTCGTCTGAAGCTGAGCGTGGAGGAGCGCGAAGTGCTCGCTCGGGTGGCGCGCCGGATCGGTGAAGCAGGTGCGGCAACCGGGTTTGTGGGCCCCACTGCGGTAGCCGCCCGTCCTCGCGCCTACGCGCGGCTGGTGGAGCGGGCGGCGGCGAAGTTTGGCCTCGACCCGAACCTGCTTTTCGCTGTGATGCGGGTCGAAAGCGTATACCAGCGCCGCATTGTGTCGTACGCGGGCGCCGTCGGGCTGATGCAGATTATGCCTCGGACGGGCCTCCGCATCGCTCAATCGCTCGGCCGGAACGATTTCACGACCGCCGACTTACTTGACCCAAACACGAACCTGGAGTTTGCGGCGTGGTATTTGCGCTCGCTGATTGAGCGCTTCAACGGGCGGCTGCCATTGGCCATCGCATCGTACAATGGGGGCCCCCACAATGTGCGCAAATGGCTCCGGGAGTATGGCGAGCATCTTCCGCTCGACGTATTTCTCGAGCGCATTCCCTTCACTCAAACTCATCGCTACGTTCGCCGCGTGTTGACGCACTACCGCGCGTACCGAGCCCAACAGGGTCTCCCCATGCAGCAGCTGAGCGTTGCCTTGCCACGCCTCGACGCCGATTCGGTCGCGTTTTAAACGCGGTTCTATGCTAAAAATACGTCATTCATGAGAATAATGACGCGCTCATGCTAGGAGGCTAGCGATCCGGAAACGCCGAAAGCCGGTTGACTTCGATATAGTTGCGCACCGCCACCACCAGCGCCGACTCGACCGGAGCCCACGACTTGGGAGCGGGAATCGATTCGCTTCGAACTTGACCCAAATCTGAATGCGACGGGATGGGCAGATAGCTATGGGTGCGGCGTGTCGCGTGGTCGATTTGCGGATCTTCGTCCCGATTCTGCTCCATAGAACCAACAAAACGACGGCGGGAGCCGATACTTGAGCGTGCGAGTTTAGAAATCGTCGCGCAACGCATAGAGAAAACGGTCGGAAGAGCCGATATAGAGCGTACCGTCAGGCCCCAGCGTGGGGCTTGAATGAACGTCGCCGGCCGTGCGAAACACCCAGCGAAGGGTGCCGTCGCGAGACAGCGAGTAGATGTAGTCGTCGTGGGCTCCAAAATAGATGTTGCCCTCGCGGTCCACGAGGGGGCCGGAACGCACGCCGGTTTCCGAGGTGTCGGTCAACCGAATCGCGAATTCCCAGCGCAGCGCTCCGTTTGCGACGTCGAGCGCGACCACTTTGGGACGGGGCCCATACACGTTGACCAACACTCCGTCGTCGTCGGTGAGCGCCAAAGGGGCGCGGACATACCCGCCAACGCGACGTTTCCATCGCAGCTGTCCGTTCGTCTCAAGCGCATAGGCGTGTTTGTCGTCGGAGCCAAAAAGCAGCGATCCGTCGTCGCCGATGACCACGTTCGAGTCCACGTCGTTACCGGCGCGAAACGACCACCGAATCTTTCCGTCGGGGGAGATCGCGTATACACGATCGTCCTGAGAGCCGATATACGCGTTGCCGGCGGCATCGATCGAAGGCGCAGTAAAGACTTTTGAGTATGCGCGTACGTTCCATTGGACGCGACCGTCGGCGGTCACCGACCACAGATGCAAACCTGCCGTGAAGTAGATCGCTCCGCTCGGGGCGAGCATAGGCGCGGTATCGGCGTGGTCTGCGGTAGAGAGGCTCCACGTTCGGCGGCCGTCGGCGTTGAAAGAAAAGAACGTGCCTGCGTCGGAGCCGACATAGACGTTTCCCCGCGCGTCGACCATCGGCGTTGCGTACGCGGGACCACGAAGCGCAGCGCGCCATTGGGATACGCCGTGTCGGTTGATCACGTGCAGCGTTCCGTCTTGGCTCGTGAAATAGATGAGCCCCGAACGAGCCACGATCGGTTGCGAAAAAATTCGCCCCTTCGTGGCATAGCGCCACGCGAGTTTGGGATCGGCGGGGCCGCGATGAGGGCTTCGGCCGCTCAAATGTCGGTCGCCGCGATAGACCGGGGCGGCGGGGGGGCGGGGGGGCTTGGGCCCCGGCGCTGAAGAAGTCTGTTCATTTGGCAAAGGCGGCGGCGAAGGCTCTGGCTTTGCCGCAGGGTGTCGCTGCAAGAGCACGACCACGCCGATCGCCGCGGACCACAGGACCACCACCAGGCTGAGACGCGAGTGCACGCGAGCGACCTACCGCGCATTGCCGCCGAGGTCACGGGAAAGGTCATGGCGGTCGCCGAGGCTTGCCCGCCAACTCGCCATGCGCCAGCTCACAACGCTTCGAAATTACCGACGCGGGGAGCGGCAAAAGCGTTGCTTGATGGGTTGCTCATGGAAGAACCATCGACCGCTCGAGAACGACTGGCTCGCTACGGCCCTCAGGTATTGGACGATGCAGATCTCGTCGCTCTTCTGTTGAGCACGGGGTCGCATCGAGATTCAGTCCAGACGCTTTCTGCGAAACTCCTCGCGCAATATGGAGGGCTGGGTGGATTGTCGCGCGCCACGTGTGCAGACCTGTCGCGCTTGGCAGGCGTGGGTTGCGCCAAAGCGTCGCGGCTGATCGCGGCGTGTGAGCTGGGGCGACGGGCGGAGGAGGCAGGGGCAGAGTGTGGTTCTCGTATTCAGTCGAGTGCCGATGTGTTTTCGTTCGCGTCGCGTCTGCGCACGGCGGAGGTGGAGCATTTCGTCGCGTTTGGTTTGGACGCGAAACATCGGCTGCTTGGCGAGTTCTTGGTGGGGCTCGGCGGCATAGCGGCGTGTCCGGTGACCCCCGCCGATGCGTTTCGTGGGTTGGTTCGAAACGCGGCAAAGGCGGTCATTTTTGCGCACAATCATCCCAGCGGAGATCCTGAGCCGAGCCCGGAGGACGTAGACCTTACCGGCACGCTCTACGAGTCGGGTCGATTGCTGGGCATCGAGGTGCTCGACCACGTCATCATCGCCGACCAGAGCTATTTCAGCTTTCTGGATCACGGCATGCTTCCGCCCGCGCTACCGGCCGAGAACCGACGGGGAACGGGCGAATCGTGAAACTTTGGCTCTCTTGCGTAGTGTTTGGTTGCACATCCGTTGTCCACGGAGTTTTGTTGGGGAGGGCGGTTGTTTCCAGGGCAGTTGTGATCAGTCTTGCGATCGCCGGAGTCGGGCCAGTTTCGCGACCTTGCCCCATGCCCCGGAAGGCTCATGTGCGGGCGGGGGTACGCGTGGTGGCTGCGCTTGACACCTCGCAGACAGCGTGCTTAGTTGCGCGCTCGCTCGCCGGGCCGTCTCCGGTCAGGTCCCGCGGAGTCTTTCGACCAACTCGCATCGACCAGGAACCTAAGCCGTGAAGCGCACCTATCAACCCCACCGCACGCGCCGATTGCGCACCCATGGTTTTCGCGCGCGCATGAAAACGCGCGGCGGTCGTAAGGTGCTTGCGGCGCGACGTCGCAAAGGACGAAAGCGGCTCACCGTCTCGTGCTACAAGAAGTAGCCGTCCGCTGTCGCGAGAAATAGCCGTTTCGCGCTGAACAGCCCTCGGTTGGACGTAGGCGAACGAGACATCGGCCGCTTGGTCGACGTCGAGTACGCGACCCTATGTACGGTTACCCTCAGACAGCACGCGTCAAGAACCGACGGGACTACCTGAGCGTTCAGCGTGAGGGCCGTAAAGTTCACACGCCCCACTTTATCATCGTGATTCGACCGCGCGAACGCGGCGAGGAGCCCCAGCAAGCGCGTCTCGGCATCACCGTGACGCGGAAAATCGGCAACGCCGTGGCCCGAAACCGGGTCAAGCGCCTTGTTCGGGAGGTTTTTCGAACGCATCAGGAGTGTTTTTCGAACAATTCCGATTTCGTCTTCATTGCCAAGCGAGGCAGCCCGTCGCTTTCCTACGTGGACGTGCGCGCGGAAGTGATGCGGGCCCGTCGTGCGCTGGGCGAGGCGGCCCGGGCGCGTTCGGGCAAAGTGCAAAAAAACCGAAAATAACGGGGAGTTTGTTCGACGCGAGGAAGAAAATGGCGCATATGCTTGCGCGCAACCTCGAGCCCCCGTACCCCGGGCATCTTTTCATTCGCCGTCATGGACAATCCCAAGCGACACTTGATCACTCTAGCCATCTTCGGCGCGCTGCTCGGCGTAAGCTATTTTGGCGCTGAGTACTTCGTCCCGGCCTCGCAACAATCAACCTCAGAATCATCGACGAAGGCGGATCCATCGACGGCGAGAGGCGCCGATGGACGCGCCCAGGCGCAGGCGGCGCCTCGCGAGAGCAAGCCGAGCGCGGGCAGCAGCCAAAACGCGATCGCGGCATCGCGTCGGTTGCGCAATGCGCCGACGGTTGAGATCAAGACTGACCACATGATGGCGAAGTTCACCGCTTCGAATGCCGCGCTCGTGAGTTTGCGTCTGCGCGGCGCGCGATTTCGACGAAACGGCCAACCTATCGAACTCGTCACCACCGACAAACGTGAATATCTCCCGTTGCGAGCCGAGATCCAAGGAGTGAACATTCCTGACGGCGCGCAATGGAAAGCTCAGCAGCTCTCTCCGCGCGCGGTCGCGTTTCGCTGGTCGAATATGCGATGGGCGGTGGTTCAGAAAATCGAAGCAGGAGAGGCGCCCTACCAGCTTTGGTCGACGCTGCGGGTAGAGAACCGAGCGAGGCAGGCGAAGCAGGTTCAGGTTTCGCTGCAAACGCATCACTACGTTCCGCGCGAAGACGAAGACGGCGGTTTTTTGGGTCGACCTGCTCCGGCCATCAGCCACGGGATTTGTCGCTATGACGACGAGCTGGTTCGGGAAGATCGCGAGGAGCTCGCATCAAAACGGCGGCATGGCCCGGATGTGCGCTTCGTCGGCGTGGAGAACGGCTACTTTGCGAACGTGATCGCTTCGGATTCGCCGCGTGCGATTCGTTGCGAGCTCGAGTCTTCGGATCGCGGCTGGGCCGGCGACGACGCGGCGGGAAGCTTGTTTTCCAGTCGGCTGGTGTTTCCCAAGCAAACCGTCGAACCGAGACAATCGAAGACCTACCGATCCGTTGCCTACGTCGGCCCCAAAGATCTCAAGGCGCTCACCGCGGCGGGACACGACTTAGATCGCGTTGTCGACCTTGGGTGGTTTTCCTGGATTGCGTCAGGGCTCATCAAGCTGATGAGCTGGATTCACGGGCACGTGGGCAACTGGGGCATCGCCATCATTTTGCTCACCGTGATGGTGAAGATCGTGCTCTATCCGCTCACCGAGCGGAGCTTTCGGTCGATGGCGCGCATGCGCCAGCTCAAACCGGAAATGGATCGCATCAACGAGCTCTATGCGGACGACCGCGAGAAAAAGGGCGCGGCGATCATGGAGCTCTACCGCAAACATAAAATCAATCCGCTTGGCGGGTGTCTTCCCAGCCTGCTGCAGCTGCCGATTTGGTTTGCGCTCTACCAGTCGCTGTCCACGAATATCGAGCTCTATCACACCCCGTTCGCGCTCTGGTGGACCGACCTTTCCTCGCCTGACCCTTACTACACGCTGCCGCTGCTCCTCGGTGGGCTGATGTTCTTGCAACAGAAGCTGACGCCCACAACTATGGACCCCGTGCAGGCGAAAATGATGATGTATTTTATGCCGATTATGATTACCGTGTTTATGCTGTTTCTACCGGCTGGCCTGTGTCTGTATATGGTCACAAACTCAACTCTGGGTATCGCTCAACAGAAATACATCAACTGGAGACTCGAGCACGAAACTCCGGGGGTCGAGGCAGCGGCGACTGCGTCCTCTTCCGGGCCCGCTGCGACTGCCGCAGTAGGCGATTCGAGCGCACTGCCCGCCCAAACTCAACAACCAAAACCGACGTCGACCTCCAAGGTCGTCTCACGAAACCGATCTCGTAAGAAAAGGCAACGACGTGGACGAGCGTGACAACAAAACTCGTGATGGGGCCCTCTTTCTCGACCCCGCAGCCGAAACCGAAAACCATGAAGATCCTACGGCCGATGGAAAGGCCGAATCCTCTGCCGACGTACTAGATACCATTCTCGAGCATATGGACCTCGATGCGGATGTGATCATCCGAGAGGACGATGAACGCGTCGTACTCGACGTGGATGGTCCCGATGCGGGGCGAGCCATCGGCAAAAAAGGCCAAACCCTCGATGCGCTTCAGTTCCTGGTCAACAAGATCGTTAATCGATTTCCCGACAGTCGGCGGCACATCGTCATCGATTCGGGGGACTATCGCGAGAGGCACGACAAGGGACTGATCTCGATGGCGCGCCGCGAGGCCAAGCGAGCCGTCCAGCAGCGTCAGGTCGTCAGTTTGGAACCCATGAGTGCGCGTGACCGTCGCCTCATCCATTTGTCGCTGGCGAAGTTTGACGGCGTCAGCACCTCATCGTCGGGGCAGGGCATCCAGCGCCGCATTCAGATCATTCCCGCCGGAATGAGCGCGACCAGCGAACGCCGCCGTCGGTAGAATACGATTCGGTTGGCGGGTTGCCGAGTCTGTAAAACGCCGCATAAGAAGCCTGAGGCAGGCCTTCTATGTCCGACTTGCTCGCTGCGCGACTGACCATGGCCGTTTCGCTGGGGTTTCATATCGTCCTGGCGGCGATCGGCATGGTGATGCCGTTTTTGATGGCAGCGGCCCATCGGCGGTGGCTCCGGACGGGCGACGAAGATGCCTATCGCCTCACACGGGCGTGGATGCGCGGGGTGGCGATCTTTTTTGCCACGGGCGCGGTGTCGGGGACGGCGCTGTCGTTCGAACTGGGTATTTTGTGGCCGGGATTCATGCGTCACGCAGGCCCGATTATCGGCATGCCGTTTTCGCTCGAGGGCGCGGCGTTTTTTGTCGAAGCGATCGCGCTCGGCATCTACATGTACGGGTGGAAAAGGATTGCTCCGCGGCTTCATTGGTGGACGGGAGTAGTGGTCGGGGTGGCCGGCTTGGCGAGCGGGATTCTTGTGATTTCCGCTAATGGCTGGATGAACAGCCCGACGGGCTTTCGTTGGGAAGCCGGCGTGGCGCACGACGTCGACCCGGTCCAGGCGCTACTCAACCCCGCGTGGGCGACCCAAAGCGTCCACATGGTGCTCGCTTCGTTCCAGGCGGTGGGGTTCGCGGTCGCTGGCGTCCATGCGTTTCTGATGATGCGCGGGTCGAACGACCGGATGCATCCCCAAGCGCTGCGTATCGCGCTGGCGATGGGCGCCGTGGCGGCACTTCTTCAGCCGTTGAGCGGCCATTGGGCCGCGCAAGATGTAGCCGCGCGGCAGCCTGCGAAGCTCGCTGCGTTTGAAGCGCATTTTGAGACCCAGCGGCGAGCGCCCTTGCTTGTGGGCGGAATTCCAGACGAAGAAACCCAGAGCGTTCGCTGGGGAATCAAGGTCCCCGCAGGTCTGAGCGTACTTGCGTTCGACGACCCCAACGCGGAGGTAGTCGGTCTCGATGCGTTTCCGCGTGCCGACTGGCCGCCGGTCACGGTGGTGCACGTCGCGTTTCAGATCATGGTGGGCATCGGAACCTGGCTCGCCTTGCTCGGCGGGCTCGGGCTGTTTGCAATGCGATTTCGTCCGCGATGGCTCGGCGACAAACGGTTCCTCGGCGCGTTGGTGCTCAGCGCGCCGCTTGGGTTTTTGGCCATCGAAGCCGGGTGGACGGTGACCGAAGTAGGCCGACAGCCGTGGATTATCTACGGCATCATGCGCACGCGAGATGCGCTGACTCCCGTTCCCGGACAAGTATGGCACCTCGCTGCGTTCAGTGCGCTCTATCTTCTGATCGGTATCAGCGCGACGTGGATGTGGCGCCGGCAAGTACGTCACGCGTCGCGTCTCGAGCCGCCGTCGCGCGAGATCGCGGGCTGGGCGCGTGGAGCAGCCTCTTGATCGCATCGGCCAGCGAAACGGTGGTCATGGCGTTTTTGGTGCTGTCGCTGTTCGCCTACGTGCTTTGCGGTGGCGCAGATTTTGGCGTGGGTATTCTCGAGTTGACGTCTTCACGATTTCGAAGCAGCCGCTCGGTGGAAGAGCGGCGCGCGCTTCGGAAAGCCGGAGAGCGCGCGATCGCGCCGGTGTGGGAGGCCAATCACATTTGGATCATCGTCGCGCTGGTCATCCTATTCGTTGCGTTTCCCGAAGTGCACGTGCACATGGCGACCCAGCTGCATATTCCGCTGCTCTTGATGCTGGTAGGCATCATCCTGCGAGGTACGGCGTTCGTGTTCCGATACTACGACGTTGGCGATGACCCTAGCGTGCACCGCTTGTGGACCGTCTTGTTCTGCGGCGGCAGTGCACTTGTGCCGTTCATGTTCGGTCACTTGGCGGCTGCGATGTCGCGAGGCGGTCTCTCTTCGACCGCGATTTTCACAAGCGAGGATTCGACGCTTCCGCCGTCTGTTTATGAAGCGTATGTCGCGCCGTGGGTCGGTGTGTTTCCGGCTGTGACAGGATTGTTCGTGATCGCCCTCTTTGCGTGGCTTGCGGCAGTCTTCTTGGTCGGTGAGCTTTCCGGCCCTCAGCAAACGCAAGCTAGCGCGCGCGCGAAGCGCTGGACGCTCGTCGTGATAGTGCTCGGTGGCGCGGTGACGGGGGCAGCGTGGCTCGAAGGCGTACCCTGGTTCGTCGAAGCGACGAAAGACTTTACCGTCTACGGCGCATTTCTGGTTGCCACCTCGGGCATGGCCTTTCTATGGCGCCTGCTCTCGACAAACAAAACTTGGACTACGCGAGTCGTCGCTGGGGGCGTCGTCGGCGCAGTGCTCGCTGGTTACTGGGGCGCGGTCTATCCCGTCGCGCTTGAGCTTCAAGGCGGCGCGCAACGAACGTGGCACGACGCCGCGGCGCCAGCTGCCACCATGACCGCCCTCGCCGCCACGCTGCTGATCGCGGGCGCCTTGGTCATTCCCGGTCTGACGTGGCTCTACCGGCTCTTCAAGAGCTCGCCCGCGCACTGATCAGTTTGCGAGAGGGTCTGGCACCCAGACCCTCTCTCGTCGGGGTACGACCCCGCCGATTCACCCAAACTCCCCCGCCAGGAGGCACGTGACATGGTTGCCGGGGAGTTCGCGGGATGTCTCTGCGCTGCGTGATTTCGATCAACTATACTGACCATTGCCATAGAGCACTGATCCTTTGGCGTGATTGCGGCTGCCCCTGCGTCCGCTCCGCCATGCACAGCTCCAGCCGCAACAACCTCCTCGCTCTCTCACTGCGAAAGGCTCGGAGCCTTCCTCAGTCGTTCGCTGCGGGGGCGCTCGCGCTCAGGCCAAAATTCCACTGCTCTATGGGATGCACCCAGAGCTGGGACGCACCCAGAGCTGCAATCAACCCATTTGATCGCTGCTGAGCAGTGCCTGCTTGCGTTGATCGTGAGCCTCTCGCTCGCAGCGGGAACGGGATGAGGATCAGGATCAGCGTCGGGTTCGGGATCAGGATCAGGAGGGGCGGCGGGTTTGGGTTCGGGAGGGGCTTTGGTCGCGGGGGTGGCTGGCGGTGTTTCGGGTCCGGGG
>JANQQS010000107.1 GCA_028284955.1 Myxococcota bacterium | reverse complement strand
GCGAAGCGGCCGGAGTCGGGAAGGGGACCCGCGCGGGTCGTACCCGCGGGGGGGAGGGTTTGCATCAAACCCTCCAAACAACTGACCGGCCCCGCCGCTCCGCGGTGGGGCGGACGCGAAGCGGCCGGATGGAGGCACGAAACACGCCTGCAAAAGACACAGCAAAACCCCGCAGTCGACAGCAGTTCACCCAAAACACCACAGAAGACAGCAAGGCAATCGACAGCAGTTCACCCAAAACACCGCACGAAGAGGGCAAGGGGGCGTAGGGGCCCCCGCGCAGCGCGAAGCGGCGGCGAGAGGGGGACCCGCGGAATCGTATTCCGTGGGGGAGGGGCTGCGGTCAGCCCTTCTAAAAAACAGTGGGGCCCCGCGGAATCGTATTCCGTGGGGGGAGGGGCTGCGGCCAGACCCTCCAGAAAAACAGCGGACCACGCGACGCAAGCGCCTTATTTGCGGCGAAATACTTGGTAGAAGTATTCGCCGGAGCCGCCGGTGGCGGTGACTTGAAGTTGGTAGTCGGTTTCTTCCTTGGAGCAGTAGCGCACGCTCGGAAATCCGTTGCGGGTGCCGTCGGAGGCGAGCTGTTTGCCGTTGCGCGATAGCGTGAGATCCATATCGGATAGCCCATCGCCACCTACCGCGAGGACGGAGTAGCACTGGCCTGCGGGAAGCTTAAACGAATGCTGAGCGGAGCGGCCTTGTGAGGCGAGGCTTCCTTTTCCGGGAGAGAAATTCGCGTCGGGCTCGAACCCTTCCACACTCAATAGCGATGTGACTTCAGCCAAACGTACATAGATCAGACCAGACAAACCGAAGGGTCCGCGGGTGCCTCGAGGCCAGCGGTACGCGGCATACACAAACTTGCCGGAACCTTGAGCCATGCTGACTTTGATCTGGTACTGCCCGGATTTGGAAGCGCAGACTCGTACGATCGGTCGCGCATCCGACTCGACATCTCGATCGAGTTGTTGACCCCGCGAGCTGGCTAAAATCAAATCCAGATCTCGGACTCCAGTATCTCCGACCGCAAGGATCGCGTAACACTTGCCGCCCTCCAGGCGCACCCGAAAATCTCGCACCTGCCGCTCGCCAAGTTCGCCACGAGAGGTGTTACCAAACCGGCGATATCCGCGCGCCTGCATGTCTGCATCGAGCAAACGGAAATTTTCTTCCAGCCCAACTCCCATCGTGGATCCCGCGGCGATGATCGGAACGGCCGAGCGTGACGAAGCGCCCTCGCCTTCTTGGACCCAACCTGCATAAAACACTGGTCCACCGCCGTCGTAGAGACGAGTTCGCAGGGTGTATACACCCGTGCTCGGGGGGCAAAACCGCACTTGCGCGTCCCGTCCCTGCGTAGCGTCCCGCTGAAGTTCGTTCCCTGATCCGTCGACGATGAATACGTCGGTATCCTGCACCCCCGCGCCTCCGAACGTCGCGAACGCGTAGCAGCTGCCATGCTGGAGATTCAGCGGGAAGTTTCGATCTTGACGAGCTGCGAGAACGATCCCGCGTGCGGCGTCGATCTGCTCAAAGCGGTCTTTCTTGAGCGTCGCGGCAAGTGCGCGAACGCGCTGCGCCGTTTCATCGTCGATCTCGGCGGTTTGTGGGCCGGCCTGCGCGCCCCCGAAAAACGCGGCGAGCTGAGGGTCGCTTTGGGGCTTCCCCTGATACACCGCGTAGTAGTACTCGCCGCTCCCGCGAGCCATCTGGAGGCGCGCCACATACGGCCCCGCCGCGGGGGGACAAACGCTCGCCCAAGGATGAGCGTCAGGACGCACGTCGTGGGCCACGGTGCGCCCCGCCGGGTCAAGCAACGCCATGTCGAGATCGTTGGCCGACGCAGAAATCGCAATCGCGAGGTAACAGAACGCAGGCTTTGCATCGATGGTGTACGCCACGAGGCCGCCAGTCGGCATGTCGGCGTTCCGAATCGCTGGCCCGAGGCGTGAATAACCCTGCTGCTGCAGGTGCGTATCAACTCGGTTCAATACCTCAACCGGAGGACCGCTCGATGCCGGGTTCTGCATCCCGCGAGCCGCGCTGCTGCCACCAATGGAGATCGTCCGAGGCGACATTCGGCAGCCCCAACCGGCCATACAACTCAACGAAAATAAGAAAATAAACGTTTGAAAATGTCGCGCTGACCAAGACATGCGTTGCTCCTGCGGGCATCCAACCACCTTGGAATAGAATGCGCAATAGAGTAGTTGGCGAACGTTTTGACCACGCAGCCTGGTTGCCTCCTCACCCGGCATCCGGGAGTTCGTCACCGCGCTCTGAACAATACGAACAGACCCATCATGCTGAGCAAGAAGATCACCCCCGCGAGCACGTAAATCGCGACGTCGCTGGCCGAATGAGAACGCGTTTTTCTTGTCGGGCTCGCGCCGTGTTGTCCGAGACCACGTGGCTCGGAATCGCCGCGCGCCGAACGAAGAGACGCCGGTTCGCTGGGGGATGACTCCGCGACCAGGCTCGATTCCGTTTCGTCTTCTCGGCCGGGAAGCATGAGCTCGTCGCCGGCAAGCTCGTCATCAGCAACCTGGATGGCTCGCAAACTTTCCACAACCGGATCTTCAAAAGCGAGTGTGGTTGCACCGAGACGAATTTCATCGCGATCCCGACACCGCCATTCGACCACGCGCTTCCCTTCCACCGCAATGCCGTTCTTACTTTCCAAATCGCGCACGAGTACACCGTCGAGATCATGAATGACTTCAGCATGCTCCCTCGACGTGTCGGCATCCTGGAGCGCCAAGTCGCATGTTTCTGCACGTCCAATGAGCAATCGCACGGGAGGGTCGGGAACCGCCAGCATACTGCCTTCATCCGGCCCATTGAGAACGACGAATCGTGGCCCAAGCTGGCTCGCACTGGCGCGGAGCGCTTCTCGAACAAAGCGCCGGGCAAGTGCGGCCGTACGTTCCGCGGAAGTACTTCCGACAACCGCTACGCCAACCTGCACTTCAAGCACAAAGCCGCAGACGCTGAGCGTATCCCCAGAGCGAAGTACTTTGGGTCGCAACGGAACGATACGGGTGCCATTGACTTTCGTGCCATTGGTCGACTCCTCGTCGACGATGGCGTAACCCTGGTCGTGCGTTCGAACCGTCGCGTGCACGCTGCTGACCGTTGAATGGGGTAGCTGGATGTCGGACCCCGCGGAGCGGCCGATCACCACTCGGGACTGCTCAAACTCGTATTCCGCCGGTTCTCCACTCGGATCGTGTTCGAGCGCTCGAACCAGCAAGCGAATTCCCATGGCTTGCGAGCCTGCGTCCGGTGCTCCTACGCGTCAAGAGATCCGCGAGTGGCAAATAGGCGCGCAGCTTGCCTAGGAGGGGCTGACCGCAGCCCCTCCCCCCGCGGAATGCGATTCCGCGGGGCCCCCCTCCCAACGCCGCTTCGCGCTGCGCGGGGGGCCCTACGCCCCCTTGCTCTCGTCGGGCCGCCGTTTCGTTGGCCGGTGGGGGGCCCCTCCCAACGCCGCTTCGCTCTGCGCCGGGGCCCTACCTCCCTTTTGACCTCGCGCGTCTCACCACACGAGTCAAAAACTGGACCTTTTCTCGTAAGTTTGGGACGTGTGAGCACTGGAGAAGACATATGGAAGCCCTGATCGAGCGACGTGAGCCCGGTGGCCAGCGCATCCCCATCGGTGACCTACTGGTCGAATTGCGCCCAGACGGCGAACAACGCCCCTTTGCCGCAGACGCGCTGGACATGAGCGTCGGTGGGTTATCCACCCGCGCGACCCCTGCGCCCACGGTAGGAAGCCAACTCGAATGTCGTTTCCGTTCTCCGAGTGACGGTGCCACCATCCACGCGCGCTGCGAAGTGGTATGGACCCGCGAGCGAACGCACCAGCCCAGCGAGTTTGGGCTGCGATTCATCGAACTTGCTCCGGACGCTGGATTCGCCATCGAACGAATGGTGCGATCGTATGGCCGCCCTGACGACCGACCGGTTTCCTTGGAGCTCGCCGGAGTCAGCACGCCCATCGTCGCGGAGATTCGCAAAAAAGAAGCGTCAACAATCGAGGTCGAACAAGAACTACCATTTCTTCGTCTCGGCACAGGTGCACGGGTCGACGGAGATCGCGGCGCCCTCGACGCGGTTCGATTGCGTATCGTGGATTCCATTCCTCGCCTCGTGCTCACCGTAAAGCTCGACCGGCAGCTGGACGCCGAGCCAAATATCGCGCCACGCAACAAGGCGTCGGCAATCGATTCCGTTTCCTGCGGAGACGCGCAGCACGAGGGAAGCGACACCACGCCAGACTCAGCGCAAACGGCAGACCAAACCCTCGATGAACATCGGATCGCAGACGGGTATGAACAAGCGTTCGCACTGGCGAACGTATCGTCGAACGTAAAGCCGCCTGAGGAGCTCTCGGATAGTCTACTTCCGACCGGCAACTGGGTTCCAAGCGACCATCGCGAGCCGAGCGTCGAAATCTGCCCAACCGACCCTGGCCCAATCGACCCTGGCCCAACCAGCCCCGCGACGGCGAACGCTGGCTCGATCGACGCTGATTTGGACAGCAACATCTGGGATAGCGCGCCCGATGAAGCCCCTTCCGTGGTCCACAACCTCATCAACCCGCGATCTCATCAACAAACCACGCTTTTGGCTGATGACCACACGAGCGAACCTTCATGGAACGAGCGGATTCGACGCCTGGCGAAAACACTTCGAAATAGAAAAAGCCAGCTCGCATTCCAAGCGCTCGTACGGCAGATCGGTCCTCTCTGGACAGCAGCGGCTCTCACACTTCGCAACGGTGGCCGACGAGTAAAACAGTTCACCAGCCAAACCGGGGGACCACGCCTGCAGAGCATGCTCTCGGTCGTGACGAGCCAACTACGCCGCATCCCCGCGACACTGCGCACCTTCCGCGCGCGGAGAAAAACTCAAACCACGCACCGACCACGATCAGCTCGTGCTCGCGCGACTCGTCCTACCCCGCGCCGCACCACCGGTCCCGCCCGGCACGCTGCGCCAGCGAAGAAGAAGCTCCGACTATGGGTTCTCGCGGCGTTGGTCATCGCATCCCTGACGTGGCTGCTGCTTGCTCTCTTTTCCAGCGAAGAACCTGCTCCCACGGCTCCACTAGTCAAAGACAGCAAGCCGGCAACGCCCGTCGAAGCCTCCCCCAGCTCCGAGACCGCGTATGCGACGGACCAGGCCTTCGGCCGTCAACAACCGCAACCAGGCTCTCTGCCACAGCAGAACCTGCCTTCGCAAAACCCACCGCCCTCCCCGAACCAGAACGCGGGCCACGCCGTACCGCGGGCTGTCCCCCAGCCCGACTATCGTGCCGGACGAATCCCGGCGCCGACCTATCCTACGCTTCAAAGCCCGGCACGGCCTCCTGAGCCTGGTACGACTCCCGCCGACTCACCTTACGCAGCGGCTAGGCCGAACCCATCGGCCCGGCAAACTGCGACCACATCTCCTCGCTTGTTCGGTGCAGCCCAAGTTCCAGGAGGAAAAACCTTCACTCTGCGAATGAGCCAACAAGTCAGCGAGATTCGTGGTGCTGCGAGGGCGGACGGGTTTACCGTGCACATTCCCAACGCCTTGTCGCTCGATCGCGCCGGACCGATCGGTGTCGCCCACCCTCGAATCGCCCGCTCGATGATTCGCAACATGGGTGACCACGCGGAGCTAAGCATATTTTTCGCTGCCGGACGCCCTCCCGCGTACCAAGTCAAAGCCGCCGGCGCGAGCTTAGAGATCACGATACAGCAGTAGTAGACTAACGTAGAACATCCGCGACTTCCCCGGCAACCATGTCACGTGCCTCCTGGTGGGTGCCAGACCCTCAGGCAAACGGACACATTCAGACTAGAACGGACGAGGCTGGAGCAGGTATCGACGTCATGGTGATGCGTGTGTCCATGAGCCGCTCGTCACCGAGATTCTCGAAATAGTCACGCAGTTCATCCACCGCATCAATCAACTTGCGAAAGAGCGCTCGCTCGAGGAACAGCACCTGCGATTCGACTCCGGCGGTTACGGTGGCGGTTGTGGGTTCGTCGTGCAGCAAGGAGATTTCTCCGAAAACTTCTCCTACGCCCAATGTCGCGAGAAGGACTTTTTCATCGCCATCGCGCTTGGAAACATCTACCGCACCCTCGAGCACGACGAAAACACCTCGCCCCGGCTCTCCCTCTCGAATCACTGGCGCCCCCGCAGCTACCCGATGCGCGGTAAAACGACGGGCTAAATCCAGACGCTGCTTGCGATCGAGAGGCTGAAAAAGTGGCGACGTCGCGAACAGATTCTGCAGCAGGCGCTCTTTTTTGAAGGATTCAAGCGCGGAGGCAATCGTTCCCAGCTCCGTCGCTGCCGCGCGCAGCGAGTCTCGATCGAACTCCAGCAAATCACAGTCGTCGAGCGCGACGACAGATGCTGTTCGCGGTTGATCCGAAAGCAACGCCATTTCGCCGAATACCGAACCATCGTGAAGCACCGCGAGCTCAACCTCTTGCTCCGTCTCGACTCCTCGAACGACTCGAACCGACCCTCGCGCGAGCACGTAAAACGTTCGCTCGCTCGCGCCTTCAGAAATTACATGATCGCCTTTGTGACGGCGTACCAGTTTCAGCGTCTGAAGTAACGACGCGAACGCTTCTTGAGGAAGGCTGCTGAATAGCGGAACAGGTGGAAGGTTTTCCGGATACGCGGCGATCGCTTCAACGGACTCCGCCAACTGAGCAGCCACTGGCACAAGCTGCGCCTGCTCGGGAGCCATACTGAGATCGACCTCGGCAGGCATCGGACGTTCCGAATCTCCGAAGGCAAGCCTCGTGCTGCGGCCTAGTCGCGATGATTCTGCGCAATAGAGGCTCGCGATCGCGCCCAAGAGCTGGCCCAGTTGCGGCTCGAGCGCCTCGAGCACTTTGACGGCAACCAGCGCTCGAAGAGGATAGCCCGCGTTTGCCGCGTGACGTGCCAACGCGGCATACACACGCGCCGCGAGCTGGACCTCACCGAGCGCGAGCAACGAATCGGCGGTTCGCAGCCGCGCATCCAGGTCTTCTGGTTGAAGCCGCACCAGCGCACAATACGCGTGCAACGCTTTCAGAAACTCGCCGGCGCGAAACCGGGTATCCGCACATTCCCGAAGCTCGCCAACGGTATTCATCCCCATAATGTACCTTCCCGATCCCCCAATGCGTCAAGATGTTTGGAGGGGCTGGCCGCAGCCCCTCCCCCCGCGGAATACGATTCCGCGGGGCCCCCCTCCCGACGCCGCTTCGCGCTGCGCGGGGGCCCCTACGCCCCCTTGCTCTTGCTGGCGGGGGGTTCGTTTGGTG
>JANQQS010000094.1 GCA_028284955.1 Myxococcota bacterium | reverse complement strand
CGCTCGAACATGCTTCGGCATTTCCTCGGTTCGCGGACGCGACGACTGGCCTACCGGCGCTGCGCGATCCTCGGTCCGCGTTTGACACCAGTCTCCTAGGGGCACGCGAACACGTTGTCGATTGCGGCGGTGGCCGCGTCGATGTCTGCGGCGTCGGCGCTTTTCTCGATTTCCGCGGCAAACGCGTCCGCGTCGGTGGCGGAGGTTTGTCGCATGGGATGGTCGAGCGCGGGACCCAGCGTGCGGATAAACGCCCAGCGGGCAGCGCGTGCTTCTGCTTCGCTCGGGAGGTTCACGAGTTCGTCGCGCACTACGGCCGCTACACCGTCGGTTACCGCCCGGTCGTATTGGGTTCGCGCGAGCTCGCGACGTTCGAGGTCTACCGCCGTTTCTTCGGGGTCGAGGTCGCGCCAACAACGCAGCGCCAGAGCTCCGTCCCACGCGCGGTCGTGCGCGTACTCGTCGACTTGTCGCACGTAGCGGGCTAAGCCTAAGCCTCCTCGCGCCGACTCGCCGCCGGTGTAGTAGGCGTACGACGAATCGCAGTCTTTCGCTTTGGTCGTGCAGGTAAAGCTCTCCTTGTTTGTCGATGCGTAGAGAAACCAGAGCAATGCGCCTTCGATCCGGGCGGCTTGAATTCGCGGCTCGGAGCCTTCGATGCCGTTCATAAACGCGTCGAGCAAAATCGGTTGCAAGATCGCAGGGCCTACGCAGTAGTCGGGAAAGCGAGTCGGGACGCCATCGGCGCTGCAGTCGGTGCCGTCGGGCACATCGAATCGCGGATCGAATCGCCGCACCACGCGAGAATCCAAACCCTCGTCCTCCTGATAGATTCTGCGCGCCATGAGAAAGTCGTCTTCGGCAGGCGCCGAGTCGGTGAACAGCAAACCCGCGATTTCTTCGAATGCACGGACTCGGGCGACGGTGCTGATGGTGGCTTCGATGGGCGAGTATTCGCCGAGGTCTGAGATGCACGCTGGCCATTCGTCATCGAGACACGGCCGATAATCAGTGGAAAGGGGTTCACACGATTCATCGCGCGGGGGTTCGGGCAAGGGGCTACATTCTCCGGCCGCGTCGACGGAAGAATCTACAGCCGCGTCGCTCGCGCCCGTTGTGTCGTCGTCGCCGCACGCCATCGCCATCGCCATGGCCGCGATACACGTTGCGCGAGTCATGCTGGATAAGAAAAGGTCGTTTCGGTGCGTCATGATTTGTTCCTACTCGGCGCTTCTGCGGTCTAGCCGCAACAGGCAGTGTCGATGAAGAATCGACGGTCGCGTAGCGTGAATGCGTTCGGTTTGGGTGCGGGGATCCACCTGCGCGTCGATATCTACTTGCGCCTAAAGATCCACCTTGATCCCCGCCTGCACCTGAAAGGGTCGCTGGGGGCGCGCGCCAAAGGGACGTCGGGCGACAATCGAGCGCTCGTTGAGCAAGTTTTCGAGCCGAAGGTAGGCTTCCAGCCGTTCAAACAGTTGATAGCTACCCACGACGTCCACCACGAAATAATCGTCGGTCTTGGGAAGCTCTCCAGGCGCAGGGTCGCCAGACCCGGCTTCCTCGCGCATGGCTCCGACGTAGCTCGTCGAGGCGTGAAGCCCGAAGTTGGCGATGATCAGGCCCAGCTGCAGTTGCGCCTGATGTCGCGGCACGTAGGGCACCTCGTCGCCTCGCTCAACTTCCCCGAACTGCGGATTGTCCGAAAGGAAGCTCGAACGAAATGTCGCGTGGGTGAAGGTGTAGGTCGAGCGGAGCGGAAGCGAAATCAGCGATGTGAGCTGAAGTGTGTAGCCGGCCGAGAGCTCAAATCCGCCGACGTTGACTTCGCCGCCGTTGAACTGACGATCCAGTAGGTCCGCGCGACATCCCGATGACCCAGCGCACTGCCCGGTGAGGTTCGAGTAGTCGGTGAAAAAACCAATCGCCTCGAAGGAGGTCGCGGTGGATTCATCTGCGTATCGCACTCCGCCCTCGTAGTTCACGCTGAACTCGCTATCCACTTCCTCGGGTTGCCCGGGGGAGGTTGGGCTGAAGCCTCGGTGCACTCCGGCGAGCAGCGAGAGATTGGACACAACTTCGTATTCAACCCCCATTCCAGGGAGCACGGCGACTTGGTCGTTGTCGATTTGCGTGTCGTCCAAACGATTGTCGAATTCGTTATGAATAAACTCTGCGCGTATCCCCGGAGTCAACGTGAGCCCTCGGAACTCCAGCGCGTAGGCGAGATGCGCGGCGACGGCTCGGGTGGTTCCTTCGTTCACGGTTGCGGGAATCGAATCGCGGCCGTCGAGCACGAGCTGCCGAGCTTGCATGCGGTATCCCTGCTCGGTGTGGTTTCGATCGATTTCGTCGAAATGAAGCCGCACGCCCGCCTCGATGTGATGCGAAGCTTTGGGATGCTCAAACTGCAGCCGCAGGACGCTTTGAACGCCTTCTGAGACAAACCGTCGATCGTTGCGGGTGAGGATAAGGTCTTCTTGGTCGAGCGCGGGGTCGTTTGCGGAGGCCGAATCGGTTTCTCCGCGCAGAACGTCGTAAAATACCTGTCGTCGACCGGTGGGGTTGTTCAGTACGTCGAGGAGCGTCGGGCCGTTTCGAAAGCGATCGAGTCGATTCCATACGCGATCAAAATCGTGGCGGTAGGCGGTGGTGGTGAGCTCGACGTGGTCTCCAATGCTGAGCTCGTAGTCCACCTGTCCTTGGGTGCGCCACCAAGAGATGCGGTCGAGTTGGCTCGCCGCGTAGCGTCGATCCGGCGTCTCGCGAAAATCGGCATCGGCGAGCCCTAAGTAGGTTTCGTTCGATCGCTCTCTCGAAAACCCGGCCTTGAGATTGAGTCGGTGGTGGGTGCGTTTGTCGGGGTCGGTTTGTACGAAGCCTTTGAGCATGAACTCACTGCGGCGAAACCCTGTGTCGGGATCGCCAAAATCGAGATCTTTGAATCCCGTCGTGCCGATGTGAATGCCTTCAAAAAGCACGCCGCCCCAATCGTTTTGCGCTCCGTAGTAGAGGTGTGCCTTCCGGTACTGAAAACGCCCGTAGGCCACGTCGACTTGACCCCCTGGCTCGAAAGGGACGGGCCGGGTTTTTAGATTGATGGCGCCGCCGACGGTATGAGGCCCGTACAGCACAGCGCTGGGGCCTTTGAAGACCTCGACTTCAGCGATTCGAGAGATGAGCGGAAAATAGTAGGCGGCGGGCGCAGAGTAGGGCGCGGGACCGAAGAGCACCCCGTCTTCCATCAGCGTGATTTTTCTGGAGCGGTCCGAGCTGACGCCGCGAATGCCGATATTGGGGCGGAGGCCGTAGCCGTCTTCTTGTCGCAAGTAGACTCCCGGCACTTGCAAGAGCACGCTGTTCGGGTCGTCATACTCAAACGTATCGAGCTGCGTTTGGTCGACGCGTCGCACCGAGCCGATGGAACGCAGCACGTCGCGTTCTCCGTACGCGACCGTGACTTCGTCGAGCATGTAGTCTTCGTCGAGCAGTGCGGTTTCCTCGATGTCGCCGCCTGGTTCCGCGTCGGTCTCTGAAGGCGAGGTCTCTAAGGATGGCGTCCCATCTGTGTCTTTTTTGTCGCTTCCATGCTCTTTTTGCGTCTCTTGTGTGTTCCCTTCATCGGCATCGGCATCGGCATCGGCATCGGCATCGGCATCGGCATCGGCATCGGCATCGGCATCGGCATCGGCATCGGCATCGGCATCGGGTTCAGGTTCGGCACCCGCATCAGAGTCTGCAGCGGGAGCAGGATCGGGGTCGGCGCCAGCATCGGAAGGACTGGGGGCTCCCGCGTCCGGCGATTCGGGTGCCTGCGCGTGTGCGACTCCGCAAACAACCAGAATCATCCCGGCGATCGCCGCTCCGCGGAGCATCGACCGGATCAGCACCGTTGTGTTCATGACGCCCCTCGCAAGGCGAGCGGTGGAGTCTTGGGCATCGGTAGAATCCATGTGGCCGGAGCGAGCCCGTCTTTGACCGCCGTCAGGTTCACTTCCGGATCGATGAGTCGTGCGGCAGGTCGACCGTTGAGCGATACCCACGCGTCGACCCGAACCTGGGGTTTGGGCCGACCTTCCTCGCGAAAGTCTTCGGCGATGTGGTGTGCGAGCTGAAGAATAAGGTCGGGTTGGCCGGACATTTCTCGAGCCTGGTGATGGGTGAGATAGCGCCGCGGGGAAACAAGACGTTCTCGCGTCCGACCCGGCAGACGTACGCGGTAGGTAATACTTCCGTTTTTCTCGCGCAGCATGACCCGCCAGGCGTAGCGCATTCCTTGTTCATGCCAAAGCACGCTGCCCCCATAGAGGTGGCTCCGCAGAGGAATCAATACTTGCGCCGCACACCAGGCAGCGAGCACGATTTTTGTCATCGTGGCGAAGGCGGCGGGCGCTATGCGTGCCTCTTCTGCACGTGCCTCTTCCGGGCTGACGCCAAGGAGTGGCTCGGTGGTCGCGGAACGGCCGAGCCGTTGTATCCACCGTCTTGGCCATTCGGGTTCGAAAAACAGCGTCGCTCCGATGGGCATCAAGAAAGGAAAGATTCCGATCGTGAAAAAGGCATGGGTTCCTAAATGGAAGAAAAGCAAAAAGAGAAAGCCCCACACTCGCGTGGGTTTCCACAGCAACATCGGGACCACCAGGGCGTCGTGGAGGAAGCCGGCCCAGCTTGCCCACAGGGCAACCGTTCCGTGGGTTAGCAAGGGGCCGACGAGAGGCGTTTCGGTTCGAGATTGAAACCAGATGCCGAGAGGCTGGCCATGAAGCAGCCAGTCTGGCTCTATTTTGGCGAGCGCGGCGAACGCATACACCGCTCCGAATTGAAACCGGAGAAGCCACACGCACCACCGCGGGACACGATGGGTTCGGACGCGTTTGCGCGCCGCGTCGATGGACCACACCCGATGGGCGGGTAGAAAGCAGAGCAGAAACGCGACCAGGCTCACCAGATAGTAGTGGTTGAGGTAGTTGGTGACATCGATGAGCTCGACGTACGTAAACACGAGGAAGAATGCGACGGCGGCCGCTCGATAGAAAATACCGAACGCGACGGCGAGGGAGAGGGCTGCCATGACGTAGTGCGCCGCCAGGATCGCGCCGGGCGACGCCACGCTGATCCATGTGAATCCCCAGTAGCGAAAAAAGAAGGTGGGTTGCTCATAGAAGCGTTCCACCCATCCGTTGCTTACGAAACGGATTGTGCTGATAAACAGCAGACCACCGAACATGATGCGAAACGCGGCGAGCGAGGCGCCATCGACGGGTTGCTCGAGCCGTCGACACTTAGATCGCTGAATCGTTTTCGCTGCGCGGTCGTGATCGTGTCGCATTCGATCGGGTTGCATTCGATTAGATCGTGTTGATAATGAAAGTCTTATTCATTATGCTCAGCGACGTACCGGTTTAGAGACATGCAGTCAAGTTGAAATCACTCAGGAACCCTACGAAATCCACCCTTGATGAATTTGAAATTGGCCTTCACTATGCGGGCGGCTTTATGGAGTTGAGCCTTTCTCATCCTCGATCGACTGCGCCGCGAACGGACGACCGGCGCGAAGGGACGTTGAGCCTGAGCGGCTGCGCGGCGCTGTCGGTGCTGGCGCATGTGGCGCTGGCGTGGGGTTGGGCAGCCGCCGATGATTCTGGATCGATGTCGTTAACCGACGACTCGAAGCTTCGATTCGATTCGGCGGTTCAGTTTGAGGTGATGGAGCCGGACCCCCGTGCCGAACCGCCTGCGCCCGCAGAGCAACCGGCGCTGTCCATGGCATCGAAACAGCCCCGTATATTTGAGCCAGCAAATCCATCGACCACCAACGAACGTTCTCCGGACGAAGACGGATCCGTCGCATTTCGAGAGGAACCGGCAGTAGATCCCGTGGACACCGGCGCCGCCGAATCGACCTCCATTAAACCTGCATCCGCTGAGCCGACGTCGGCTGAGGCGCCACCGACTACCGCGGGAGTCGCTGTCGCGTCGTCCGACGTGAGCTTGGGCCCCGGACACGGACAAACCGGACGCGTAGGTGGAAGCCACAACGCTCGGTCCTCGTCGCAGAATGGATCGACACCGGGTCGATCGACGGTAGGTCGGTCGATTGGAAGGCGCGGTCCGCCTGTCGACGTGCGCGCGATGACCCGGTCCTATCTGCGCAAAGTTCAGAAAGCCATTGGCCGTCCCCGAAACCTGCCTCGGTCGGTACGACGCGCATCGGCGCATGGAGCACTCCAACTCGCCATACGAATCGACCCCAGAGGTCGAGTGATGGGTGTTCGCGTGAAGCGCTCGAGTGGGCACTCAGGCCTCGATCACGCAGCCCTCGACTTCGTGCGCGCGATCCGAAAAGTTCCTCCTGCCCCGCCTGCATTGCGGTGGGCGACTCGGGAAATCACGCTGCCCATGGTCTACGCACGGCGCTGATTTATTTAGGGTCTGGCACCCAGACCCTCTCGTCGGGGTACGACCCCGCCGATTCACCCGAACTCCCCCGCCAGGATGCACGTGACCTGCTTACGTAAGGGGTTTACTGCGTCCGGATAGAGAACGAAGTTACTCTTCCAGAAGACGAAGTTACTCTTCCAGAAGACGCAGTCGGAACAGCTCACAACACAGCAGCTCACAGCGCATACCGCACGAACGAACGCAGTTCACCGCGAACACTGCACGAAGAGAGCAAGGGGGCGCAGGGGCCCCCGCGCAGCGCGAAGCGGCGGCGGGTGGGGGGACCCGCGGGTCGTACCCGCGGGGGGAGGGGCTGCGGCCAGCCCCTCCCAAAAAACAGTCGGGTGGGGGGCCCCGCGGGGTATGAACCGGGCACATAGGTAACAGATCGAACCGGTGACATGGGTAACACCTGTTGGATGAGCTGGAAGGAAACCTGTGTGAACGAGCTAAGGCAT
>JANQQS010000083.1 GCA_028284955.1 Myxococcota bacterium | reverse complement strand
CACCAGCGTGCTACACCCTCCGACGGTGTGACCACGAGGACATAGGCGTCGCATCGAAGCCGCGCCCGGAGCGTCGCCGCGTATACGGGCCAGGTGTAGCGCTTCTGCGGATCGCGACGCAGCTGCACTTCGATCACCAATCCTGCGACCGGGCCGTCAGTACCATTCAGCTGCACCACGAGGTCGGCTCGATACTCGGTGGGTAGCGCCTCGGTGAAGTCGATCGACTGCTCGTTCACTTCTGAATACTCTGGAAGCTCGACGCCAAGCGAATCCTGAATCAACCGCGGCGCAAGCTCGGGGCAGTTCCGAAAGAGCATAAGCAACGCTTCGTGGGTCAGCGACGGCAAGACTTCGGCCTCGGCTCCACTTATCGGAGCAACGTCGACTGAGTTTCTTCAAAAGAAAGAAACGTAGCGCAACTTTCGTCGCGTCAGTCCGATAAGCCCGCCGTCATGGGCAAGGTCACCATCAATGCGCCGAAGACGCCGGTCACCAAAGGCTCGAACGGCGTCGCCGCCGCCACCACGCCCAATGTGTGTAAGATGCCGGGGCCGCCGGCGCCGTTTGTTCCTACTCCACTGCCCAACATCGGCCGCAGCGGGCTTTCCCCGAAGGGCTACTCGAAGACGGTCAAGATCAATGGCCAGCCTGTAGCTCTTGAAGGTGCAAGCTTTGGCAGTCAGGGCGACATCGCTTCCAAGGGTACCGGCGGTGGCATCGTCTCCGCGAACACACACGGCCGCACCACATTCATCGGCCCGGGATCGATGGATGTAAAGATCGAGGGCAAGCGCGTGCAGCTGCTTGGCGATCCCATGCTCAACAACTGCGGGCCTAGCGGTAGCCCGCCCAATGCGGCGACGATGATGGGGGTCATCCAAGAGCCGGGGTCGTCCGCGTCGGTGCAAGCAAAGCCATGTCCCGGCCACGAGTACGGCGGCGCACCGCACTGTCCGCCGACTGATGAGGAGTTTAAAGATCGGCGGAATCAACTTGCTCGAGACCACAGCCCGGGTGGGAAACACGAACACGCCGCGGCAAAACACAACGAGCCAGAAATCTTGCGCGCAGAAGGCGCCATGCGGAGAGAGCACGGCGAAAAACGAAGCTGTCTTTCAACCGGAGATCATGAGCAGGTGACGCACGCATGCAAACATTGCGGAGAACCGATGCATGGAGAAATCGACCATGTGGGCCAAGATCGCAACGGGAAGATGCATGCCGTCGAGGCAAAGAGCGGAAGTGATTTCTTTCCCGCCAAAGATCGCAAAGAAACTGAAAGAAATCGATCTCAAATGGCGCGCTACGTCGAGTTCGCAAAAAGCAGCGAAATGGGCGTGATTTACAAGATCCCTTCGGATCACAAGAAAGTAGAGCAGCAAATCAAGAGCCTCGCCGAGCTTCTCGGGATGCCTCCAGGAGCACTTCAAATCATTCGCATATAGCTTTGGACGACTATGCCTGAAACAACCCACTCGATATCATTTTCAACGCCTAACCTTCCTCACGATGAAGTGCTCAGTCGGTGTTGGGCTTGCATCAAATCTGCTGGGGCTAAGGGTGGCGGAACATACACGCTCCAATGGATCGGTAGCGAAGACGACACTCAGATTGTCGCTCAGAGGAAAGAACTACCGCGGGATGCGCTTCCAAATATCTCGGAACATCCAAGCACGTACAACTACGCTTCTTTTTCCGCGTGGATCGATACCCACGAGTTCGCTCTCACATTCTTTAGTACGACCACGACCATCGAATACGACCTCGTGTTTGTCAGTAACGCCGTTCGCAGCCCTGGACCCGCATGGCTCACGCGATTGATGGGGGATCTTGCCGTTGCACTAAGCATCGATTGCACTGCCTTACTCACATGCGGCGACGAAGAGCGAGATACCGAGGAACGACGCAAAAAAGGCGAACCGTTAGTCGATATTGTTCAAGAACGGGCGCTCGGCAAATCCGATCTTGGCTTTCCGAAGCTTGCATTGCTTCATCACGAAGCCACCGATCCTGAATTGTGGGAAGCTGCGCGGAACGCTGGACACCGCATCGGCATCATCCGCAAAGACTGGATCATGATCTCCAGCGTGCACGAATAGGCGCAGCATGCGCACCGCGACCACCCCAGAGCAACAAACCGAGTAGCTACTTGGTGCGGTCGAGCGCCGCGCTGGCCGAATCGGCGGTCACGGCTTGGCGAATCCATCGCTTGAGCACGTCTGGGTCTACGCAATCGCTGATTCGTGTTCGCTGCTCTTCGGTGAGCGAAAGGCCGCGCGCTTCCAGGATTTCGTAGAGATCAGCGCGCCGCGCTTCCGTGATGCCCATGACGCGGCCCTCTTGAACGCCGGCTTCGCGACCTTCTTCGACGCCTCGGGCCCGACCTTCTTCGACGCCCCGAGCTTGGCCTTCTTCGACGCCTCGAGCTCGGCCTTCTTCGACGCCTCGAGCGTAGTGCCCCTTCGCCCAATCGCTTTGTAGCTCGTAGCCTTTCGAAATCATTTCTGCCTCCAAAGCGGCTCTAGCGGCTTCGTTCAGCCGCCAAAGCACTATGTCTGAGTATAGCCGACCTCGTTCTACGTCCAGCGTTTCAAGACCTCGCAGTGCCGAAAACGCTAGTTGCGCCGATTCGGCTGCATCGCGATGTGGCGCATGCGCCCAAACCGAAAGCACGCCGAGCTCGGGAACGGCCCGCGCGATTTCGGGGTCTCGTACGACCGGAATCGCTTCCGGGCCGAGGACTAGTGGTCGAAGCGAGCTCCCTGCACCCTGCGAGATGGGTTCGCGGCACCAGCGCGCTACGCGCTCCGACGGCGTAACCACGAGGACATAGGCGTCGCATTGAAGCCGCGCCCGGAGCGTCGCCGCGTATACGGGCCAGGTGTAGCGCTTCTGTGGATCGCGCCGTAGCTGCACTTCGACCACCAATCCTGCGACCGGGCCGTCAGCGCCAGTCAGCTGTACTACAAGATCAGCTCGATACTCGGTCGGCAGCGCCTCGGTAAAGTCGATCGACTGCTCGCTCACTTTTGAATACACTGGCAGCGCGACGCCAAGCGAATCCTGAATCAATCGCGGCGCCAGCTCGGGGCAGTTGCGAAAGAGCATAAGCAGCGCTTCGTGGGTCAGCGACGGCAAGACGACGGCCTCGACTCCCCTTATCGGCGCGACTTCTACTCGGTTTCTTCAAAAGAGATAAGTCATCCGCGAGTTCGCATGCTGCAGCGTCGGTCACGACGTGGCCTGGAGGACAGCCGAGGTCGTCACAACCAGCGAGGATCGACGCTGCGATGAGCAAGGCCAGCAGTGTGGGGGAAGGTGACAGCATGGTACGTGGGAGATGCTTTTAGAGGCTGTTCAAGAGCCGCAGAAATTCATTGCGCAAGTACGACTGTTGGGACATTGAAAAGCACTTTCACACTCATAAGTGCATTCGTTTTCCGTTCCACCCAGGTCCTCGCATCGTGCGCCCTGTTCGACACAATCTGCGGGTACCGAACATGTTTTCCCTTCCACAATCAGCGCCAAAATCGCCTCGCATGTCGTGAGCATCTGATTAATCCCGCAAAAGGTTCTCGACGTACTGTCGGACACACTGGAGCTCGTGATGTCGGTGCGGTAGGGGCGCGCGCAGCCGCCGTTTCGTTCCTGCAGGCAATGCCCGCCTACGCTCGTTCCTTGAAACTGAAGCGGTACGCAGGCGTGGCTGTCCATGCATTCGCTGTCTGCTACGCATGCTCCGCATGTGCCGACGCTTCCCACTGGGGTAGCCGTGCAGCGGCTGGTCTCGGGGTTGCAGCTGTTGCCTTCGCAGTGCGTGGTTTCGGTTTCCGGGGTGCACTCCACGCACGCGCCGTCGTTGCATACTGGCGCTCCTTCGACGCCTGCGCATTGCGCGCTCTCGGTGCACGGCACGCATCGGCCCATGTCGGTGTCGCAGCGCGCTGCGGAGGGGGCGGTGCAGGCGGTGTCGGTTTGGCAGGTGGTGCAGCGGCCGGAGGTGGGGTTGCAGGTCGGGGTTTCCGGGCGGTCGGTGCAGTCGGCGTCGTTCCGGCAGCCGATGCAGGTGTTGGTGTCGGTGCAGACGGCGTGTTCTATGGGGCAGTCGTTGTTTGTAAGGCACTCGACGCACTGTCCCGTGGGCGCGTTGCAGTGGGGGGTGGGGGCGGTGCAGGAGGGGGAGCAGGGGCTTGCACCGCCGTCTTCAGGGAGCACACAGGCGCCGGCTTCGGTGAGGATTCGTCCGGAAGGACAGCTGTCTTTGGCGCACGCTGCGAACACAGGGACTGTCATCAGGAGGACGCATACGAACACACGACGCCGCGTTGTGGGGCGGGACGTGGAAGGTGGTTTGGATCGGCGGCGAGGCATCGTTATGAACCACAAAAATCGGCTCTACAGGCGGTGCTCGAAGGACAGACAAGCTCATTCCCGCCGCACAGATAAGTACAGATTTCTTGCGAACCCGGGACGTTTTCACATCGGGCGCCATCTCCGACGCACACATTGGGATCGTCTTTGCATTCTGTTCCGAAGTTTGTGATTGCTTCGCACGACACCGTGGTTTGATCGATGCCGCAGTAGCTTTGGCCGGAAACTCCCGAAAGGCTTGTTAGCCCTTCCAGAACAGCTCGATAGGGGCGAGGGCAAGGTTCTGTCTCGGGAACCTGCTGGAGACAAAAGCCGCCTCGTGGCGCACCCATGAAGTTGAGAGGCACGCAGAAATGGTCTGCGTCCTGGCAATTGGCGTCGATTTCGCATGATTCGCAACGCCGGCGATCGGTGCTAAAGGCGGAACACGTGTTGGTGGCAGGGTTGCACGCTCTGCCTTCGCAGGCCGAGTCGTCAGATTCGGTACATTCGACGCACGCACCGTCGTTGCACACTGGCGCTCCTTCGATGCCCGCGCATTGCGTGTTCTCGGTGCACGGCACGCATCGGCCCATGTCCGTGTCGCAGCGCGCTGCGGAAGGGTCGGTGCAGTCGGTGTCGGTTTGGCAGGTGGTGCAGCTACCTGAAGTCGGGTTGCAGGTCGGGGTGTCCGGGCGGTCTGCGCAGTCGGTGTCGTTCCGGCAGCCGATGCAGGTGTTGGCGTCGATGCAGACGGGGTTTTCTATGGGGCAGTCGTTGTTTGTGCGGCACTCGACGCATTGTCCCGTGGGCGCGTTGCAGTGGGGGGTGGGGGCGGTGCAGGAGGGGGAGCAGGGGCTGGAGCCGCCGTCTTCGAGGAAGGGGGCGCATTCTTCGGGGGGGTTTGGTTCGGTTCGGCAGGCGGCGATGCATTCGGCCCGTTCGTCTGCGTCTTCGGATAGGCAGAGGTTTAGGGGTTCGTCGCAGCCTTGCAGGGGGGCCAGTAGGCTGGCGATTGCGAGCGCGCTTAGAAATCGGGTGTCTGGAAATCGGCTGTGGGGTTGGGTCATTTTATTTCTCGATTGATTCGATGTGTCCATTCGACGTGATTCGATTCGAGGATGGAGTGGTCTCGAAGATTCAATGTTCGTAGCGAAGGGTGAGGCTGAGGGTCTGCGGGCTGATGTGAAGTTGGGTGTTTGAGGTGGGCGCTCTCTTCTTTTTTGAACGGTGCTTTTTTGCACCGAGCCAGCCCCACAGAAGCGCACCGATGATCGCTGCGCCGCCCGTCGTTGCGGTTGCGGCGATGGTCGCTGCGTTGGCGTCATCTCGAATGAGACACTGGCTGGCGTTGCTCAGCCTGCAGTCACGGTTGTTTCTCGCTACGGCCACGCCAAGCCCGACGGTCGCAACGCCTGCCGCACCGAGAAGGAGGGGCCCGAAGACCCAATGCCTTCGCCACCATGGCTTGTCGGCGCTATTGGCTCCTGTCGAAGCCCCCTCTCCTCCTCCAATGTCATGGGTGGTGTCGCCGGTGGTTTCGTGGCTGGCGGCGGGGGCGGTTCCGAAGCTCGCATGTGGATCGCGTTCGAGGTCGATTTGAATCACTCGAGATTCGTTGATATTGATTTCGCGACTGTAGGGTTTGTATCCGGCGTGACTAACGCTGATTTCGTAGGTCCCAGGGGCGACGCGCTGGGTCATGGGAAGCATGCCGATCGCATCGCGATTGAGCAGCACGGATGCGCCTCTTGGCGTTCCCGAAAACTGAATCTCGACCGAAGGTTGGATTTTTGTTCGGTGACGAATGGCATAAGCCACGAGTTCGTGGATTGTCGCCGCGAAGCCTGATTCATTGACCGGTTGTTCGGCTTCACCGATGTGCTGGGGATCAATAGCTTGAACCCTCGCGCTCTCCGGTCGATTTCGGTTCATGAAGATACGAATCAGAAGAGCCAGATCGGCTCCGGTTTTCTCAATGACTCGGCGGGCACATCGAGGTTCGCCACAGGACGCGACGGCTTCCGCGTTCATGGACTTCGTCACATCGCGAGGCTCGAGGACACGATGGCCGAGCTCGCGAAGCGAATGGATCGCTGCGTCCATCGCCCGTCGAGCGATTCGGGATTGGTTTTGAGCTTCGCCCTGAACAGGAAGAACCGCCACCGTGTCGGCGTCGACCGAGCTTGCCGGCCACGCTGCAGCAAGCAGCGACGCCACCATGAGCATACGAAACACGATGAGCATACGAAACACGATGAGCATACGAAACAGTACGAACGCACGAAACGGCATGCACCCACGGCGTGACACACACGCACGAAGCAACGCGACCTTGCGAAGCAGCACAAGATCACGAAGCCCTGAGAAAAATGCGCCCATTGTTCTAAAACCTTCCTTGAAGGCCAACGGCGAGATGTTCGCGGTCGAGCTCAACGCGAGGCGCGAGGGCTTTGGAGCGTCTTCCGAACCAAGCGCGAACAAGATGGGTAAGCGGCGCAGTGATAAGCGGAACGCTCGCCATGATGAGGAGGGAGCCGACGTCGTGGTGATTTTCAAGGGCAATACAGCCCGGCTCAATCCCTTCACGAGGCTGCGCCCTCGCTTCGCAACCTTCGTCTGCTTCGTAGAAGACGCCCAAAACACCTACTCCAACTCCGGCTGCGCCAATGAGCCAGGAATACCACGGAACGCCATCGCGTTCAGGGGTGAAAAGCGGGACTGTTGCCGTCAACGCTGCGCTCGCGAACGCTCCGGTCGCCAACATCCAGCGGCGCGTTCGAATGCGCGCATCTTCGCGTTCATCAAACCCAGGTTCGAACGGATCTGTTTGCTCGGCGGTCTGGTTACGATACCTGAAAAAGAGCCCGGTCGCCGTCGCACCGAGGATTGCGCCCACAGCAAGAGTACTCGCTCCCGCGATGATCCGGTTGCGACGGGGGTGTTGTTTCCTGGATACAGATGCAACTCCGCGCTCAACGGAAGAGTTGCTTGACGGCGCGACAAAAGGCTCGATTGGCTCTGGCTCATCGCTTGAAAAATCAAGCGATTGACCGCGAAGGACCGCCCGAGTCGCGCCGCTAAGATGGATCGCGGGAGCTCGCGCACTAGAACGTACGCGACCCGTTTCGACGGGAATATGGTGAATCTCGAACATTCTGTCGGTCGCCGATTTGACCGCACCCAAATTTCGCACGAGAAAGACATCGGTCACCCCGGTCGCGCGACCCACCTCCCTTGCGACATGGACCATCGATGCGTCCTCTTCGCTCAAATTTTGATATCGCATGGAAATCAGCCCTCCACGCGTATCGATCGCGTGTTCTACCTGCATGTCGACGTCGATTTCGTTGAGGCCCGAATGGAGGCTCACGCGATGTACTCGGCCCGCGCGCTTCCCACATTCCACTTGAATACGGGTGCCGCCAGGCCTAAAGCGGCGGAGCTCGAGCGGTGTCCGGCCGACTTTGATCCCGTTGAAGCGAACATCGCACGGCTGTTTTCGATCGGTCGTCACGCGAACGGTTGCGGGGGGCACTGCGCGAAGTTCGGTTTTTGCTCGCTCGAATAGCTTGAGCACAGCGGACGGGTGCTGCTCGCGATGAGGCGAAATGCCGGGATGGCTACGATGGCAATCCGTCGCGTGGGCAAAGGCTTGACGGTCACGTTGATGTTGAAGGAGAAGCCGAGCGCCAGTGAGGCAGCCGTCCAGCGCGCTACGGGCCAGCTCGGTTTCACGATTGAGAAATTCGAGCGCGGCTTCACGCAGATCTCCGATCGCTTCGAGCTCACGAGTGGCGTCTTCCATTTCGCCGTAGCTCAAATGACGAGTTGCCGCGAGAATGCGTTCTTTCGCTTCCTCGACTTCGTTTGGAGACAGGCGGACGGGCTCGGATGAATGGATGCGTTCGAATACTCGCGCCGCTCGATCGTTCTCGAGCACTTCATAGCCTGTTTTCCGGAGGGCAAGCTCGACGATAGCTCGAGCGTCTGTGATTTGGTCCGCTGGGATTTGATCTGCTGGGGTTTGATCCGCTGGGGCTTGGTTGTCTGATTCAACCAAATCGTTTTCAAGATGGGATGCGAGGACAAGCCACCGGCGGCCCGACGGGGACTGAGCCCGTACCGCCTGAGGCATGCCGACAATGATCGTCGCTACGATGAGCGCAATGAACGCACCTAGCCAGGGGCCCGCCATTCGATATGTCCCTTTTGTCCAAGAACGCTTGGCTTTTCGGTCGCGACAACGGTGAGTTGCTAAAAAAATGCAGAAAAAATCACCGCGTTTCGCGACGTCGCGTAGATGCCGCGAATGACGACTCCCTGCTTTCCATCTTTGTTGTGATTTCGCCATACTCAAGGGTGATTTCGGCGCGCTCAGGGGTGATGCTCTGGATAGGATGACGTTCTCAAGCCAAGCACGTTGCTTATGCTCATCGTTTGAGGCGTGACGATACATTCGCTTGCTTGGTCGAAAGTTCGAATCGAACGGTGACGTTGTGCCCGGGACGAATACGTACAGTTCGGCGCATCTCCGGTTGACCTGACTCTTCTCTGGCCGCAGCTATCTCGTGCCGACCAGGGGCGATACGGGTGCGAACCGGAGTCGTTCCGGCAAGCTGACCGTCGATCCACACTTTTCCAAAAGGAGAGACACCAATGTCGATGTCTGCAGCCCTCGAACGTTCAGGGTTTGTCGCCGTTTGAGACGCGTGCTCTTCTCGCGCCTCTGCACGTAGCTTTTCCGTGGAAGCGTCCCCCGTGCCCAGAGCCTTGGTGTCCAAAACCCGTGACGTGCTGGTTGCACGAGGTGCAGGAGCAACCACCGGTGTAGCTGTCGAGGTGGATTTCGAAGGATCTAGACCGCCTTGAGGTAGGCTGCTTCGAGGGTTGAACGGAGGCGGGGGTACGTTTGTGGCGGTGCGATGAGGAGAAGGCCAGAGCACCCAGCCCAGCACGGCAGCGCCAAGCACCGCACCTGCAGCCAACCATCGTTTCGAGAGAACGTTTGGTCGTGCGACAGGAAACGCAGGTTGCACGATGTCAGACGACACAACCTCAGATGGCACAACCTCAGATGGCACAACCTCAGATGGCACAACCTCAGATACGAGAACGGCAGCCGGAGGTTCGGACGGCGTGGGTACAATTTCGACGGTCTTTCTTTTTGGCTCCTCGACCGTTTCTCGGAGCTGATCTGGCGCATGGGTGCGGGTGTTGGCATCTGGTTTCGCTTGAATATGAGGCAACGGCTTTTTCTCGATGTCGATACGATGCGTGCGAGAAGTTGTCTCGTTGCCTTGCTCTGTGGCGCGCGCGTCAGGCGAAGACAGGAGTTCCTTCGGCCGCACGTCCTCGACGAGACGTCCAAGCGTCCAGTACGCAATGGGCGACGGCGTCAGCCGCGACAGTTCATTGAGCAAGAGCCGAGCACTGGCATACCGGTCCTCAGGCTGAAACTGGAGCAGTCGGTCGCAAATTTGGGCAAGGTCGGCCGGCGCTGTGGGACACCGAGAGGCGAGCGGTTCAAACTTGCCTCGAAGAATATTCGCGAGCGTTTCCGCCTGGGTGCGTCCGTCAAACGGTCGCCGACCGCTGAGCAGCTCATAGAGCATCACCCCTAGCGAAAAGAGATCGGTGCGTCCATCGACCCGCGATGCGTTTGCGGTTTCCGGAGCCATGTAGGGGACTTTTCCTTTGACCACTGCGCTTGCTGAGCCGGTGTTGCTCACGACTTTGGCAATCCCGAAGTCTGTAAGCTTGACTTCGCCCTCGTAGCTGATGAGTACATTGGAAGGCGACACATCGCGGTGCACAATCCCCCGGCCGGAACCCAGTCGGCGGTGCGCGTAATCCAGTGCTTTGGCGATATCGGTAGCAATCAGAACGCCAATCTCCGGAGGGAGACGTCGTTCCAGCTGCGCACGAAGCAACGCGCGCAGGTCAACGCCTTCGATGAGCTCGAGCGCAATGAAATACACTCCATCCCACTCGCCAAAATCCACTACGCCGACGATATGATTGTGCCGGAGTTTCGCCGCGATCCGGGCTTCGCTGAGAAACAGGTCAACAAAGCTCTCGTCGTCGCTGTACGCAGGAAGGATCCGCTTGAGACACACGCGTTGTTCAAATCCTCCCGGTCCACTACGGACCGCCAAGAATGTCTCGGCCATCCCGCCAACACCCAAGCGACGTACGATTTGGTAGTTGCCGAATTGCTCAAGAGGTTTTTGCATGCTGCGCTTCGGTATCCTGCCGCACCCCCCAGAGCGGCGGGGAAATATACGACAAATAAACGAAATGCGCGCCCGCAGACGACCTATTCAAATTTGCCGTTGGGCTGGATATGAGGGCCCAAGGGGTGACTCTTCACAAATAGCCATTTTGTAGAATACGCGGTCCCGCGTTGTGTGTGTTGGCACACTTGTTTTCAGAAACTTCTGGATAGTGCTTGAGAGCGTTTGAGTGTTCGCGGGTGCCGATTTCGCGCCACGCAACTTTTGTCGCGTCAGTCCGATAAGCCCGCCGTCATGGGCAAGGTCACCATCAATGCGCCGAAGACGCCGGTCACCAAAGGCTCGAACGGTGTCGCTGCCGCCACCACGCCGAATGTATGCAAGATGCCGGGGCCGCCCGCGCCGTTCGTTCCTACTCCGCTGCCCAACATTGGCCGCAGCGGGCTTTCCCCGAAGGGCTACTCGAAGACGGTCAAGATCAATGGTCAACCCGTAGCGCTGCAAGGCGCGAGCTTTGGTAGCCAGGGCGACATCGCGTCCAAGGGCACTGGCGGCGGCATCGTTTCCGCGAACACACACGGCCGCACCACATTCGTCGGCCCGGGATCGATGAACGTGAAGATCGAGGGCAAGCGCGTGCAGCTGCTTGGCGACCCCATGCTCAACAACTGCGGGCCTAGCGGCAGCCCACCCAATGCGGCGACGATGATGGGGGTCATCCAAGAGCCCGGGTCGTCCGCGTCGGTACAGGCGAAACCGTGTCCCGGCCATGAGTACGGTGGCGCGCCGCATTGTCCGCCGACTGATGAGGAGTTTAAAGATCGGCGGAATCAACTTGCGCGAGACCACAGCCCGGGCGGGAAACATGAACATGCTGCTGCGAAGCACAATGAGCCTGAGATCCTGCGTGCAGAGGGCGCCATGCAGAGAGAGCACGGCGAAAAACGAAGCTGTCTTTCAACCGGAGACCATGAGCAGGTGACGCACGCATGCAAACACTGTGGGGAACCGATGCATGGGGAAATCGACCACGTAGGCCAAGACCGCGACGGGAAGATGCATGCTGTGGAGGCGAAGAGCGGCAGTGATTTCTTTCCCGCAAAGGATCCGGGAGAAACGAGACGCAACTGGCGCCAGATGAACCGCAACGTCACGCTAGCCAAGAGCTCGGGGATGGGTGTGATTTACAAGATCCCTGCCGGGCACAAGAAAGTTGAAAAGCAAATCAGAGCTCTTGCAGAGGAACTCGGAATGCCAGCCGGGTCACTCCAAGTCATCCGGATTTAGGACAGGACTTCACCATGCCCGAAACATCTCACTCAGTCAGCTTCTCCACACCTATTCTTTCCCACGAAGACGTACTTGCGCGATTCTGGGCGTGTCTACGAACCGCCGGTGCGAAAGGCGGCGGTCAGTACACGCTGCTTTGGTTAGGCGACGAAGAAACAACACGGACTGTCGCAAACGTCGAAGGTTTATCGAGAGAAACGCTTCCGGCGATCACGGAACCACCAAGTTCGTACAACGATGCATCGTTCTCGATGTGGATCGACACACATGAATTCCTTTTGACCTTTCATCGAACACCACGCGAAATCAGATACGGCCTTCTCTTCATTAGCAACGCAGTCCGTAACCCTGGACCTCATTGGCTCACTCGTCTGATGGGCGACCTGGCAAAAGCGTTGGACGTCGACTGCGCCGCGCTGCTGATGAACACTGGCGAGGAATACGACACGCATATTCGGCGAGAAAAAGGAGAAGATTTTTTCGACATCATTCAAGATCGCGCTCTGGGAAACACCGATATAGGCTTCCCTCAGCTCGCTCTCCTCCGCCAAGACAAAACCGATCCCGAATTATGGGAAGCGGCGCGGAACGCGGGACATCGCATCGGCATCATCCGCAAAGACTGGATCATGATCTCCAGCATCCATGAATAGGCAGGCGCAACGCGATACACGCTTTGGGATCAACAGCGCGCAGCGCCATCGAAGTCGAGTCAGCTTCGGTCGAGCACAGCGCTCGATGAATCGGCGGTAGCTGCCTGGCGAATCCACCGCTTGAGCAGATCAGGATTTTCGCAGGCATTGATTTCAGCCTGCTGCGCCTTGGTGAGCGAAAGGCCGCGCGCTTCGAGGATCTCGCAGAGGGCTACCCGCAACGCTTCCGCGACGCCCATGACGCGGCCCTCCTGAACGCCGGCTTCGCGACCTTCTTCGACGCCTCGGGCCCGACCTTCCTCGACACCTCGCGCGTAATGCCCCTTCGCCCAATCGCTTTGTAGCTCGTAGCCTTTCGAAATCATTTCTGCCTCCAAAGCGGCTCTAGCGGCTTCGTTGAGCTGCCAAAGCACCATGTCTGAGTATAGCCGACCTCGTTCTACGTCCAGCGTTTCAAGGCCCTGCAGCGCCGAGAACGCTAGTTGC
>JANQQS010000122.1 GCA_028284955.1 Myxococcota bacterium | reverse complement strand
TCAGCGCGTGATTCGTAATCTCGAGAGAAAAGCTAAGGTGTTCGGGTTCAAACTCTTACCCATCCCACAAACCGAATCGGGGGTTAGTTAGGAGACCCTAAAAAGAAACAGCTGGGTGAATCGGCGGGGTTGTACCCCGACGAGAGGGTCTGGGTGCCAGACCCTCAGAAAACAAACGGCCAGGCCCTAAAAAAACTAGCCCACCACATACTTGTCGACGTCGAGCGCCCACCGAACTTCCTCAACCACTGCACTGAGCGGGGAGGTCGCCTTGGCGTACGTAATCTCGTGCCACACGTCGAGGACTTTGTTGTCGTCGACAGGGTCTTTCACTTCTACGGTGGCATGGGCCTTCTCAATGTAACCCCGCTGCCCGGCGCCTTCGCCAACTTTGCTGCGTACCCGCGCGAACAGGTCGTCCGCCGCGTCGTTCGGGAAATCTGATCGTTGCGACCGGGCCGTAAACTGAACGGTAAAGTGTTCGGCAACCAACACCCGAACCCCCGAGTCCATGATGTGGAGCCGAATACGCTCCGCGACTTGGACTTCGTTCTGTTCCGTCCGATAGATTTCCAGCCCCGCGTCGACCAAAGCCTTTTCCAAAGAGCCCACATCGGCCGCTCGTGATTGTCCGCGTTCGGTGGTCATGTAGTTCGTGTCTCGGAGTTCAATTTAGCATTATTGCATTCTCACACGCAAAGATCATCATCCTGGCAAAGCCATCGAACTTGCTCCGGATTCCGCCGAGGCATACGCTAACCTTGGATGGAAACGATACTCTATGTTGGTGCGAGTACGCCGGGCGGGGACCCGCTCGGTTTGCTCAACTTGCCGAGCAGCCATCGGGGGGAAGACGGATCCATCGAGCTCCGCTCCGGGGCTCGCGATTTTCGATTTCTTGATGTGCAGGAACCGGCCGCAGCCCTGAACGCGATTCGCGATCGGGCCATCGATCTGCTGGTCATCGACACACGCAGTGAGCCGTTTCGGACCGCTCCCGACCATAACCCGACGGTGGGGCTCGATTTTTCTGAGAGCCCCGCTGGCATGGTGTTGCGCGCCCTGTTTCCTTCGGGCGCACTGCATTCGCGCATCCAACGCAATCGCATTCTCGGCATCGTGGGGCCAGGTAGAGCAGGAGCCAGCGCGGCGTACCGAATGGGCGTGTACCAGCTCGGCGGTGTCCTCGCCGCACCCAGCGTCGAGGAGCTTATCGAGGCGCTCTCCGGAATCTCAGTGAAGAAAAAAAGCGCGCGCATCGCGCTCTGTCTTGCCGGCGGCGGCATCGAGGGTGTCCTTTACGAGCTAGGCGTGCTCCGAGCCCTCGAATGGTTTCTGGGCGACAGCTCGGTCGTGAACTTCGATTTGTTTTGTGGCATCAGCGCTGGCGCAATCTTGGGAGCGTTTTTGTCGAACGGAGTGGGTCCTGACGAAATCGCACGCGGCTTCGCGGGTGGCAGCACCCGGGTGGATCGCATCAAGCGATCAGAAATCTTCGACGTCAACGTCAAGGAGCTCGGGTCTCGGCTCAGCACGGCGATGCGTCAGGTCGTACGACCCACAGAATCCGAGCAAAGCGTACCGTGGAGCGTCCTTCCTTCAGGCCTATTCGCCGGGGACGGCTTGCGCAGCTATCTGCGCCGACAACTCGAGCGGCCGGGAATGAACAACCGTTTCGAAGACCTTCGGCGACCTTTGTTTGTTGGCGCCACCGATCAGGATACGTCTCAGGCCGTGGTATTTGGAGAACCGGGCTTCACCGATATTCCCGTTCATCGCGCCGTTCGAGCCTCCGCCGCGCTCACTCCGTTTTACGCCCCGGAAGAAATCAACGGGCGCTACTACACCGACGGCGCGTTTTCTCGCACCACAAACATGCGCGTGGCGGTCCGTCAGGGAGCCACCCTCGTGATCTTGGTGGACCCTCTGGTTCCCGTATTCTCGCCCACAGCCGGCTACGTGCACGGACGCGGCGGAGTGTTCGGCACCATGCAGGGGCTCAAAGCATTGGTCAATGGGCGCTTCGACAAGGCCGTGCGCGCGATTCGCGAAATGTACCCGGAAGTGAGCTTCTATCTTTTTCGCCCGTATGGCGAAGAGATGCGCATCATGAGCGGATCGCCGATGAAATATTTCTATCGGCGGCAAGTCGAAGACGTCGCGTTTTGGAACACCGTTCGCAAAATTCGCGCATCGATGACCGACCTCACGCGCGACTTTGCTCGACACGGAATCACGTTTCGCGACCCCGAAGGGGAACAACCACCATCGCCGTCACACGACCGCTTTGAACCAGCCGCTCTTGGCGTGGGTCTCTAGAAACTAGCGGGTCTCCTGCGCGGTCCGTAGCAATCGTTCGAGGACCTGGGTGCCGGGAAACCCGACGTGACGCGCCACCTCGATGCCGCGACGATTCAGCATGATGCACGCAGGAACCGCTTCGAGCTCCCCGAGCGCGCTCTTGCCGCGAGCGATCGTTTGCTCTGCGTCGTACGCCACCAAAAACGGTGGATCGAGCGCGTGGACCCATGCATCAAGCAAAGCGATGCCCCCTGGCTGCGACGCAATCCCAAGCACCGCAACCTCCTTTGAGTGCACTGTGGTGAACTCTCGGAGGGGACGCAGGGCGGCTTGGCTCACCCCATCAAACGTCGCAAATACAAAAAGAAGCGTCGTTCGACCGCGAAACGAGCGAATGTGAACTTTCTGACCATCGAGCCCATCGACCACGAGCTCGACCGGTGCTCGCTCGATGGACCGCCCTCGCGCGCTTCCACCCACCGTGTCGTTGGGCTGCGAGCCCGCACACGCCACAACAAAGGCAAGCAGCGACGCAGCGCCGATGTCACTTGGCGCTCTGACCAACGAAATGATCCTCCCGACTACGAAAGAGCACGTTGAACGTCGTTAGCGAACCATAGCAAGCGGTGATGTACTGCTGAAGCTGAATCTTGTCCTCCTGTGGTAGCGCCTTGTTGCCGTTGACCTTCTGCTCAAGCACACGAAGCTTCTCTCGGACCATCACGATTTTCTTGAAGAACACATCCAGCGGAATGGTTTTTTCTTGGGTACCTTCGCGTCCCGGCCGCATGACGAGTTCTCCGCCCTGCCATCGATCGCCGATTTCCACATTCCGAACGCCAAGCTCATCAAGAATCACCTCGCGCAGCACCTGTCGAAATTCTTCCTGGTCCATATCGATCCCGATCTCCTTCGGTATAGGGCGCGGCTCAACCCGCGCGGGTGGCTCTCGATATTTGCGGGGCGTGCCTGCAGCCCGCGACCGACGTCTTATCTGTTCAAACGATTCCCCGACCGGTTTGTGATTGGCGCAAGTCGCGGTGTCGGAGAGAGGAGACGGCCAACAACCGAGACGACAATCTCCTGTCCATGCTCCCCGGTCATCCACATTGAGTCGGGTAAAAAACCCGCAACTACCGCATCGACCAGTAAGGTCTCGCTCGGCTGTCAGGTCTCGCTCGTCGGTCATGGCGCAATCCGTATGGATTCGTACGTTCTGTGTCTCGGATAACGGCGGCTCTGCATACGCTAGCAGAAGATCCAGAGAAGCAGCCAATCCTCGCCGGACACCTCCTTGAATGTAGCGTACGCTGCCGGGTCTCGTGTCGATCTCCTTGACGCCTCATGAACTCCGCGTCCGAACCCAGCTCGACGCGCTGCGTGCGTCCATCGGTTCAAACTCTCGCGAAGCAGATCCGGTACGCTTCGTTCACGAGCACGCGAACCCTGCGGATCAAGAAATCGTGGGTCTGCTTGCTGCCCTACTCGCGTTTGGGGGGGTGCAAGTCGTCATGCGCAACGTAGAAGACGCGCTGCGCCGAATCGGCAGCCCCCCCGCCAAAATGCTCCAGGAATGCAAAGCGCAAGACCTCGAGCGGCGTTTTCGAGGTTTCAGGCACCGAGTGTACCAAGGCCATCATCTCGCACGGATGCTCCACCGCGCCGGTCGTATTCAACGTCGACACGGAAGTCTGGGCGATTGGTTTTCCATATGCCTGCGTGCACGAAGTGGCCTTCGTGCGCGAGGCAGCCTCCAACCATCGGGGTTTCGCGAAGCGCTCGCTGAATTCGCCGATTCGTTGCGGGGGTCTGAGCCCACCCGCGGGCTCAGGCATCTCGTGAGCGACCCGCGCAAAGGAAGCGCGTGCAAACGTTTGCTTCTCTACCTGCGATGGATGGTTCGCCCCGCGGATGGAGTCGACCTCGGGCTATGGCCCGTGTCGCCGTCCCTCTTGTTGATACCGGTCGACACCCATGTCCACCGCATCTCCCGCAACCTGGGTTTGACGCAGCGCGCGGACGCGAGTTGGAAAACAGCAGAGGAAATTACATCCGCGCTTCGGCGCTTCGATCCCGACGACCCCGTAAAATACGATTTTGCCCTTTGCCATCTCGGCATCTCGCGCGACTGTCCCAGTCGACGTGACCCGCTCTCATGTCAGCGTTGCGTGCTGAAAACCGTATGCCATCAGTGGTCGGATGCTGTGTGAATGGGAAGGCATCGTTCGTAGGTCGCCAAATCCTCGGGCGACTGAAACTTAGGCCCGGGCCGGAGTCCCTGCTTGCTCGATTTAACCAAACCAGCCTCTTTCAAAGACCGAAGCGCTCCATCGAGTTTCGGTTGGGTGATCGCTTCACGATGTTCGAGCTCTCCTTGTAGATACATCCGTTCGCCAAGAGCCATCGTTCGTTTGAGCCAATCTTTGTTCGACTCGCCGGCATCGTGCAACGAACGAAGCCCCCGCAGCGCGAGTAGGTAACTCTCAAAATACGGCCTCAACAAATCCGCGTACAGGGCGACGAAGCGTCCCATTCCGTTTCCAGCCACGGATACCCGCGTTTCGTCGACCACGACTTCTCCCGCGTCGACCATCGCGCGGAGCGTGGCGTCGAACGTGTCCTCAAATGGAGCTTCCGCTCCCAAAGGAAACTCATGTACCAAAAGATGAGCGATGTCGCGCACCCGGTCGCGAAGGTCGGCCACGGAAAGCCCATCGTCGTGTGGATACAATGCAGCCGACACGAACGCGCGGGGCGCCAGGAAATGGAGAACATTGTTCTTGTAATACTCAAGAGCCACGCGGCGCTGGTCAGGCACGCGATAAATCGGATCGTGTTCTTCCGATTGGCCACGAATTTCACGATGCTCGCGCACCGAACCAGCGTCGATGAACAAACGCACCGCTTCGCGGAGCACGTCGTCTCGCGGCTCGCCGGTTTCGGAAACGATCTGCTCGGCGATCGGTGCCCCCGCCCGTCGCAACGCGCCCACCAGCCCGCGAGCAATACAGAACAGCTCCGAATGAGCCATCCCTCGCTTCTGATGGGTGAGAAGCGCGGTGGCGACAAGCGCGGCCGGCGTCGCCGTGGTGACTTGATTGATTCGGTGCGTGACCATGTGCGCGATGCGCTGAATCAACGCCCGCCGGCGTGATGGGCTGAGCGGCCGACCCTCCTCCTCCGAGTATTCGGCAAGCACCTCACCAAACCTGAAGATCTCGCCGAACTGGACATAAAGCCGCCCGTACTTAGACCGCAGCACCTTGGACGTTCGCAACAGATTTCCGACGTTCTCTCTCTTCTTGTCCGCACCGTGAAGCTCGTCCATGTATGACCGCGCCTCGATAACCCGCTCATAGCCAATCGAGATCGGCACGAAATAAATATTGCGATTTCGCAGCAGCGTGGCCGCATCTACCACCATCGATAGCAGTCCATATTTGGGCTCGAGCAACTTGCCGGTTCGTGATCGCCCGCCCTCGATGAAGAACTCAATCGGGAAGCCTTCGACCAGCAGCTTGCGAATATAGGCATCGACCAATGCCGCGTAGAGTTTCCTCCCGCGGAAACTCCGACGAATAAAAAATGCCCCACCTCGGCGCAGCACGCCACCGACCGGAAAAAAGTTAAGGTTGTCGCCAGCCGCGATCAGCGGCGGGATCAAACCATGCTCGAAAAGCACCGAGCTGAGCACCAGGTAGTCGATGTGGCTTTTGTGGCTCGGCAAGAGCACCAACGCTCCGTCACGGGTCGCGCTTCGGAGCCGCTCGATCCCCTCTTTGTCCACGACCAACCCGTCGTAAATGCGATTCCATACCCAATCGAAAAACCGGTCCAAAACACCCAACACAAAAGGCGTCTGGTTCGCGCAAAGTCGCCGCAACTCCCGACGCGCGCCAGCTTCCACCTTGGCTATCGTTTTTCCCGACGTGCGCGCCTCCGCAGTCAGATGACGGCGCACACGGGGGCTGCGCAAAAGCTCGTCCTGAATCCGCTGCGCCGACTTTTTCCGGGGCCCCAAGAGTTCGTCACGCTCGCGCTCGATGCGACGGAGCAACGCATATCGAACTTTGTCGGACAACTGAGCGTCGGAAAGATCCGGATGTTGGTCTAAAAAAGATTTCAGATCGAACGAGTCTCCAGCCCGCAAGCGCGCATTGCGGTAGTTCAACAAAAAGCGAAAAAAAACCCGAATCCGGCCTGGCCATTCCACTGGCCCGAATACGAAATCGGCGATCCCTCGGCGCGCCTTGCGTGGACGCATGCTCCAAATGAACGTTTGAGGTACGAGAAAGATGGGCTGACTCATGGTTCGTTGGGTCTCGACGAGCGTCCGAATGAGATCCACTTCGAGCCGGCGCCCTTTTTGGGCGCGGCTGCCGATTCGCCCGGGCTTTCGCAAAAAGAGAAGTGCGCTGAACCGTCCTTCAACGACATTGCGCAACGCAGTCTGCTCGGGGATTTGGCGCCGAAACCGAAGACGACGCCCTCCTTTGCCGAATGGCTCCAAGATGCCCAAGCCGAGATCATTGACAAACCGGACCAGCGGCAAGCCAAAGCGCTTAACCAGAAAATCGAGGCAGACGAAATCCAAGATGGAAATCGACCGCATGACATAGACCACCACCCCGCGATGAGCCGAATCTCGCACGCTACGGCTCCAGCGTTCGTCCACCTTGATGTGACGAAAAAAACGGCGATATACCCAGCGCATCACCGCGTTGGGTTCGTAAGGTCGCGCCGACGCCGCGGTGGGACCAGGGGTAACGGGCCGCGGTTGCATCGAGACGCGCCAAGGTACCGTGGGCGAGGGCGTCCTGCCAGTCGGCGTCGGCTTGACAGTGTCGCAGCACACCGCTAGAAGCCGCTACTCCGATTTGGAGAGCGCACGAAACGTGACGTTGCGAGATATCGACGTTGCGAGACGCTCGAAGAGGCAGGACGAGGGAGAAAGACCGCATGACGGCCACACAATACGCGCGTCACGAGACCGTCAAACGAACATGGTATGTCGTGGATGCGTCCGACCAGTCGCTCGGACGTCTGGCCTCGCGCGTCGCGTCGGTGCTCCGCGGAAAACACCGCCCGGACTACACTCCCCACGCCGACGCTGGCGATTTCGTCATCGTCGTGAACGCGGAAAAGGTCCGGCTCACGGGCAATAAGCTCGAGCAGAAGAACTACCACAGCCACTCTGGCTATCCTGGCGGACTGCGATCGGAATCGTATCGCCATTTGATGGAGCGGCGGCCCGCGTTCGTCGTAGAAAAAGCCGTCAAAGGGATGCTGCCAAAGAACTCGCTGGGCCGACGCATGGCCAAGAAACTCAAAGTCTACGGCGGGGCAGTTCATCCCCACTCAGCTCAAAACCCTGAGATTTTTCGATTTTAGTCCGAAATCGGCTCTAGGAAACGTATGGCGCAGAAAAAGCTTATTGATGGTCGAAGTTACGGCACGGGAAAACGCAAAACCGCGGTAGCCCGCGTATTCCTCAAATCGGGGCCCGGCGTGATCCGCATCAACGGCCGCAGCTTCGAGGACTACTTCCCGAACGAAAGTCTCCGCATGGTCGCCGCGCAGCCCTTCGCGGTCATCGCCAAGCAGGGGCAGTTTGACGCCGACGTGAACGTACACGGCGGAGGCGTGGCCTCCCAGGCTCAGGCGGTGCGTCATGGGATTTCTCGCGCGCTCATCGTTTTTGATGAAACGTTTCGACCAGGGCTCAAGCGTGCCGGTCTGCTGACCCGCGATTCCCGCGTGAAGGAACGAAAGAAGCCGGGGCAGCCCGGGGCGCGGAAGAAGTTCCAATACAGCAAACGATAGTCGAACGGCGGCCTTTCGCCCCGAGTGCGGCTGCCCCTGCCCTTGATTGAACGCATTCGTACGAGCGGCGTTATCCTAGCTTCTGTGCGGGGACGCGCGTAATTTGGGGTTCATGCGCCCGTTTAAGCTTGAGCGTTTTTTTTCCGAGCATGAGTTTGTCACTCGGTTTCCGCTGTGCTGTTCAGATTGTGAAACAGTGACGGTGGGGGAACTGCTGGAACTCGCCGGTCGCGATCCCACTCAGCTGCTTTCCCAACCTCTGATGTATTCAGATCCGCAGGGAGACCCCGCGCTCCGCGCACGCGTGGCCGGCCGCTATCGCGCGGTGTCGCCCGACCAGGTGGTGATGGGGGCACCGCAGGAGCTTATCGCGCTCACCCTGCGCTGCTTGATTCGACCAAGCGAACGCGTGGTGGTGATTACCCCGTGCTATCAATCCCTCTGGGAAGTAGCCCACGCCGCGGGCGGGGATGTCGATGCCTGGCCCCTCGTAGAAGGTAGCGACCGATTTGAAATCGATATGGACGCGATCGACCGAGTGCTTCTGCCCGGCACGCGCGCGCTCATCGCCAACTTCCCCAATAATCCCACGGGCGCCTCGGTGAACGCGGCCCACATGGCGCGCCTTGCCGCATCCTGCGACGAGCGGGGCGTCGTCCTATTTTGCGATGAAATCTACCACGGCTTGCCGATTTCTCCGGCCGAAGACCCTCCTCCCGCCGTCGATGTGTCTCCGAACGCCATCAGCTTGAACGGCTTTTCGAAAACCTTCGGCCTTCCCGGTCTGCGCATGGGCTGGGTTGTTCTTCGGAACCCAGAGCTTCGGCAGCGCGTGTGCGAAGCCAAAGATTACTCCACGATTTGTTCGTCGCCGGTCACCGAAATGCTTTCCCACGCTGCGCTGGACGCTGAGTCCGCGCTTCGTGCCCGCAACCGAAGGAACCTGCTCGAAAACCACGACCGACTCCGAGCTTTCGTCGAAACCTATCCTCACCTGTTTGATTGGCGGCAGGCCCAGGGAGGCTCGGTCACTCTCTTGCGTTTCCTCGGTCTCCCCTCGCTCGGGCCAAGTGCGTCGAACTTCTGCGACGCGGTTAGACGCAGCGCTGGCGTGTTGCTCGCTCCGTCCACACTATTCGATTTCGGCGACCAGCACATTCGTTTCGGCCTTGGCCGAAATCGCCAAGATTTCGCAAACGGAATTGACGCGCTCGCGCGCTGCGTCGAGGAACTGGAGCGCGGCACGCCGACTCCTTGACTGGAAGAAGGCGCGGTGCCACGCATCCATCTATGCGGGTCGCCGTCATCGGGGCGTCGGGATATACCGGCGCCGAAGCGCTTCGTCTCATTGTGGGGCATCCCTACCTCGAAGTGGGGCCGCTCGTGGGTCGTCAGCACGCAGGCAAACCGATATCCGAGGTCCTTCCCCATCTCACGGGCTTGGTCGACGACATAGTTCAGCCCCTCGACATTCGCGCCATCAAAGCAGAAGCAGATCTCGTCGTGAGTGCTCTACCGCACGGAGCTAGCGCGGAGATTGTCGCGTCCCTGCGAGACGAAGGATTGCCGGTATTTGATCTTTCCGCCGATTTCCGGCTCGAGGACCGGGACGTATACCGGACATGGTACGGGGACCATGGTGCGCCGCAGTGGTTCGGCCGATCCGTCTACGGACTCGTCGAGCTCTATCGAGAGCGTTTGCGCGAAGCAGACCTCGTCGCAGTGCCGGGGTGCTACCCAACCGCCAGTATTCTGGCGTTGGCACCGCTGATTTCCGAGAAGGTCGTTGACCCGAAGGGAATTGTAGTCGACGCGAAGAGTGGAGTTTCGGGCGCCGGCCGCGGCGCGAGCGAAGCAACCCACTTTCCCCACGCCGCCGAGGGCATCAAAGCGTATAAGGTCGCTGGCCAACACCGCCACACGCCCGAGATCGAGCAGGAGCTTTCCAAACTCGCTGGAACACCGTTGGCCCTCACGTTCACTCCCCACCTCGCGCCCATGACTCGAGGTATTCTCGCTACAGCCTACGCGATGGCTACAGCGCCTCGGCCGGCGGACAGCCAAAACGAATGCATCCTTGCAGCCCAGCGCTTCTACGCCAGCTCGCCCTCCGTCGTGGTTCTCGATCCCGGCCAGAACCCCGACACTCGCGCGGTACGAGGCAGCAATCGAGCACATCTGGCGTATCACTTTGACCCTCGAACCGGGCGCGTCATCGCCCAGGCGGCCATCGACAACCTGATCAAGGGAGCAGCCGGCCAAGCGATTCAGTGCATCAACGTTCGCTTTGGCTGGGATGAAGCCGATGGCTTGAGCGGGCCGGCAGTTTGGCCGTAGCCTCTTATGGACGTCCGAGTGGGCAATCGAGGCTGAGTTGAGGATTCTGCATTTCAGCGACGTGCATATCGTCACCAGTTTTTCGGGGGTCGGTTTACGGCAGTTCGCCAACAAACGCGCGGTGGGGTGGGTCAACCTTCAGCTCCGGCGCCGAAAATACTTCGAGCAAGCGGACCAGAAAATGGCCAAGCTCGCTGAATTCGCGCGGACTCAAGACGTGGATTGGTCGGTATGCACCGGGGACTTCACCGGCCTCGGAACCACTCCTGAGCTTCGTCGAGCAAGGGCGCTGATACAGCCGTTTACGCATGTCGGCCGCGGATTGGTCACGGTACCAGGGAACCACGACCTCTACCTTCATGATTCCCCAGCGCGATTTGATCACTATTTTGGCGATCTCTTGGGATCGGACCTGCCTGAATGCTCGGTCGACGGCGTATGGCCGCAGGTGCGACTAGGCAAACACGTGGCCATCGTCGCGATCAACAGCGCACGTCCAAATCCGCGGGTCCGGGTCTCCAGCGGGGCCATTCCCGAAGCCCAACTCGACGCACTCGCGCAACTGTTGAAACACCCTCGAATTCGAGATCGTTTTGTGCTGCTCGCGACACACTACGCTCCACGCCTCGCGGACGGAACCCCCGATAGACCTCGTCATGGTCTGGAAAACGCCGAAACACTCCTCAAGCGATGCGCTGGGGTTCGGCGAGGAGCCATCGTTTTTGGCCATGTGCATCGGCGCTACGTCGTCCGTCTTCCGGGTTTTCGTTTGGCACTCTGCGGCGCTGGAAGCGCAACTCAAGAGCGTCATGAAACAGCGTGGCTCTATCGAATCGAGGGCCAAAGCGCAGCGGCGTACCCCGTCGATTGGAATGGCCATCGCTACGTAGCGAAACCAACCCCGGTAGCGCTGTAGCCGCTTTTTTCGTGTTCGACACAAGTTGCTCTAGTCTGCGCCCATGAGCAAAGATCCACGCCGAACGTTCGCGCGCAGAGCGGTACGCCGCGCGGTGCGCATTGAGTGCGACGTGCTCGCAGCAGACTGGGACGAACCGGTCCAGCTCGAGATGAGCAATCTCAGCGAGTATGGCCTGCAACTCGACACCCCCTACCCGCTCGCGGTCGGGCAAGAAGTCGCGCTTCACTTCGAACTCGCGACACACGCCGAAACCACGGACGATTTCACTGCCCCATCCGCAAACGCGTCACCACCCCCGACGCCCATTGTGGCCCGCGGATCAGTGCGCTGGGTGCGCCTTTGGCGCCGCAAAACCGACCGCAACCACACCGCTCGAATGGGCATCGCATTCACCATGCTTCCCCGCGCGGAACAACATCGCCTAGGTCACGCGCTGGTCGGACGCCCACCGCAGCTTCCAACTCCTACCTGGAGGGTTTGACCATTTTTTGGAGGGGCTGGCCGCAGCCCCTCCCCCCGCGGAATACGATTCCGCGGGGCCCCCCTCCCAACGCCGCTTCGCGCTGCGCGGGGGGGCCCTACACCCCC
>JANQQS010000043.1 GCA_028284955.1 Myxococcota bacterium | reverse complement strand
TGGTCTGAGCGCGAGCGCCCCGGCAGCGCAGGCCAGCCGACGTACGTCGGGTACTTCGGCTGGCCGAGCAGGGGAGGTAAGCCGCGATCAGGCCAAAAGGCCGCTGCTCTAGTTATTTTCGTTCATGCTTGCTTCCACAACCTGACCCGCAAAGCTCTCGTACGCGCTGCCGATTTGCTTGGCCATGCTGTCTGGAAACACATGAAAGCGGCCGTCCTTGAGCGCTTCGACGATCGCGTCGCCAACGAGCGACGGTGGCTCCGCGATTTCACTAAGCCCCGCCGCGTCGCCCATGTCGGTGGCGATCGGCCCGGGATGCACGCTAACCACCTGAGTGCCCTGCGCTTTGAGTTCTTCGCGGAGCGCTTGGGTAATCGAATACGCCGCCGCCTTGGATGCGCAGTAAGTCGTGAAGCTCGGAAAGCACTTCATCGAAACCACCGAGTTGAGCTGCACAAACGCGCCACCGCCATTGCTCTTCAACACGGGCGCAAAGGCCTGAGCCATGTGCAAGAGTCCGTACACATTCGTATCGAACTCGAACTGCAGGGCTGAAAACGCGTTGTCCGAAAGCGCTGACGCGGTCTGGAGCACGCCGGCGTTGTTGATCACCACGGTCACGTCCTTGGCGCGGCTCGCAGCGGCGCGAATCGTCTCCGGCTTCGTCAAATCGAGCTCCACCGCGACCACTTTGTCGCCAAACGCCTCCACCAGCGGGCCTGCCGAAGCCGGATTACGCACCGCAGCGTACACCTTCGCCGCTCCTCCGCTGAGCATGCGCTCGGCAATCGCTTTCCCGATGCCGCGGTTGGCGCCTGTAATCAACACATTGGCTTCTCGAATATCCATGATGGTTCTCCCAGACAGTTGCATCCACTGACGGCGGCGTTCTTGCGCCGTTGTGGCGGTGTAACACGGCCGGCGAATATCCGAAAAGGTTGTCTCTACAGGCCGTAGCGCTCGACCAAGCGCACAGTGAGGTCGGTGTCATTTCGCGTGCGCTGCGAAACCTCGAACCCAAACGCTGGATCATATGTGAGATGACCAAAACTCATCTGCGGACGAGATTGGAACGGCGGCCACACAGTCGCTTCTCGAGTTGGATACGACGAGTCGGATAGGACGCTGCGTTGTGCAGTGGACCAGGTCGCAAACCCGCATCAAGCTGCGGGCGCTGTGTCCATCAATCTCACCACCCCTGCGCTTCTATTTCCCGCGGTATCGCTGCTTCTTCTTGCCTACACCAATCGCTTTTTGGCTCTTGCGGCGCTGATTCGTACGCTGCACGCGAGATACCAGAGCGAGCGGGATGATCTGGTGGCGGGCCAAATCGCCCATCTCAAGCGGCGAGTGGTGTTGATTCGCTGGATGCAGGAGCTGGGAGTGATCAGCCTGCTTCTTTGTGTCGCGGCGATGTTCTGCTTATTCGCGGAATGGAGGCTGGCCGGCGAGGTCGCGTTCGCGGTGAGCCTTTTGATGCTGCTCTCGTCGCTCGCCGTCTCGGCCCGAGAGATTCACATCTCGGTGCACGCGCTCACTCTCCAGATTCAGGATATGAAGTAGTCGCGGCAAACGTCAACGAACTCAAATGGAACGAAACCACAGCGGTATGAGCACGAGCACGACGACGAAAAACGCCGCCGCAACAATGAAGAGGGAGCCTCCGAGCAGCGGGTAGAGAAATCCGCCAATCACGAGCCCTGCGATGCTCGCCAGGCTGCTCGCGCTGGTCACCGCGCCTTGCACGACGCCCTGATCTTCGCCCGCGATTTCCGCCACCCGCGACTGAAACGTCGGCCACGACAGGCCGTTGCCGATGGCAAAGAACGCCGCGCCGAGATAGCTGATAGGGCCCGCCGGCAGCGGATAGGTAAGCAGCGCCAGCACCAAGAATCCCATGCCGGTTCCGAAGACGAGGCGACGATCGAGGCGCTTCGATACAAACGAAAGCAGCGGGCCTTGCGCCACGATCATGATGCCCGCGAGCACCGCAAAAAACACCCCGAGCTGGCCCGTGTTCCAGCCGTATACGTTGGCCGCGTGAACCGGGAAGCCGGAATAGAAAAAGTTAAAGCCCAAGAACAGAATAAACGTCGCTCCAAGAATGGGCGCTACCGAGCGACGGGTCGCTCCTAGAACGAGCGCGCGCCTTTCTGGCGCGGTATGGCAAGGCTTGGCTTGCTGATTCAAGCCCGATGCAAGCGCGCCCGGCGGAGGTGGCCCTTCCCCGCAGCGCCCCGGTGGTCGCTTGAGGAGCAGCAGAATCGCCACCGTGGTCACCCCCGCGACGGCCGCAGCCACCGCGATTGGAAGGCGCGGGCCCAAGCGGGTTCCACCGAGCAACCCTGCCGCAGCCGGCCCAAGCACAAACCCGAGGCTCGCCGCCATTCCCATGCGGCCAAATGCGACTTGGCGAAGCTCGGGGCGATCACGAGTGAGATCGGCGACATACGCGTTGGCCACCGAAATATTGCCTCCAGTGGCTCCGTCGAGCGCGCGCGCCGCAAACACGAGCGCGAGCGGTAACGTAAGCGTCGCGCCGAACAGCTTAAGCCCATCTCCAACCGGAAGCGAAAGCGCAAACAAAAACAGCAACCAAGCGAGCAACGTGCCGACTTGGCTCGCCACCAGCACCGGCCGTCGCCCCACGCGATCCGACCAGCGGCCGAGCACGGGCGCGCCAACAAACTGAAACGCCGAATAGGTCGCGCCCAATACGCCGTACGTCCAATGCGCGCCACCTAGGTCGGCCACGATGAACACGAGAAACGGAATCACCAGCGAAAACCCGAGCGTCCCCAAAAAATGAATGGCAAGAATCGGCCCCAGCCGAAACCAACTCAGGCTTGGGCCTCTCGCGACCGAACCTGCCGCCGCAACGCGCTGTTCCAATACCGCTTCAGACATGGCAGACAGCCTATGCGCGCTTCGCGGACGATTCGCAACATCAATGGATGGTTCACGTCAAACCGCCATCATGTGTCTTCAAATCGAGCGCACCTCGCGATGCTCGGCTTCGTGTTGGTCTCCGCTGCACAGCGGTACTGCCCATCTCGAAATGCGCAGCCGCCGGCCCCGCGACAAGTCGTTCGCTGGCCGGTAGTGCAGTTCACCAACGTGTTGCCGTCGCAATAATCGAGACCGTTTCGACAGTGTTCCCCTGGAACGAACGGAATCGCCGCTCGGGCTTTGCAATATTCAGCCGGCAACGACGGATCCCGAACGCACGCGGCGCGAAGCTCCTCCAATACTCGCGCACAAAACGGCACGCTGCCGAAACCACGAAGACACATATCCGCGGCAGCAAAGTACGAATACTGGACCCGCGGCAGAGACTTCGGAGGCGTATTGCTCGAAGACGAAAAATGAGTTCTGTGCGCGACGCACCACTGCGATCGCTGATCCTGTTTTTCTGTCTGGGTCGCGCGCGTAAGAATGTAGTCGCCTTTGGATCGCACGTGATGGCCCCACGCCATCGCACGCTCGCCATCACCCATCATCAACATTCCCCCTGAGTTTCCGACAAACACGGATGCGTCATGCTCGAAATAGTACGGGGCACCGACGCGCAGTACGTTCCCTTGAATGGATTTGGCCGGCAACCCTCTCGGATGCCCAACGTTGAACGCGATCGAAGTTGTCGACGAAGCAACCTGCGATGGCGCCACAGGGGGCGTTTCACCAAAAGCAGGAAGCTTGATGGGCTGATGCGACGAGTCGACGGCGTCGATCTCGACGATCGCGTAATCAAAATCCTTCTCCCATCGCCGCGCAACAACTCGCCTGCACGGGTAGACGTCTGCCCCGGGCCGAACGAGGCGCTGCCGGCCGGTCTCGTCTGGCGTACCCCCGTTCTCACGATACGCACCGAACACGACGGTCAAGTCGTCGCACGTATCGGCCTTGAGCAAGCAGTGTCCAGCTGTTTGTACCCAAGCGGCTCGCTCCGAGGAGTCGATCAGGTAGCCCGAACAGTCGGCGAACATTGGTTGGTCTTGAAACGGAACCTCCGAACAGAAGCCATTCACCCGTGCCTCGGCAACGGCGCGCTCGCTCCGCGCATGGTCCGAGAGGTACCAGGGCCCAAGCCGCTGACACAGCCCAGCATCATCCGACAAAGCAACCAGTAGATCCTCTTGGTACGTGTGAAACTTGGTCCACTCGTTGTTGGCGACAAACTCGGCAGACCAGTTCGCCACCAGAGCCACGCTAGACTCGCGCATCGCTCGCTGAACCGTCGCGTTCGATTCGTAGTACTCCTGTATCTTGGGAAAACCTTTGTTGAAAATCGCCTTATCGGACGAATCGAGCGACGCCCCATCGTGCGCCGCTGCACACGCGCCGAGCGCCACGCACCACATCGCGAACAAAACGCCCTGCGCGCCGTTCGTGCGGCGAACAAGAGAAAACCAATGTGCTGGCAGACGACAAACCACGAATCAAGAACTGCTTTCGACTCTCGAGACCTTCGTGCCCTGATCGCAGCAAGAACGATGCCATCGTGTTGCGAATCGTGACTCGTGACCCGGCGGCGAAGGGAACAACGCCACCGTCGTCTTCTAAATCTCAACGGTAGGAATCTGCGGAAGCGTTCCGGGCTCCTTCGGTCGTTCTTCGCGTTTGAACGGAGACGATATAGCGACGCCCAATCCCTCGCCTGGAAACGTCTCGATGTCGATGTGCACGCGATCGGTGAGTCGACAAACAGCGAGACCGAGGGTCCCGGGCGCGTCCCTCGTATCAAAACGCCAAGGAGACGACGAAGTCTCCGTCCCGAAGTTGATCTGAACGGCGTAGTTTCCCCAGTTCAGCGTTTTCTCTTCGATGACGTCGACAGTGTGTCGACCGGTCGACATCGTCAGCGTCTTGGCTCCCCGCACTCTCGAGTATTCGTCGGGAACGAAGGTCGCGTACGCGAACGAACCTAGGCGGGTCGGTATATGACTCATGTTGCGCCAGTGCACTTCGAACACACAGGTTCCTGACTTTGAGCGTTTGTCGGTCGTCGCGGTCTGCGCGCTATCCACTACTTCTGCCGCGCAACCGTTCAAGGCTGCGAACACGGCCGCGCCCGCCCACGCGAGAGCAAGGTTTCCGGATCTCATTCTTCATGTCCTTACTCATCCCGCGTGATGCTTAGCGAGCAAGAGCCGTGCCGCGCCAAGCGAACCTGTTCTGTGTTCTCGCTGGTTTCATTTCCCGCGAATCAAAGGGGTCAGAAAACCCACCTACATTGTGGGTGCTGCCCACACCGGAGCCTGTTGTCTCCAGTCGCCGCGCTTTCGGAAGCAAAAATCTGCCCAACCGTCGCTGGGCTCTCCAACTCGCTTGAATCACGTCGGTTTCCGATTGATCGACATTTTTCGTGCCCGTTTGTGGGCTCGCGTACGTTGGTTGGCACAGACCGTGCGTTCTTGCTTCGTTTGCGAGCTTTCTGTCGAGAGCTTCGGCGCTGTGAGCTTTCTGATGAGAGCTTTCGGCTCACCATGCGCACGGAGGACCCTATGAACCAGTCGCGCGGCTCGTTGTCCGCATTTGTTGTTTTCTTATCGTTCGCAATCGCCGCGCTGGGCGGCTGCGGTGATTCTTCGCCCGGAGGAACCACAGGCTCTGGCGATGGCGCCGACGGCTCAACTTCATCGATGAACGGCGACGGCGTATCGGCCGAAGCCACTCGGGCCGAGTTTGTGAGTTTTCCGGACGACAGCGGCGTGATTTTCGTACGCGACTTCGGCGCCATTCCCGATGACGACACCGACGACACCGACGCGATTCAAAAAGCGCTCGATGACCATCCCTCTGGCAACCACATCTTCTACTTCGAGCGCGGCACGTACTTGGTCTCCGCCACGCTGCAACCAGCCCTCGACGACGGAGTCACCAAGCGAAATATCTTCCAGGGCGCAGGGCGCGACCTCACTACGCTTCGCGTTCCCGACAACGCCGGCCTCGACGGCGCGATGATCTCGTTTCGAGCCGGCCCCGCGCAGTTTTTCCGCAACTCGGTCCGAGACTTGACGCTCGAGGTTGGCGCGGGAAACCCGATGGCCATCGGCCTGCAGTTCAACGCCAGCAACCAGGGCACGGTCAAGCGCGTGCGCATCAAAGGGCCGGCGGAGTCTGCGATCGGGCTCGATCTTTCGGCGAGTGCCGAGGTTGGCCCCTGCTTGATTTCTGATTTGGAAATCGACGGGTTTGATGTTGGCGTACAAACCCGATTTCAAACCGCGAGCCAAACGCTCGAACACATGAAGTTGAGCAACCAAGGCAGCGTCGGCTGGCGCAACCTGGACGCCCAAACCGTGTTCGGTCGCGATTGGACGATTCAGGGCGCGGAAAACCCCGTCGTGAACACCGCGGAAGGGCGCCTCTTGCTCACCGACAGCGAAATCACGGGTAACGGCAGCGCAAGCCCCGCCATCGCCAATCAAAAAGCGGTCTACCTGCGAAACATCGAAACCACGGGTTACGACGCGGCGGTCTCAAACAACCTTACCGCCGGCCGCGGAAACGAAGGATTCGCAGCCGACCGAATCATCGAATACTGGGCCAACGGAATCACCGGTTCCCGGCGCGGAGGCGCGTTCAAGCTCTTCGATACGCCCGACACCATGCTCGGCCTCGAAGTTCGCGATTCCCCCGAAGTTCCCTGGCAGAAACAGGAGCTCTGGGACGGCCCGCAGAATCATGGCGGCTCCCCTGACGACGATGTCGACGATACCCAAGCGATTCAGGCCGCCATCGATTCTGGCGCGCGTACGGTCTACTTGCCCCGCGGCACGTGGCGGATTGAAGGCGAGGTCTCGCTCCCCGGCTCGCTGGTTCACTTTCTGGGCACCGAAGCGCGCATTGCCGGAGGAGGCTCGCTGGTCATCGTCGGCGATTCGGCCGACCCGTTGTTTGTCGAGCGCCTGGAAAACGCCGACGTCGAGCTTGTCCACCGTTCAGGGCGCGTTGCGGTGCTCCAGCATCTGCTCGGGGCCAACTACAGCGCGGAATCGAGCGATGCGGGCGACGTGTACATGAATGACATCACAGCCTCTACGATCGCGTTCAAACAGCAGCGCGTATGGGCACGTCAGCTCAACCTAGAATCGGAGCCGTCGGAGCGAGGGCGCGACGCCAAGCTCACCAACGAAGGCGGACAGGTGTGGGTGCTTGGCCTGAAAACCGAAGACGGCGGAACCCATATCAAAACCACGGACGGCGGCTCGACCGAGCTCTATGGCGCGCTCCATGTGGGCGGAGCCGATGCCGAGCCGCGCTTCGTGACGATCGATTCCGCGTTCTCGGGCGCGCTCGTCAAAGGCGGCAGCGACTTGGTCTCTGAAACAAGAAATGGCACCACCCGCGAAGGCAACTTCGGGCAAGCTGATGCGCTCGTCGCCTACGATGCGAGCGTGATTCAAGATCGAGTCGCCATCGTCGATTCAGAAGACAGCGCAGGCGTGACGCGCACTGGTGCATGGCAAGAATCCGGTTCGATCCCCGGCGGCTTTTTGGGCGAAAGCTTTCTGTTCGCCGCAGCCGGCGCAACCGCCAGCGTAACCTACGCGCCCACGCTGGCCATGGGAACCTACGAAGTGTTCGCCCGGTGGGTCAGTGACCGCTCTGGACAAAACCATTCCGGACACACCGCAGACGCGAAATACGTGGTCCGCGACGGCTCGGGAACCACCGAGGTCACCCTCGACCAGCGCACTGGTGGAGGACACTGGGTCAGCCTCGGAAGCTTCACCACCAACGGCTCAAGCGACGGACTGACGGTCACGTTGGCGGCCGGAGCGAGCGGCACGGTCATCGCGGACGCGATTCGTTTCGCCAAAGCCCCCTAGGAAACTGGTGTCAAAGAACCTTTCGCAGTTCGCTCGTCACATATCGAGCCGGCGCGCGATCAACGCTCGAATTGCCTCCGTGGGCGCGAGCTTGATCGCGGCTTCGCCGTGGCGCCGCGCCTCACTGTCGTCGCCGCAGCGCCGATGGAGATCCGCAAGCACGAGCGGCCAGTAATGCGACCCGCCGCCCTGCGAACCCTCGAGCCATGAGGGGGGCGAAGCTTTTTCGAGCGCGACGAGACCGGCTCTTGGTCCCTTCCATTCCGCAATCGCGAGCGCCCGATTGAGCGCGTGCAGCGGCGAAGGCGCCTGCGCCTCGAGCAGGGCGTAGCTTTCTGCGATCTTGTCCCAGCGCGTCTCTTGAAACGATGGCGCGCGGCAATGCTCCGCTGCGATGGCTGCTTCGGCGTGGTACCGCGAGTAGACATCTCCGGTCGCGGATTTCCCAAGCCACGCAAACCCTTCCAAAATCTGTTGCCTATCCCACAGCGCTCGGTTCTGTTCCTCGAGCAACAAAAGGCCGCCTCCCGCATCTTGGCGCGCAGGCATTCGCGCGACGTGAAAATGCATCAGTGCGAGCATCGCGTACGTTTCCGGAGATGATCCCGCGACGTGGGTCGCGAGCATCGTCGTCAGCCGAATCGCTTCGTCGCAAAGCTCTTGGCGCAGCGGCATCTCGTCGTGCAAAGAAAGGTGCCCCTCGGCAAACAGCACATAAAGAACCTTCTGCACCGAAGAGAGCCTCGCGTCGTATGCGCTGCGTGCGTCGTCTTCCCTCGCGGCACCTTCCCTAGCGACACGTTCCTCCGAGACGCCCTCCCCCATCCCTGCGCCCTCGCCGGCGGGGCAATCAGGAAAACGAGAACCCTCACGCAAGCGAGCTCGGGCGCGGCTCAGCCGTTTGTATACGTTGGCCTCGCTGACAAAGAGCCGCCGCGCAATCTCAGGAACATCGAATCCGCAAATCGTTTTGAGCGCCAGGACGAGTCGCGACGGCTCAGGGATGCCTTCATCGCAGCAGACGAAGAGCATCCGCAGCATGTCGCCTTCAACTTCAGTGGGCTCGGCTAGCGACCCGAGAACCGTCCCTGCCTCTGTCTCGGCCCGAAGAATCCGGCCCCTCCGAGCGCGCGTGCGGAGTTCTTGGAGCGCTTCGTTTTTGGCGACTCGAAAGAGCCACGCAGAAGGATTGCTCGGAACGCTGCCCCGCGCCCATGATTCGAGCGCAGCCATCAGCGCCGACTGAGCAGCATCTTCCGCGATCTCGAGATGCTGCTCACCCAGCTGGCGCGCGAGGGTCGCGACGAGGCGACCGTACTCGCGCCGAAAAAAATGCTCGACCAGTCGATGGCCCTTATCCACGATTCACAGCGCTACGGCGTGTGGATTTCTATCACCTCAACCCCCGACCCGGGGCGCACGAGACCGGGACACGCGCTCGCGACCTCGATCGCTTCATCCAAACTCGACGCCGAAACGATCATGTATCCGCCAGCCAGCTCTTTGACCTCGACCAGCGGCCCATCCACCGAACCGGTGGTGACAATCTTTCCCTCGCCGAGCTTGCCGCCCATATCCACCAAGTTCGCCTTGAACTTCTCCTGCCAAGCGCCGAACTTCGCGTACATCTCCTGCATCTGCGCTGGAGAAGGCTTTCCCCCCTCGTCGCTCGGCACGCTTCGCTGCAAACATAGATATTTCGCCATCAGATTCTCCTTTGGTTCGCTCCACGCACGCAAGGGCGCCGGCAGATTACGCGACGCGCAGCCGTCGTGGATACCCTACGATGCGCAACAACCGATGTTTCGGACACTCAAGCCGGATTCTTGCCGAAAACGATAGTCTGAAACAGCTCCAACATGACCCAAATAGCGACCCCGCTGGCAGTAGCGCGCACCCTATGCCGTCCAACTAGGCGGTTTCACCCGGTCGACCTCGCTGATCACGCGGTACGCCAGCGCGCCAACCACCGCGCCGACCACTGGCGCCGTGAGATAGAGCCATAGCGAGTTCAACGCGATGGAGGCCACGGTTCCAGAAGCCATTGTTCCAGACACCATCGTTTCGGAGGGCATCGCTGCGATCGCGAGCGCCGGGCCCAAAGAGCGCGCCGGGTTGAGCGACCCTCCCGTCACCGGCCCACCGAACAGCGCGGCCAACATGACTGTGCCCCCAATCGCAACGCCAGCCAAATCCGAGCTCGCGCGTGCATCCGTGGCCACCGCGGCGATGACAAACATGAGAAAAAAAGTGAGCACCGCTTCGACGAGAAAACAAACCGCGAGCTCGGTTTGAGGTGCCGTCGCGCCGAGATTCGCGGTCGTCCCAAACGCGAACCGCAGGAGGCTCGCCGCGCACAAGGCGGCGACCACCTGGGCGACGATGTACACCGGTACTTCGCGTAGTTTGAATCGCTTCATCGCGGCAAACCCGATCGTGACGGCGGGATTAAAGTGCGCCCCAGAAATATGCCCCGTGGCGTAGACCATGACCGCGATGACCAACCCGAACACCAGCGATACGCCAACATGGGTAATCCCCGCGCCCCGCAGCTCGCCCAGACGCGCATCGACGACAATCGCGCCACAGCCCGCGAACACCAGGGCAAACGTACCCACCGCCTCCGCGCACGCGCGGCGAATCAGCCCGTTTCGCAACGGCGCAGCGTTTGATGGAGGAACGTTGTTTGGTGGAGAAGGCGTCGTTTCCAAGGGCTCGCCAGCAGCACCTGAATCCATTGCAGGCCCAAATTTCGTTGAAGTCACGAGCGAGTCTTAGACGCTACGCGCCCAGTCGCAAGTTACAATGCGCCGCAAGTTACAACGCGTCGCACGTTACAGTCTCGGATGCAGCGCGCTCGGCCGCGAATCCTTGCTCGCGTCGATCATAATGTCAGAAAGCGTGCCGAAAGCTCGGGCCCACGCACGCCGCACAGGTGGGGTAAACGCCGCGCTCAGCCCTTGCTCCAGCGTCCACAGCAACGCCTCGCCGACCGTGCCATAGTGCCTCGTGCGCATGCCGTGATCCCCATAACGGCGGCCAAGCGCTTCCACCGCGCCAAAAATTGTATCGAGTCGATGAAGATTAACGACGAACGCATCGAGCGTCTGCATGACCTTCTTGCGTAGCGCAGTGAGGTCGGCAGGAAACATCGAGCGCAGTGACGGGTCGAGCTCGAACAGCCGTGCACAAAAAAGCTTCGACGCTTCATCTGAAATCGGCGCAACCTGTTTCCACGACTGCTGCACCAACGCGACGTCTGCTTCAGTCAACATGCGGGCCCCCTTTGAGCAACCGCCAACAACGGCGTGACCGGAGATCTAATTCTTCCTCCTTTTCGACGACAGAACCATCGGGAAAAACCTGACCCGGATGGGTTGATTCGCCACCCAACCGTTCGAGAGCTTGCGCACTGCGCTCGGTTCCTCCACATTGCGCGCGCGAAACACAAAACGTTCGACCGCGACACGGTCTAGCGCCCGGGAGGAAGTAGTTTCAACCGAACCGGAGTTTATCGCTATGCGTGCAGCCAGTTGTTGGAGCTCCCGTAGTTCCGCGAACCCGATTTCCCGAGCCCAACTCCCAAGAAATTCCCAAGACAGAACGCACGCGCAACTTCGTGCAGTCGTGGTGCTGGCAGCACAACAAGGAGCTGCCCTAAGCGTGCGTCTCGTCACCATTGTGGTGGGCACATGTTTTGTCATGTCCTGCGCCGCGGCGACGGACGCGTCGGAGTTCGAGCAGGAGAAGCGCGCAAATGTGACCCCGGTGAGCTCGACCATCTCGATTCGGATAAAAACTGGCAAACGTCTCTACGACTGCCCATGTGTGGTGATGGGCCCGTACGGATGCGCGACCGCCGCGCACTGCGTGGACGACTACGACGGTCAGAAATACGATCCGCTGAAGACAGTGAGTTCGTGGCCCGACGGAGAGACCTGGTACGCGGCAAGCGACCTGAAACGTCACCCGCAATGGAAGCCAATCTGGCCAAAATGGTGGGATTTTTCGAGATGGGGTGAGCCTCGCCGAGCGACCCATGACGTGGCGATGGTGTTCTTCGATAAACCGCTGGGCGTTCCGGCCGCCCCGCTCGTGCCAGAGGGACAGAGTCTCAAAAATAATTGCGAGTATTCGCTGTACGGTTTGAGCGAATGGGCCGACGACAAGCTGCGCCCGTTGTGCCTGAAGCGCCGCCTAAAGCACGCGTGGGAAGGAAGCGTCGCAAAGCATGGCGATCAAGTATGTTCGGGAGACAGTGGAGGCGCTGTATTCCCGAAGCATTCGCGCTTCGTGATCGGCATTCAATCATCTATTCCGGAGCCTCCGGGAGTTCGATGCTCGTCGAAAACTCTGATTGCACCGGTCGCGCTCAACCGCAAGTGGCTGACCTCCATGGTCGCCCTCGCTCAGAAAAGGCGCTAGCGTTCATCCGAACTGGAGTCTATCGCTATGCGCGCAGCCAGCTGTTGGAGCTCCCGTAGTTCCGCGAACCCGATTTCCCGAACCCCAATTCCCCCAAATTCCCGAGACAGAACTTCCCAAGACAGAACGCACGCGCAACTTCGTGCAGTCATGGTGCTGGCAGCACAACAACGAGCTGCCCTGGGCGTGCGTCTCGCCACCATTGTGGTGGGCGCATGTTTTGTCATGTCCTGCGCGGCGGCGACGGACGCGTCGGAGTTCGAGCAGGAGAAGCGCGCAAACCTTACCGCCCTGCACTCGATCATCACGATCCGCATGAAGACCGAGCGAAGTCTTTACGATTGCCCCTGCACGGTCACGGGACCGTACGGATGTATTACCGCGGCGCACTGCGTGGAACGCTACGCGCCTCGGGAGGTAAACGGCAAGGTCGTTCTGGTGCGTGAAAAAATGCGCGCGATTTATTCCTGGCCCGATGGCGAAACGACGTACAAGGCGTCGCAATGGATACCCAATCCAGCGTATCGCCGCGCGAATCCACCGGTTTGGGATGTGTCGCAGTGGAATAAACCACGGGGCGAGGCCCACGACGTGGCCGTGGTCTTCTTCAACAAACCTTTCAACCTCCCTTTTGCTCGACTGATTCCTGCCAATGCGAGACTCAAAAACGACTGTGGCTACTCGCTCTACGGATTCAGCAAAGAACATGACCTCTTGCGAACTTTTTGCCTGGTGAGTCAGCCCCGCAATGCCTGGCATGGATATGTCGGAAACATGGTGGGCTATGGAGATAGCGGCGGCCCGGTGTTCCCGAAAACAGGACGTTCCATCATCGGTTTTCATTCGACCAGCACCAAGCTGATAGGGCAAAAGTACTCACCTTTTTCCATCATTGCGCCAGTCGCGCTCAATCGCGAATGGCTTACCCCCATGGTCGCCCTCACAAAGAAAAGGCGCTAGCGTTCGATCATGAGTCTGAGCCTCTATGAAATCTCGGTGCCCTCCATTCGCGCCGCCCTCGGCAGCCTGAGTACGTTCTTGGAGAAGGCAGAGGCACACGTCGCAGAACAAGGCTACGCGCCCGCCGGGTTACTCGACGCGCGGCTGTTCCCGGATATGTTCCCGTTTGCGAGCCAGATTCAGATGGCGACGGACTTGGCGCGGCGCGGCGTGGACCGATTGGAAGGTAAAGAGCCTAGTCGCGCCGACGACGTGGAGGCATCGTTTGCCGAGCTCAAAGCGCGGGTGGCGTACACGGCAGAGCGTGTCGAGGCGGCGCAGCAAGCTTTGATCGATGATACAGCCGACAAGCGATTCGAAGTCCGCATGGGCCGCGAAGACACCCGGGAGTTCACCGGGCGCTCTTACGCGACCGGTTTTCTGCTGCCCAATATCTTTTTCCACGTGGTGACCGCGTACAACATTCTTCGCCACAACGGCGTGCGGCTCGGCAAACGAGACTATCTGGCGCCTTTTGTCAAAGCGCCCCAGGCCTAGCTCAGCTCATCAGCACGTGTATCGGCGCGAATATTTATCCAGGTGAATCGACGCCAGCGCGAGCGACAGCTCCACGAAATCAACGGGCTTTTTGATGACTTTATCCCCACCTGCCTCGCGCAATTGGTCATCGGTGTAGACGCGCGAATACGCGGTGACGAACAAAATCGGAATGTCCACCGGCGCGCACGATTGAGCGTAAGGCGGAAGCGAAAATCCTTTTCGGTCGCCACGAAGCAGCCGCGTAAGCTCCACCCCGCCGAGCTCGGATCCCTTGAGCTCAATGTCCATCAGAATAGCGTAGAGCGACGCACGGTGGAGGTCGACCAGCTCGCAGGCCTGCCGGTCATCGACCGCACGAACCAATCGATAGTGAGAGCTCAGCCGTAGATGAGCCACTTCCCAGTTCTCGTCCGCGTCTTCTACGTAGAGCACGACTTTACGCGAGTCGCTCGTAGCCGGCTTCCGTTTACGCAACGGTCTCATGATACTCCCTCCACTTCTCGGGCATCGTCCAGTTGGGCGTTCTCCGCCGAAGGCGCTTTATGATTTGACGGGTTTGCAGGGTTTGACGGGTTTGCAGGGGTCGACGGGTTTGTAGGGTTTGATTCGCCAGCTCGGCGAGGCAGGCACACCCGAAACGTGGACCCTTTCCCAACTTCGCTCTCCACGACGATGGTTCCCCCGTGGAGCTCGACCAGCTGCTTAGTAATCGCGAGGCCGAGCCCGCTACCGCCGTAGCGCCGAGTATGACCGGAATCGACCTGGCGAAAGCTTTGAAAAATGATGTCTTGTTTGTCCGCGGGAATGCCAATGCCCTGATCGGCGACCTCGACCCGAACCTCGGCATCGCTCGCGCTCGCGCGCACCACCACTTCGCTTCCCTCTGGGGAGAACTTCACCGCATTTTGAATCAGGTTGAGAAAGATCTGCGAGCAACGCGTGGTGTCGGCGCGAATGTTCAAATCGAGGTCATCCGACCACGCCTGGCGTATGCGGACTTGCGCAGCGTCCGCTTGCACTCCCAGAGAATCAACAACGTCGCGAAGCAGCGCGCCCAAGTCGGCATCATCGGTGTTTAACGTAAGCGTTGCGTGTTCGAGCTTGGATGCGTCCAAGAGATTTTCTACGATGCCGAGCAAATGCGAACCGGAGCGCTTCATCAAGCCTAGGTATCGAGCAGCCTCGGCTGCGTTGCCCTCAAACACCAACTCGCGACCCTGCTTGAGCATCGGCAGGTCGCATTCGGGGCAAGGCAACGCTGAATCATGTGTTTCGCCTTCTTCGAGCTCAAAGCTCATTTCGCAGCCCCCACATTGAATCACTGGAGCTTCGACAAAGCTCTCCAGCAACCCATCCGGAATATTCACAATCGCGTTGAGCGGGGTGCGAAGCTCATGAGATATCGACGCCAAAAACTCGGTCTTCGCGCGAATCGCTTCGCGCATCCCTTCGAGTGCGTGGGCAAGTTTACCGCTCAATGCTCGCGCATCTTCGAGCGCGATGTCTTTGGCGCGGGTCATGTACAAAAAATCGATAATGGGATCGTGCACCGTAAAGTCGCGCAGCGAAAGCTGTGACTTTTCAAACTGCTGAAGGTCAGTAAACGAAGGTGTTCCCAAAAAGAGAAACGCGCTCGTCTCCTCTTGAAAAAGAACTTGCCCGCGTAGCCGCATGCGATCTTCAGAATCGGAAACGACCACCACAGACCCTTGAGCACGCCGCAGTTCCTCGGCAGACATCTGCTTGAGCTTCGGCTTGTGAACCACCATGAACGTTTCGAGAGATGCACCGACTGAAATCGACGGCAAGGCTTTGCTGAGCGCCCGTCCAAAATCGAGAACCTTGAGCCCCTCGTCGCATCGCCAATAAAAGGGAAACGCAGCATCGAGAATCTGTTGGCACGAATGAGTCATAGGCAGGAGTGAGTCATGGGTGCAGCCAAATATTGAATACCGAAAGGAAGCTTGCCCGCGCCAAGAAACTCAGCGATTGGCGTGCGGCATAGTGAGAAGAAATTCGCAATGTTCTCCGCCTGTTCGGCTACACACTGGATGCTCGACAAAAACCTCCGTTTCAAAGTGGTCGGCCAGCCCTCGCAGCAAACCGAGCACCATGGGGCATAGGCCCGGTCGTTCGGTGAGGTAGTGCATGCGAATGGTCTGCTCGTTTACGTCCTCACACTTGAACGAAGGCGGACGCAAATCCTTGAAGTTATCCCCCACGCGGGTGTGCAGCGCGTCGAGGTTAAACAAAAAGTCGCGAAATGAATTGCCCGCGATGTCGAAAAGGTGGCCGTAGCCCTCGCGACCCGTGTAGCGAATCCAAAACTCGCCAAACTGTTCCATGATCGCATCGGCCGGCGCGCCCAACACCTCGCTCGCCGCGCCCACCAATCGGTAGGTGAGATCGTCTGGGTATTGGTCCATCCGACTGAACGACTCCACCTCGACCCCGGCCTTGGTGCGGATTTGGTTCCACGTGTCTTCCCCGGCGTTTGTGATCACCAGGTTGCGTACTGCTTCATTCACCAATCCGTACATCCACACCTTCCTTGATTTTGTCTTCGAATCGTCTCGTCGGCGCCGAAAGTCGATAAAGTTGACTAAAGTGTAAAAATACAAACCTTTTGCAGCCAGATCCAGTCCCCATTCCGAGATTTCCGATGGATGGACTTCAAAAAAACGTGGGTGCGACCGTAATCGTGAGCTCGAATACACAAGTGCGGCCCGAACAAGAAAGCGCCGACGCCGAATGCAACACCGGCGCCTCTCGGACAGAACGCGGGAACGAGCCTAGCGGTCGTCAATCGCGATCATCGACTGGACCTTTCGATCGATCATCTCGTCGCTGGCGAGCCGGAACTTCCTCGACGCATCGGGCGTCGACCCCGTCTTCGCCCCCAGTATGCTGATCGACGTCGATCCGATCGGTGCTTCGACGGGAAAAGACAAGAAACGTCGCGCGATCGAGACGAAGAGCGGCGACTCAAGTCGCCACAACACCCGCGCGCTGTGGGCATCAGCCACAGATATCGCACTCAACGCGCAAACGCATCGGAGTTTTTCCACAACAAAAGACGAAACACCCTCAATCAAGGGCGGCACATCAATTGCAGTCTCTAAGACTCACATTTCCTCTCTGAATCCCGGAGGCCCCCGATGCTCGCAGTACACACCATCCGCCGCCTAACCCTGGCCGCTACCCTACTCGCCACCGCCTGCACCGCCGACGTTGAGTCGATGGCGGTTGAGGAGAAAAGTGGAATCAATGCACCGCCGCAAACGTACTCCACCTTCACTGGAACATCTGGAGTCACCCTTGGCGTCTCGCGATTCGGAAATAGCAGCGAACAGTCGCTGAACGTGACGAAGATAAGCGGCAACGCGGCTGCGCCAGCCGGATCCTTCGGAATCACCTGCACGAACAGCGAGTGCACCAGCAAACGCATTCCAGTGGCAGGATGGACGCTCGTAGAGATCACGGAAGATTTGATTCGTTTCGAAAAAGGAAGTCTGAGCTTTTGCGCTAGAAACGCCCGTTCTGCCGCGGTCTGCTAAACGCCGACTGCGTCGCCAAAAGCAGCAGCTCTACACGACCTGAACGATGGCTGTTGCTTTCTCACGATGGAGCTAGACGCTGGCGCAGACACCGTTTCTGAACCTGACGTTGATTCCGAACCCGACGCTGTACCTGATGTCGACGCCGACCCCGATCCCGACGCCGACCCCGATCCCGACGCCGACCCCGATCCCGACGCTGAACCGGATGCCGATCCGGAATCAGATGGAATCAGATGCCGACACTCCACACCTGATTCAGGCACCTGATTCGGATTCCAATTCAGCATCTGATTCAGGTTCAGCGTCTGCGTCGGTGTCCGCATCCGACTCAGTATCGGCGCGACGACCACTACCGATCGTCAATCGCAATCATCGCGTGATAGTCCGCGCCAATCATGTAGTCGCTCGAATGCCTATTCGTCAGCGAAAGCACCACCGATTCAACCCCTTCCTTGTTGGAATCTGCGATCGGCACGAGCTTGATTCCTTCTTCCTCTTGGCCGGGCCCCATCCACGCGAAGCCGTCTCGGTCCTCGAAGTCCACGCCACGTTTGGCAGAGCCGTGGTACGTGAAATAGACGACGGTTCCCTCGCTTAGATCGCCGCTTCGACGAATCACAAACTCGGCCTTGCCGCCGTTTTCTTTCACGTGGGTCTGCTCGCTGCGCACGGTCACGATGGTCGGCTCGGTGTTCTTGTACTTGAGACCGCTCACGCCCGGGTCCACCACCTCGAAGGATGTTTCGTCCACGATAAGTCGGCCGTACAGCGTGGTTCGGTCAAACGTCCAGTCTTTGATCTTTCCGTCTTGTGCCGTCTCGAGCGTGGGAAGATTGTTGAAAGACCCGTCCTGGTGGCCTTCAAACACCATATTGTGAAAGAGCACATCGCGAAATACTCCGGAGCGCGCCGCAAAGATATCGAAGATTGCCGACCCGCGAGAAGTGCCGAAGCGATTGTTGCGGTACTGCACGGATTCGACGAGCGGCGCGTCGTTGTCGGCCGACGTGAACTCTCGCATCGCGAGCGTCACCGGGAAGCGGGCTCGCACGACGTCGTTGTTCTCGAACGTGATGTTCTCGAAGTGGGTGTTCTCGAGCTGGCTTCCCATACCGAGACCTGCACCCAGCGCCGAGTTGAAGACCACGTTGTTGCGGAGCGTAATGTTGTCAATAAGCGGCCATGTCGGCGTGATGCCCTTGATCGCCACCGCGTCGTCGCCCGCATAGATGAACGAGTTCTCGATGAGAAAGTTCCTCGACGCATCGGGGTCGACCCCGTCTTCACCACCCGTGTCTTCAAGGTCTTTGTTGGCGAAGTCGATCTGCTTGGTGTTGTACATCGTCCAGCGATCTGAATCGCGAACCCATACCGCAAACGCGGCCGGGTCGAGCAGGGTCACGTCTTGAATGCGGCAGTTGGTCGCTTCATCGGCACGGATAATCGAAAAGCTCTTATCTTGCTGGTAGCGGAGGTAGATGCCGTTGGCGTCCACCGAGCCTGGTCCCATCAATCGCGCGTTGTCGACCCGATAGAACTTGATGAACCCATCTTCCGGCGATGGCGTGTTGGAAGCTTGTAGCCGTGCGCCACCTTCGAGATAGACCGTCACGTCGTCGCGAAGAAATATCGATTGCGACTTGTAGAGCCCTGCCTCGAACACGAGCATGCCGCCGCCTGATGCCGACAAATCGTCGATCGCTTGTTGAATGGCCGCGGTCTCATCCTTTTCGCCTTTCGTATCAAGCTTCAGATCGCTTGCGCGGACCCGCTTATTGGCGGCGATTTGGCCCGCGGTTTGGTGAATCGGGTCGGCGAACAAAAACAGACGCCGTTCGTTCACGAAATCAGACTGCCCGCCGTTGACCTCATGGAGAATGAGCTTTCGAGGGCGTTTGAGCGAGAACTTGATCGTCTTGCCGTCGGCTTTTGCATCAATGTTGTAGGCCTCGGGGCTCAGAGTGAACGAGTTGACGTTCTCTTCGAGCTTCACTTCCACCGTGACTTCGCCGGCAAATGCAAACTGCGCGAAGCTAATGCGGCGGTCTTCTTCGACCGGCACCGTGGTGCCGTTTACTTTGACGGAAAACGTTTTGCTCTTCTTGGCGTTCAGCGCCGCGGGATAGGCCACCACCACGGGTGCGCCCGATTTGCCCGCGGTCACGTCGAACGTTTGTGTCGTCTCGCTGGTGTCTTCCGAGGTCGGCGCGGTCTCATCGAATGCATCACTCGTGCATCCGAAGGCCATCAATCCCGAAACCAACAAAGCAAACTGTACACCGCACGCCCACGACGCTTGCGGTCGAACGAGGGAGCTAGAAAGAAACCTCTTCTTGAACGTCATACATCCGCGCTTTCTCCTCCCCCTGATACCGCCGCTTCGCTGCTGCCGCGCATTCGGACGGTGCGTCCGCAAACTGGCTATGCACGCGAAACGTGAGCTCTCTAACCGCGATTCGGTCTTTCAGAGTCTTGCAACCCGCTGCAGTCGTCAAGCAGGAAGAACGCAGTTCGCCGAGTCGTCACGCACAATTCGAGCCACACGATCACAGATATCGGATTTTCTGTCTGCTACTAAAACGCAGACACGACAAGAACGCCGGAGACGACTACGACGAGGTGGACTAGGAGACTGGTGTCAAACGCGGACCGAGGATCGCGCTGCGCCGGTAGGCCAGTCGTCGCGTCCGCGAACCGAGGAAATGCCGAAGCATTTTCGAGCGTGAGGGGATGGTGGCGAATGGCCTGCCGCCGCAAGCGAGCCGACGGGAGCGTTTGACACCAGTCTCCTAGACGAATCGTAGGCTGCTCTGGGCTAGGTAGTCGCTGATTCCGGCGCTTTTTAGAGCACTGTGGCGCGAAGTTGAAAGGGCGTATGGCGCGGCTGGATTGCGCTTGCGCTTGGGTCTGAAAGAAAACGCAAAAAGAAGTTGACCCATCGCCGGCGCACGCTATCTTGCGCGTCCCTTCGGGCAGGGAAGAAACGAGTGGGAAACAGCTCGTGACGACCGTGCCAGTCGGGAGTTGACGTGTCTTCGGATTGGGACTACGGTCCCGGTCCTTTTGCGACTCGATTCGCGAGAATCGGGCCTTGAAAACTGAATCGGAACCTAAGGTACGCAAAGTACGCGGGTCTGTAGTGGGCGCAGGGCGCAAGCTCTTCGCTGGCTGCAGAAACAACCGTTCAATACAAAGTAATCGAGCCGCTTTGCGTTTCCGTGGTCGGGCTTCGGCCTGGTTGCGAAAGCGTAGAGCAGACGGATGCTCACCATTTTAACTGGAGAGTTTGATCCTGGCTCAGAGCGAACGTTAGCGGCGGGCCTAACACATGCAAGTCGAACGAGAAAACCTTCGGGTGAGTAAAGTGGCGCACGGGTGAGGAACGCGTAGGTAATCTACCCTCTGGCGGGGGACAACACTCCGAAAGGAATGCTAATACCGCATAAGACCACGCTTACTACGGTGAGAGTGGTAAAAGGCGCCCCAAAGCGCCACCAGAGGATGAGCCTGCGTCCCATCAGCTTGTTGGTAAGGTAACGGCTTACCAAGGCGAAGACGGGTAGCTGGTCTGAGAGGATGATCAGCCACACTGGCACTGGAACACGGGCCAGACTCCTACGGGAGGCAGCAGTGAGGAATATTGGGCAATGGGCGAAAGCCTGACCCAGCCACGCCGCGTGTGTGATGAAGGCCTTCGGGTCGTAAAGCACTGTGGAGAGGGACGAACATGCGCATGAGGAAATGCTTGCGCACTGACGGTACCTCTTTAGCAAGCACCGGCTAACTCTGTGCCAGCAGCCGCGGTAATACAGAGGGTGCAAACGTTGCTCGGATTTACTGGGCGTAAAGCGCGTGTAGGCGGACTCGCAAGTCGGTTGTGAAATCCCTGGGCTCAACCTAGGAACTGCATCCGAAACTGCTTGTCTTGAGTAATGGAGAGGGTGGCGGAATTCCCGGTGTAGAGGTGAAATTCGTAGATATCGGGAGGAACATCAGTGGCGAAGGCGGCCACCTGGACATTTACTGACGCTGAGACGCGAAAGCGTGGGGAGCAAACAGGATTAGATACCCTGGTAGTCCACGCCGTAAACGATGAGCACTAGGTGCAGCGGATATTGACCTCTGCTGTGCCGTAGCTAACGCGTTAAGTGCTCCGCCTGGGGAGTACGGCCGCAAGGCTAAAACTCAAAGGAATTGACGGGGGCCCGCACAAGCAGTGGAGCATGTGGTTTAATTCGAAGCAACGCGCAGAACCTTACCAGGGCTAGAAAAACGGAGAATCCTGACGAAACTCGGGAGTGCTCGCAAGAGAACTCCGGTCCAGGTGCTGCATGGCTGTCGTCAGCTCGTGTCGTGAGATGTTGGGTTAAGTCCCGCAACGAGCGCAACCCTTATCCTTCGTTGCCATCATTTAGTTGGGCACTCAAAGGAGACTGCCGGGGTCAACCCGGAGG